>JAQVYB010000194.1 GCA_028708815.1 Kiritimatiellia bacterium | reverse complement strand
GCTACATTGCGCGGGCACGCCCAGATCAATGGAGCGGTCACAAATGCCGGGACGATTCGTCCGGGCGGCGATGATCCGGGTCAGATCAACGTGAGCGGCGCCGTGGTGATGCAGTCGTCTTCCCTGTTGGTTTTGGATATGGATGGTACGGAAGCGGGAACAGAATTTGATTATATTGAGACGGACAATGCCATGACGCTGGCCGGTGATTTGCAGATTGATCTGGCCGAAGCGTTTGAAGAAACCGTCGGAGAGCAGGATGAATATGTTCTGATTCAGGCGGGAGATGTCATTCAAGGTGCCTTTGATAATTATGCCAGTGGGGCTGCCGTGACTCTTGGAACGAATACCTTCTATATTCATTATGGAGAATCAGCAGTCAATTCCAGTCAGGTATACCTGGATAAAAATCCGTATTCGCAGTGGGTATGGGGCGGAGATGCGGATAACGCCTACTGGGATGACCCTTTGAATTGGGAAAGCGAAACAGTGCCGTACAGTGGGGATACGACGGACATTTTGTTCCATGGTGGGTTGCAAACGATGAATACCAATGATGTGGCCAGCCCGTTTCATGTTCGGCAGCTTTGGATCGGCGATGACAGCTCACCGTTTGTGCTGGGTGGGGCTGGTATTTCGGTGTATGACGCCATTATCAGCCTGTCGGACCAGCAGCAGATGATTACCTCGTCGGTCACACTGCTGGCTCCCGTTTTTGTATACAACAATGAGGGCGGGTCGCTTGTTTTCGGTGATATGGATCGGGGTACGTATGAAACCACCATCATGACGGATGGGCCTGTGACGATTGAAGGCTCGCTCTCCGGCAGCGGGAATTTGTTCAAGACCGGCGATGGTCTTCTGACGATCGTTGGCGATGGGGACAACAGCGGTACGATAACCGTGAGTAATGGACTGCTGATGGTTCAGGGTGAGCTGTCCAGTGCGCCTGTTGTGGTGACGAACGCCGGCCTGCGTGGATCGGGTCAGGTCGGCGCGTTGACCGTAAAGGGCGGGAGCGTGGTGCGTCCGGGCAACAGTGCAACCACTCCGGATGCCCTGCTTTGTTCCGGTTTGGTACTGGAGGATGGCGTCCGATTGGAGCTTCCGGTCACGTCCGATGCGTCTGCCACGAATGCCTCCATTCAGGTGAGCGGCAGCATGACAAAACCCGCCGCCGCTGATGCCATCACGGTAGAGTTGAGTTACGTGGGAGATAAGACCAACTACTTCCGCAATATCACATTCATCCGTTTCTCCAGTGGTTCTCATTCTCCCGCGCACACGAATTGGGTGATCGAAGGGGTGCCTGAAAATCTGATGCCCTATATGACGGTTAAATATACCAACGACGCGGGAGATGACATCTATTACGTGCAGGGTGCCACGCCGAACAGTGACATCACCAATGGCGTTCCGAATGCGGCGAACGATCTGGAGGTTCGGATTTATGCAACCACGGTGGAAGGCATTTCCTACGACCTGATTTATTACGATGCCGTATCCTGGCCTTCCGGAACTGCGGCTTCGAACATCACGTGGACTAAACACTACAGCACCACCGCGACGGTTTCGACTACCGTGTTTACCAACAACCTCAGCAGTCTGAATGCGGCGAATCTGCGTTTTCTGCGTGTTTCACCCATGGGAGCCTGGCAGAATGAGACGGACAAGTTTGCCAGCAGGCAGGTGTATGTGGCGAAGAAAGCGATTCTTTGGCCGGGTCGAAACTGGGTGGCTATGCCGGGAGCGCCGGTGAATCCGACCGTCTCGAACGTCTTTGGCTACAATCTGCCGGCGGGAGTGGATTCCGCCCACGGCACGAAGGTGGAACTCTACAGTCAGGGAGGCTCGATCACCCCCACCGGCGCCTTCTGGCGGGGCAGCGCCTCGGGACTTTGGCAGTGGTCGCAGGGAGGCTCGGGAGCAGCCGATGAATTTGAACTTCCGATCGATCAGGGCTTTCTGGTGAATCTCCCGGGATCTGTCAGCCGCAATCTGGCCCTGGTGGGTGCGCTGCGCACCAATACGCCAACCATCACCATTTCCGGCAACCAGGCCTACACCTTTGTGAGTATGCAACTGCCCGGCAACATGCACCCGAAAGACATGAATCTACTCGAGTCCGGCTTCTCCGGCAATGCACGCGGCATCTCAAGATACAGTGACAAAATATTCCTGTGGGATCGTGAGAATCAGGGCATAGCTGATGATGGGAAGTTTTTGTGGTACAATGTGCCGATGAGTGCCTGGTACTATGGCTCCGCCAGCGTGAATGACCCCGTGGGGGCTTCGGAACGGCCCATTGGCCAGGATGATGCCCTCCTGATTTACAGGCATGGGACTGCCGGCTTCACGTGGACCAATAAAATCTATTATACCCCGCCAACGGCCAGCATGGATCCGTAGCCATCCGACGGAATGGGATGTTGCTCGGACTCTTGGATGTTGTCAGCCATCTGGATGTGATCTACTCCGGATCCAGATGACGGATTGCTTTATGCAAACGTTTGTTTGCGATGTCCTAAGCGAGAACCATGCGACAATGCGCGAATAAACAAATGAACGCACCTCTTCGCGTTATAAGATGGCGCGGATTCAGTCGGGTAGGCTTATCCTGCTGAGTAGGTTTGTGACTTGATGCGGGAGCGTGGGGTGGCGTCCTTCTGCCGTGACGGCAATTTCGTAGGTGTTGGCATGATGATAGAGCGCACCCCAAAAGAAGGTGTTTCCTTCCGGGTCAAATACGGAAATGAAGGGCACTTCCTCTCCAAGCACTTGGGCGTAGGTCATGATGACGTTGGGATAGGCCTGCTGGATATTGCCCAGAAATTCTTTGAAGAAGGCGATGTGTTCGCTGCGCGTGTTGTGAGGAGTCACCCGGTGGAAGAATACGATGTGCATCTCCGATTCCCCGTCATCGGTGCACTGATAGACGGTGCCGGAGGCCCGGATGTCGTCATCGGATCCGGCTCGAATCCATTGCGGATCATCCGGTACGCTGAAGGGCGAACGGGCGGATGCCGTGAAGAGGCATCCGAAGGAGAGTGCGAGGAGGAGCAGTGATTTTTTCATGTTGATAAACCAACGGTTGAGCGGCGGAAAAAAGGGCGCCGTTTCCGGCGCCCTTTGAGCGAATTTCGCATGATGGGTTAGTTGGACTGAACCGGACCCTCGATAATGGGAACGACGAGTTCGCCGGACATGATTTTCTTCTCGGCGGCTTTGACTTTTTTGACTACGGCATTCGGCAGTTCTTTTTCAAAGCCGTGGTATGGGGCGAGGCCCGAGCCACCATCTTTCATGAAGAAAATAATATCTTCTTTCGGCGCATTGAACGGGGTGCCGTTTACTTCGTGATCGAACCAATCTTTCACGACCAGTTTGACTGTGGGGTCCCAGAAAGCCAGTGCACTGCTGACCACCACTTCGGGTGCGATGTCGTTTTGATCCACATACTGACCGAAAGCAAAGGTTCCCTCTTCTTCGCAGGCGTCAAAGGGGCCGAAGCGCTCGGCGTAGATGTAATCCGCACCGGAGGCAATCTGTGCGAGTGCCGCTTCTTTGGCCTTGGTCGGGTCGTACCAGCTTTCAATGTAGGTCATTTTAACCTTCAGGTTTTTGTTGACCGATTTGGCGCCTTCCACAAAGCCGTTGACCTGTACGCTGACGTCGGCAAAGGGAAATGCGGCGACGGCGCCGATGGTGTCGTTCTTGGTCATCATGCCCGCGATAATGCCGGCCAGATAGGCGGGTTCATGCGGATAGGTGACGACGTGGTAGAAGTTTCCTCCTTTATTCTTGTGAGCGGCACCTGCAAAGACCCACATGATTTCCGGAAAGTCATCCACGAGAGCGGGATCAGCCGCCACAAAAGAAGAGCTGTGTGCCCAGATGATGTCGTATTTTCCGGATTCGGCCACGGAACGCAGCACGCGTTCCGCATCGGATGGCGCCACGTTTTCGGTGACGGTCCATTCCAGATCAAGGCCTTCGGGCTTTTCCGCCTTCATTCGTTCCAGAGCCTGAATCAAGGCTGTATTGTAGGGTTCTTCTTTTGGTGAGGAGAGGAGAACGGCGATGTTCACAGCGGTCGGCTTTTCCGCATTCTTCACTTCTTCCGCTTTCTTTTTTCCCCAGAATGCGTTGGCGTTCGGGGTCAGGAGCAAGCAGGCCAGCAGGCCGGTCAACAGCGTTGCCGGCAGAGTTTTTTTCAACGTAGTATGCATAAATTTCCCTCTATTTGTTTACAGATGATGCCACGAGATAGTTTAAGCGAATCCGGGTTTATTGGTTTCTTTTTGCTGAAGCTCAGCCGCACCTCCCTTCCTGTTTTTTACGGAGCGCGTTGAGAACGCGCTCGGAAGTGAACGGTCCTTCACGAAGCCGGACACCCGCCGCATGACAGATGGCGTTGGATATGGCGGGTAGGCCGCCATTGATGCCCAGTTCACTGACGCTCTTGGCGCCGAAGGGGCCGCTTTCTTCGTAGGATGGCACAAAGTCATTTCGGACTTTCGGGATGTCCATGGTGCTGGATATTTTATAGCCCCCGAAAGTTGGGTTCATCATTCGGCCCTTTGTATTGAAGATGAAGCGTTCGTTGAGGGCGAAGCTGAAGCCGTTAACGAGGGCGCCATAGGATTGCCCTTTGGCCAGCCGGGGATTAATGGGCGTTCCGCAGTCTATTATCTGGAGGTATTCGAGCAGTTTGACATGGCCCGTGTAGGTATCGACCTCCACTTCGGCAAAGTCAGCGGCAAAGGGAGGGGGCGATTCTTTGGTGTAATGCGATCCGGTGGCGGCAATCTGCTGTTGATTGTTCTGGTACATGCTGCGGATGGCTATCTCGCTGAAGGTGACGGCTTTTCCAGATGCGGGGTGTATCACCTTGGCGTCCTTCACTTGGAGATCGTCCGATTCACATTCGAGCATTTCAGCGCCGACGGCGATGATCTGTTCCTTGACCTTGGCCGCCGTCTTTTTCACGGCCATCCCGGAGAGGTAGGTGGTGGAGGAGGCATAGGCGCCTTTGTCGAAGGGGGTCAGATCGGTGTCGGAGGAATAGGGGATGATCCAGTCTGTTGGTACCGTGAGTTCTTCGGCAGCGATTTGGGAGAGGACGGTATCGGAGCCCTGTCCGATTTCGGATGCGCCCATGAGGAGGTTGAAAGAGCCATCCTCGTTCATTTTGATGTAGGCGGAGGCCATATCGATAAAGGGTATGGCAGAGCCCTGCATCATGATTGTCATGCCGACGCCTCGGCGGTAGCGCCCTTCGCCCTTTGAGCGTGCCCGCTTGGTCTTCCAGTCGAACATTTCCGCGCCCTTTTCGATGCAGGCGGCGAGTTCGCAACTGCCGATGCGCGGGGTGCCGAGTTTGTCGCCCTCGCCAAGCTTTTTTAGAATAGGGACTTCGCAGTGTCCGCGCAGAATATTCTTCAGATAGAAGTCCACGGGGTCCATCCCGATTTTTTCGGCGGCTTCATCCATGGCGCATACGGTGGCGAAAATACCCTGGGTTCCGCCGTATCCGCGGTAAGCGGC
Organism: Kiritimatiellia bacterium; assembly: GCA_028708815.1. Taxonomy (GTDB): domain Bacteria; phylum Verrucomicrobiota; class Kiritimatiellia; order RZYC01; family RZYC01; genus JAQVYB01. The sequence goes on along the minus strand of JAQVYB010000194.1, from coordinate 960 downwards.
GGGGATGGGGGTGTTGGTGTAGACAATGTCGGCGACAAAGCGCATGTCGGGGCAGGTGAAGAGGGCCAGGGTTCGGCAGCCCACCATGCAGGTCACGGTCAGGCCCTGTGAGCCGTAGGCGCCGGTGTTGCTCAGCGCATAGAGATCATAAGCCTTGATGGCGCCGTCGTTGTTCACGCCGACTTTGGCATCCATGTATACGCTGTGGCGATAGCGTCCGGAAGTGAAGACTTCTTCGCGGGTCATTCGGTATTTGGCGGGTCGCCCTGTTCGCAGGGTGACCAGCGCGGCATACGGTTCGGTGACGATGTCCTGCTTGCCGCCGAATCCGCCACCGAGACGCGGCTTAATGACGCGCACGTCCTTAACCGGAAGGTCGAAAAGTTGACTGAGTTTGCGTCGGGCGTGGAATGGGACCTGCGTGGTGGAAACGACGGTCAGGCGTCCGTTTGGATCGAGCCAACTGATGGAACAATGCGGTTCGATTGCGGCATGACTGGCCAGATGTGAGAAGTAGGTGCCTTCCACCTTAAGATCCGCCGATTGCATGGCAGCATCGGGATTGCCGATTTCCGCATTGATTTCGGCGCATTGATTCTTTTCGGGATGATAGGGGACAGGGATCTTGATTTCGCATTCCGGCTCGGGATGAATGATGGGTGCGCCGGGTTTCATGGACTCGTGTGGATCCAGAATGGGTTGCATCACTTCGTATTCCACCTCGATGAGTTTAATCGCCTGCAGGGCGATGTCTTCATTTTCGGCGGCCACCAGTGCGACTTCATCGCCGGCATAGCGGACCATGTTATCGAGCAGGAATTGATCATAAGGGGACGGCTCGGGAAAGCCCTGGCCGGCGGAGGAATAGACCCGGCGGGGGATGTCCTCCCAGGTGAGTACGCAGGCCACGCCGGGAAGTTCACGTGCCTGCGCGACGTTGATAGTAAGAATTTTGGCAAA
>JAQVYB010000193.1 GCA_028708815.1 Kiritimatiellia bacterium | reverse complement strand
GCATGACATGCGGAATGAAGTGGCGGTCCTTGCAGAGTTGCAGGGCCGCTTTGGAGAGCAGGGCAAAGCGGTAGGCATTGTCGCCATATTCGCCGCCGGGGCCGTCGTAAATGCCGGGGCGGTTATAGTAGCCGGAAAAATCCAGAAACCAGACGGGGACCTGGTCGGTCAGCATGGTCTTAAAAACGCCCACCCAGTGTTCGGTGCCTTCACCCAGGTGAATGCACGCGGCGCCGTCCGGGCGTATGTGGTGGGCTTGCTGATCAATCTGACGATAGAGCGGCATAAGAATCTGAACCTGGTGGCCCATATCGGCCAATACTTTTGGAAGGGCGCCCACCACATCGCCCAATCCCCCCGACTTGGCGTAGGGGGCGCATTCCGAGGCGACAAACAGAATGTTGAGCGGCGCTTCTTTTTCCACGGATACCCCGCCTGAATGTCTTGTACGCATAGCTGTCACCTTTCACTGTTGATGCGGCATTCTAAGCAGGCATTTTGCTTTGGCTCAATCACAAAGTAAACAAAGAGGCTTGATTCACCTCATGATGAACGGAGATAATTCACCCGAGTTTAGGAAGAAAACCTGCTGCGGGAGCATGCCGAAGCGTTTTTGTGTGGGGGAACACCTTTGGCTCGTGTATGTAATGGCTGCTATGACAAAGAAGAAAAACAGAGTTGAAATAAAGGATAATGAAGCCGTCGGGGACGGGTTCGTGGTTCTGGATGCCGCCACGGGATGCCTGGTGGAAGTCAACGATGCCTACTGCCGGATGACGGGATACGCACGGGATGAATTGCTTGGAATGCATGCATCCCGCCTGGATGGTTCCGATAACCGGAAGGCGGTCTTCGAGCGCATTCAGCGCGTGGTGAAGAATGAATTCGAAATTTTTGAGACCACCCATATTTGCCGTGATCGGTCTTTGATTCCGCTGGAGCTATCCGTCACCTATTCGCATGTGCAGGGCGGACAGGTGCTCTGTTTTGTCCGGGATCTGCGGGAAAAGAAGCGCCAGGAGCAGGCGCTCCTTGAGGCGCAGAAGAATTATGAAATGCTGTTTCGGGAAATGCTCAATGGCTTTGCGGTACACGAAATCATATGTGATGCGCAGGGAACTCCGGTGGACTATCGTTTTCTTGTTGTGAATCCGGCGTTTGAACGGTTGACCGGGCTGAAGGCGGAGGACATTCTCGGGCGGACGGTTCTGGACGTCTTTCCGCAAACGGAACAGACTTGGATTGAAACCTGCGGGCGGGTGGCCATCAATGGGGACTCCATTGTTTGTGAAAATGAATTGGGATCGCTTGGAAAACGGTTTGAAGTCACGGCATTCCGTCCCAATCCCGGGCAATTCGCCTGTATCTTTGTGGACATCACCAAACGCAGAAAGGCGGAAGAGGCCCTGCGCGAAAGCGAGGAGCGGTACCGCTTCCTTTCTGATCTCACCATGGAAGGTGTTTTTATTCATCGAAATGGGGTGATTTCCGACATGAACGCCGCCATGGCGCGTATGGTCGGATTTAAGCGCGAGGAGTTGATCGGACGGATGTTTTTTGATTTCGTTCATCCGGATGATCGCGATTTGGTGCTTCGAAAGCTGCTGGAGCAAGGAAGCACTCGCTATGTGGTCCGGGTAATGAAAAGGGACGGAACCACGTTTACCGCCGAGGTGGAGGCATATCATGCGAATCGCGGCGGAGAGAACTGCCGCGTGACGGCCGTGCATGACATTACCGAACGTCTGGCTCTGGAGGAGCAGCTTCGCCATGCGCAGAAAATGGAGTCCGTGGGGCGTCTGGCCGGTGGCGTGGCCCATGATTTCAATAATAAACTGCAGGTCATCCTCGGGTATTCCGAAATGGCCCTCGAGACCCTCGATCCCTCGGATCCGCTGTTCCCGGATTTGAAGGAAATTTACCATGCGGCGCAGCACTCCGGAAATATCACCCGTCAATTACTGGCCTTTGCGCGGCGACAGGACATTGTGCCCGGATTGGTTGATCTTAACGAGGTGGTGGAGGGCATGCTGAATATGTTGCGCCGGTTGCTCGGGGAGGATGTCGAATTGATCTGGAACCCTGCCGCCGGGCCGTGCACGGTCAGGATGGACATGACACAGATTGATCAGGTTCTGGTGAATCTATGCATTAATGCGCGGGATGCTATCACTGGAGCGGGTCGAGTGCAGTTGGAGACGCGGCAGGTCTCGATTGATCCAGCCGGGTGTAAGAAGCTGGTGGGGGCCTTTCCCGGTGAATATGTCCTGCTTTCCGTTACGGATGACGGCTGTGGAATGGATGGCGAGACGCTCGGGAAGGTGTTTGAGCCGTTCTTTACCACCAAGAAGGTCGGCAAGGGCCTGGGATTGGGATTGGCCTCGACGTATGGCATCGTTAAGCAGAATGAAGGCTTCATTCAGGTCGAGAGCGAACCCGGACATGGTGCGGCGTTTCGTATCTTTCTGCCGCATTTCGCCGACCAGGTTATTGAGGCTCCCTCGGTTGAGGCCGATTCACTACCCCGGGGGCACGGCGAAACCATTCTGATCGTAGAAGATGAAGAGGGCATTCTCAACCTGAGTGGAGCGATTCTGAAAAGATTGGGGTACCAGGTCTTGTCTGCGTCCCTTCCGGATGAGGCGCTGCGGCTTGCAGAAACGTATTCCGGTCAGATCGACCTGCTGATGAGCGATGTCCTGATGCCCGGTATGACTGGAAAGGAATTGGCGGATCGACTAAGCGTTTTGTATCCCCGGTTGAAACAGTTGTATATGTCCGGTTATGCCGACCATGTGATAGAGCGTGACGCGCACGTGGAGCAGGAGGTGTTGTTGATTTACAAGCCGTTTTCCAGGATGGGTCTTGCCGAAACAGTGTGTAAGGCGCTCAAGAAGAAGGGGGCGGTGCAGCGTTGATTTCAGCCTGAGAATCCGTCGGACTTTGGATGCAGTCCTGCCCGATGGATGCTGTCAATGATGATGGGTGTGACCGGCGCTGGATGGCACGTCGAATCGCTTTATGCAAACCTCTGTTTGCAAAAAAATACCGCTCCGCGATGAACTGAATAGAAGGCTTGATTTTTATCTCAATATGCCTGAAATTGTGCTGATTATTTGTGTCTGTTTTTCTTCCTTTTTGGCCTGTTGGGTTTAATCATGACCGTTTCGTCTGAATTGAAAAAAAAGAGTCGTCCCGCCGGTTGTGGAGCGGGTTGCGGATGTTGCTCCATGGGACAACAGCCCCCGCCGCCGGGCGCGCCCGCGGGTCTGCGGTTGGTCCTGATGGTCCTGCTTGTCTTTCTTCTGCCTCTGGCTGCGGTGATTTTTGCCGCCTTGTTTGTGCGCGAGGGAGCGGCCCGTACCGGATTGGTTTTCGGGCTGCTGTTTCTTATCCTGGCGGTTTTGCCCGCCGTGTTCAGATTGTTTTTTAAGCGAAAGGTGGAAATGCGGAATGAATGCAACGCTTAATTTCCCGGTGAAAGGAACGTTTGCGCGAGGCGTGCATCCTGCCGATGGCAAGGGCCTCGCCGCCGATCGGCCGATCGAGGTCCTTCCGGCGGTATCCCAGATTGTGATTGCTTTGCAGCAGCATACCGGTGCGCCATGTCAAGCGGTGGTTGTGCCGAAGCAGCAGGTTCGACTGGGGGAAAAAATCGGCGATGCCGAGGCCTTTATTTCCGCGCCGGTACACGCTGCTGTGAACGGCGTGGTTGGACGGCAAAGCGTGGTGACACTGCCCAATGCACGCCATGTAAAAATGATTCCCATTACCGCCGAAGGCGAGCAATTGGAAGGGCGTGCGCTTTATGATGAAGTGCTGGGCGGCGAATGGCCGATTGAAAAACTGGAGGAATGGACCCCGCAGGCGATTGCCGAACGGGTGCGGGATGCCGGGATCGTGGGTCTGGGCGGTGCGGCTTTTCCCACAAGCGTCAAACTGGTGCGCAACGAGAAAAAGCCGGTGGATGTACTTCTGCTGAACGGATGCGAATGCGAACCGTATCTGACGGCGGATTGCCGGATCATGATCGAAGCTGCGCGGGGTATCGTTGCGGGTGCCCGGATAGCGGCGAAGGCCTGCGGTGCAAAAGACATCGTGGTGGCCATTGAGAATAACAAGCCCCAGGCCATCGAAGCGATGAAGACGGCGGCGGAGGGAACGCCCGTGCAGGTTGCCGCCGTGGAAACCAAATATCCGATGGGCGGCGAAAAACAAACCGTGCTGGCCGTGACCGGGCGCATCATTCCGACCGGCGGGCTTCCGCTGGATGTGGGCGTGGTGGTGATCAATGTGGGTACGGCGCTGGCCGTGGCGCGTGCCATCCTGCGCGATGGAAACCTCACGCATCGCGTGGTGACGGTGACCGGCGCCGGTGTGCATACTCCGAAAAATCTGCTGGTCCCGGTCGGCGCAACGTATCGCGCTCTGATTGAGTGCTGTGGTGGATTGCTGCCGAATGCCGCGAGGATTGTTTCCGGTGGACCGATGATGGGATTCACGGTGGGTTCGCTGGATGTGCCGGTCACCAAGGGTACCAGCGGCATTCTTGCGCTGACCGATCAGGATGTGCGCACGAGTGAGGAAACGCAGTGCATCCGATGTGGTCGCTGTGTGGATGTTTGCCCGCTGAACCTGATCCCGACCCGCCTGGCTCTGGCTGCGCGCCAGAAGGAATGGGATGTGGCCAAACGGTACCACCTTATGGCCTGTATGGAATGCGGGTGCTGCGCGTATGCCTGTCCGGCAGGGATACCGCTGGTGCAATTGATTCGAATGGGCAAAGTGCAGATGCCGCGCAAGTGAATGAGTGTACGGGAAGAAGGAAACAAGTATGGTAGAGCAGAACGATAACAGGGCGGTTTATGAGGTGGCATGCAGCCCGCATGCCCGCGAGGAGATTAACACAGCGGGTATCATGCTCGATGTGCTGATTGCACTGATTCCGCTGGTCCTGGCGGGCTTTTTCGTGTTTGGCGTGGCGGCCCTCCGGCAGATTCTTTATGCGGTGCTGAGTGCCTGGGTGGCGGAATCGCTGTTCAACTGGATGCGCGGCAAGCCGTTCAGCCTGAAGGATGGCTCGGCGGCTATTACCGGCGTGATCCTGGCGCTTTCTCTTCCGGCTACCGCGCCCTGGTATGTGGCGGTACTCGGCGCCGTCGTCGGCATTGGCATCGGCAAGGCCATTTTCGGCGGGCTGGGCTATAATCTCTTCAATCCGGCCATGGTTGGGCGGGCCTTTGTAATGATTGCCTTTCCCTCGCTGATGGGTGCCTCGGCTTATGTGCTTCCGAACAGCACGGTGGATGCGTTGACCTCGGCTACGCCGCTGACGCTGCTCAAGATGGAAGGGGTTCTTACCGGTCTGCGTGCGCTTTTCCTCGGAACCACGAATGGCTCCATTGGTGAAACCAGTGCGCTCGCCTGCCTGATCGGCGGCATCTACCTGTGCATGCGCCGTACCGCCTCCTGGCAGATACCGGTCGCCATGCTCGGCACGATGGCTGCGGTCAGTGCCCTCGCTGTTTCATTTAATCTGCTTGATGTCCTGCGCGAACTGGCCGCAGGCGCCGCGCTCTTCGGTGCTTTTTTCATTGCGACGGACCCCGTGACCAGCCCGGTCACGCCGAAAGGGCGCTGGGTGTTCGGTGTGATTGTCGGACTCTTTGTGATGGTGCTCCGAAAGTTGAGCGGCTACCCCGAAGGCGTCATGTTCGCGGTGCTGTTGGCCAATGCCGTCACACCGCTGATTAACCGATGGACGATACCGACCCCCGTGGGCGGGCCCGTGCCGGTGAGAAAATGAAGAAACCTACGGTTCATAGTCAAGGGCGACCCGATGGAGGGCATGAATGAAAAATAATTACATCAAGCAGGGATGGCTGATCCTCTTTCTGGCCGTACTCTTCGGCGTGGCGCTGGCAGGTGTGCAGCGCGGCCTCGATGGACGGATTCAGGCGAATAAAAAAGCGGACACCATGAGTCAGTTGCCGAATCTCACGCCTGGAGCCGTGAGCGGCGAACTCGGGCAGTACGGCGATCTGATGGCCTACAAAACCGTGAACAAAGCGGGGGAGCAGGTGGGTTGGGTGTTGCAGGCCTCCGGCCAGGGGTTTGCGGACAAGATCGAGGTGCTCATCGGATTGAATACGGATGCCTCCGACCTCACCGGGCTCTATGTGCTGTTCCAAAATGAAACGCCCGGCCTTGGAAATAAAATTGTGGCGAGCGGGCCGGACTCTTATCGCGCGCAGTTTTCCGGAAAATCCACAAAGGAACCGTTGGTGGTGACAAAGAATGGCGATGCCTCACCCGATAACAACAAAATTGACGCCATTACCGGCGCCACCATTTCTTCGCAGAGTACGGTGGATATTGTGAACAGCGCCGTGCACAAATTCAAGGTGGCTCTGGCCGGCCAGGAGGACCAGTAATCATGAGTGATCAAGGTCCAACCCCCCTCGAGCGTTTCATCAACGGTATCCTGCCCGAGAATCCCGTATATCGGCAGATTCTGGGTATGTGCCCGACGCTCGCGGTGACCAACTACATGCAAC
>JAQVYB010000032.1 GCA_028708815.1 Kiritimatiellia bacterium | reverse complement strand
CGTAAATGATCATAACCGTTGGTATTGAATACCTGAATGGCGCAGCCCATGGAGCGTCCGAACCCCTGACTGAATACGACTTCATCATTCCCCGGCTCCAGGATAAGCCGACCGAATGCCGAGCAGCTCACCTCCGCCATCAGCGCATGCTCTTCGACGAAAAGGTTCATTCCGCGCGAGACCGATGCCAGTTCATCCGGCGCGTAGTGCGTATAATCAATCGGCAGCAGCGAAACATTCAGCCAGGCGCCGAAACGGTTCGACCAGGCGGCCGAACAGCCCGCCTGTGCCACACGATCACCCCGCGGACAATTGATCGTTTCTGCACCGGATGCCATATCCAGCATCATCACGAAATGATCCTGCACATTGGTGAAGTAATACTGAACCATCTGGGAATTGGTCGCGGAAAACATTCCGTTTTCGCGTGCCACCAGGTTCTGTGATGAAGATCCATCAGGGGTCCACGTTTCGAATTGAATACCGGTTTCCGCCGGACGAACGGTAATGGTGTACCCCTGACCGGCATAGAGACCGGTCACCAGGTTGATCTGTTCCGGCGGCAGATTGGTGATCGGACTGAACGGCGGCTCATACGGTGAAGGCACCGGGATTCCGGTTTTATCCTCCACGGCAGCCTGCAGCAGAACCTGGAGAGCGGCAGCAGGCAAATCACCGTTCAGCGTTGAATTACAGACCACATATCCCGCCAGTCCTTGATCAAAAAGCACCTGGGCTTTCCCGTTATAAAATGCCGAACTGCCGTCATGCCAGGCCAGTTTCCCGGCATAATCCATGTCCCACTGCGGATCGCTCAACACCCAGCACAGCCCCTGCTCGTATATATCCAGCGGCCAGCCCACATCCTGTTGCGTCATCATTTCCGCCACCGAATCAGTGGACATCACCCGCCCGTTTTCACCAAGACCATCCGCCAGCATCATCTTCAGATAACGGCCCATATCACGCGGCGTCGAGAACAATCCTCCCGCGATTTCAGCGTTGCAGTATTCCCAGGGGTAGGCGCCGGATCGAATGCCGTACTCGTTTGTTCCTATCCAGGGGCGGGCCATCCGATTGCTGAAGGCCGGCCAGGTCATATCAAACGAGCTGTTGGTCATGCCGCATACGGCCAGCACATTGCTTTGCATGTATTCCATGAACGGAATGCCGCTGAGATTTTCCACGATGGAACCCAGCAGTGTGAATCCGGCATTGTTATACGCCCAGGAAAAATTCGTGGGCTGACAGGTGTATTCATACGCCAGTTCTTCCAGCAGGCGCGCCCGGTAATCGGTATCCGGGACAAAAGTATAATCCCCGTTAAGCATATCGCCGGGTATGCCGGAATGATGCGTCAGGATCGTGCGCGGGGTGATCACGTTGTTGGTAAAACGCTGCCTGATGCTGAACTCCGCCACCGCATTCGTGACCGAGGCATCCAGATCCAGCCCATAGTGTTCCACCATCTGCATAATCGCCGCCGCGCCGAACGTCTTGGAAACGGAAGCCACTCCGTATACCGTATCGGCATCCGCCGCGCGACCGGTCAGCGGATCGGCCAGTCCGAAACCATCGACCCATACCACATGATTTTCATCCACCAGCACCACGCCGCAGGCCGGAACGTCACAGGCCGACATCATATTGGTAATCATCGCGGTTGCCTGAGCAATGGCATTCGTCAACGTATAGAACCGCATGGCGCACGTACTGTTTGCATCGGCGCTTACCAGTAACCGATAGGTTCCGGCGATGGGACATACCCACCCGAGCGCATTGGTAAAGACGGTCACGGATTCCGGGTGCACGGACGGGGCCACCTCCAACCTCACATCGGCTGTCCGATTGCTGAAATAAATTCCATAATACGTGTCCCGCAGCGCCGAAAATTCAAACACATTGGTTATACCGGCCGACAACGTAAGATGGGTTGCCGTGCCATCAGCAAGCCGTGGTGTAATCGTACAGCCCAGCGACTGCAAAGCGGCGCGCGCCGCATCATAAAGGGCGTTGAAACAGGGCATGAACGACACCATTCCCTCCCGCAAATCCCACAGCGGAAGATAAACAACCACGGAAACATCCTGTTCCGGGTTGTAACTCATCAGCGACAGATTCCCCACGCGCGCCCCGTTATGTCCAAAGCCCAGATCAGTGGCGTACGTGCAGCCCAGCGCATAGTCCGTGTTATACGGCGATGTATTGGTCTGCATCAGGCGCACGAAATTCTCATCCAGCACATTGCTCCCGGTCATCACCGAGCGGATAAAGCGATTCATATCCACGATGCCGCCGTATCCGTTCCCCTCGCCCACCTGGGCGCTCATGTTCATGTTCGACACAACCATTGTGATATTCGATGGAGCATAAATCGTTCCAGGCATATACGGTTCCGGCAGCGCGGTATCTGTCGCCAGATTCGGAAAACGGATGCGCGGCAGATTCACCGGGGAAAGGCCCCCGGTCACATAATCGGTCAAATAATCCGTTAGTGTTTTATTCGTGCCGCTGTGCAGCGAATAGACCCGCCCGACGATTTCCGCGAGCAGGGCGAAGCCCGTGTTGCTGTAATGATAGCCCTCATCCGGCGCAAAATACGAAAGTTGATAAACGGCATTCTGCGCGACCATTTCCTCGACGGTGAATTGGTGCGCGGGGTCTTGCGCCATCATCCATGAGGTATAACTCTCGCCGCCGCAGCCCGGCACCGGATCGTTATCCACGTCATAGACCCCCGCGCTGTGACGCAGCAACTGACGGATGGTGATTTCATCCTTGTTCGGAATCGCCCAGTTCGTCCCCGTCGGAATGTACGGTTCTGCATAGCCGGGAATCGTGTTCGTGATCGGATCGGCAATATCCAGCCAGCCCCGCTCCATCATATCCAGCACGGCGGTCGCCGTGAAATTCTTTGTGTTGCTCGCGAAACGGAACGTCATGTTCGTGGTCAGCGCCAATTCCGGGCTTTCGGAGGACGAAGCAAAAAAGAGTTCGTTCGACGTTTGCAGACAAAGACTCAGCGACGGCACGGATTTGCCCAGCACGGCTTCCAATTCGATCCGCACGGCATGAACCGCGTTGGAGACCTTCTCCGCGTTGGATAGTTCGCCAACGGGGCCCGCGCTGTGTGCGGCGGCAGCCACCGTGGCCTGCACGAATGCCGTGTAGTAGGGAAAATTCAGTGTGCCGATCACATCGTTGGTGGTGTGATAATAAGGCGTGACGTCATCAATCCAGTCTTCAATCGCAAACACGGCCGGAAAGCCATTCTGCCAGAAGGGGTAGTGATCGCTGTATTCTTCACCATCGGCATGAATTTCGGGATTCAGCCCGGTATCGAGGGGGTAAAGGGCGGCGACATTGGTGAAGATCGACGCGAGGGCAAAGTCCGCTTCGTAGCCGGGGTTGTTGGTGGTGCGCGTGTGCAGGATGAACCGGCCGTCGGAGTTGCTGTCGTAGGCCAGCATGTCGAGATTGAATACGCCGACTACATAATCGCCTTCAGTCTGAATGGCGGCGGCATAGGCCGCACTGCCGAGAAGACCCTGCTCTTCGCCGGTGAAAAGCACGTAACGGATCGTGCGCTCGAAGGTATGGTTCTGCATGGCGCGGGCGGCGGTCAACACGCCCATCGCACCGCTGGCATTGTCATCGGCGCCGGGGGCCAGCGGACCGTTCGGCATGGAGTCGATGTGGCCGCAAACGATCACGATTTCAGACGGCGCGCTGGTTCCGATGCGTTCGGCCACAAGATTGCTCGATGCAACATCACCGGCGACCGACCAATCCCGGTACTGCACATCCAGCCCGAGCGCCCTCAGCCGGCTTCCGGCATAATCCAGCGCGCGATCGACGGATTGGGTTTCATAGGTATTGCGCGTGGCGATGTTGGTGAACACACCGCCCGCCATGACCGGCGTTTCGCCGCTGAGTTCGCTGATCATCGCGTATAGATTGGTTCGCTGAACATTCGCGACCATCGCGGCCACAAACGCATTGGACGTCATGAGCGCGCCATCCGCGCGAAGGAGTGCCTGCTTCGGCACCGCCATTTTCATGGGCACATCAGGCAGGCGACGCAGTTGAAAGCCCAATGCCGATAAGGCCGCCAGATCGGCAGCGGAACCCGGCTGAATCAGCAGATTGCGCCCATCGTCGGACAAAATACGAACGGAAGGCGGAATGGCATCGCGGCTCACGGGGCGACGGGAACCGGCCCGATACAGCGCCTCCTCCGCCTCCGCCAACGCGCCGCACGGAAAAACCAGAAACATCGCTACGAGAAACATTCCAACGATTGGAAGGGCACTGAGCGCCCGTTCTCTGCTTTTTCCAATGATTGGAAAAACAGCCGAGTGGCCCTTTCGGGATGTCGCACACCTTTGCATCGGGACCTCCTGAACGAATCGTCCTTACGCGTCAGCAAAAACCGCCCCTGTAAACACAATGGGAATAATATACCCCCAGGCGCGGAAAGATTCAAGAGGGGGAAAACAGCCCGGGATATTCACGGACGTATCCCTGATTTGGTGCATCGCACGATGCCGATCAGACGATCGGCGCTCCCGGGACCGCCAATCGTCTGATTGGCACAGGGTGCACCAAATCAGAAATGCGCCCGGTCTTCTCCACGACCCCGGAAATACGGCAAACATAGAGACCCCCGATGAGTTCAATGATTGGCGTCACGCAGGCGATGGCGGGCGTGATTCAGACTGCACACCCCGTTTCAGCCGGACTGCTGGGTGCTCATGGAGCGCGCCTTTATGGGCGGATAAGGCCGCTCGGGGGCCACGCTCTTATACGCTGGGCGGATGATTTTTCCCGCGTTGGCCAGCTCCTCCATGCGGTGCGCGCTCCATCCCACCACGCGGGCCAGCGCAAAGAGCGGAGTATACAACTCGTGAGGAATATCCAGCAACCCGTACAGGAGGCCGGAATAAAAATCCACATTGGCGCCGCCGTGGCGCGGCCCTTTCAGCGAACACATGGCGGCGGCGATGGCCGAATAGGTGTCGGTTCCGCTGGAGGTCACCACGTGGGTGGTGAACGAGGAGTTGTTCCCTCCGCCGTGCTCGGCATGGAGGACGAGCGCCAGATCGAGCAGGCGCTCTTCGAGGCGGCTGTATACACTGTCGTTCCGAATCATGTGGAGGAAATTGGCGGCGGTCCTGAGTTCCGGCTTCGGCGCATGAATAATCAGACTGCTGTTGCCGTGCTGATAGGCCGAGGCCTGATAGCTGTAGGCTGCCAGCAAGGGAAAAACCGCCATCAGCGACAGACTTTGCCGAAGCACATTGGAAAGATCGAGGTCCTCGGCGCGGTCATCGGACACATACAGGGCCAGAATGCCGCGCGTCATGGCGTTCATCAGATTGGGACTCGCCAGTTTCAGAATGGCATCATGAACAAATGAATCAGGAAGCATCCTGAATTCGGAGAGTCGCGACTGGAACTCCGCCAGTTCAGCGCTGTTGGGCAGTTCCCCGAAGAGCAGCAGAAACGCCGCCTCCTCGAAGCCGTTGCGTTCTTCATTCCAGAAGCCCTGGACGAGATCGTTGATATCGAGGCCCCGATAGATGAGACGTCCAGGTCCCGGATGGGCCGGGTCGTCGCCGGGTGCATGCGCCTGAACCTCGCCGATGGTCGTCAGCCCGGCCAGCACGCCTTTTCCCGATATATCGCGCAGCCCCCGCTTGACATCGTATTTTTCATACAGGGAGGAGTCCACCCGGCCCGCCGCCCTCACCCGATCACTGAACGATCCCAACCATTCACTCACGCTGCTTTCCATGATACCGCTCCTTTCGAATTACGAAGAATTCAGAAATCGCGGCATGCGCAGCCATTATTCTGAAGTCCTCTTTCCATGCCTGCGAGGTTAGCTGACGGGCTCGGATGAAAAAGTATCCTGCGGTGATTTCTCGCCGGTGCGCCCCAATATAATGGTTCCCCCGCTCCCGTGCCGCACACCAAATGACACCGGATTCGGCTGACTTTTCCAATGCGGCGGGCATGGTACTCACCCCGCGGGATTTGTCAAAAATGCCGCCCGAGGTTCACGCACGCTCCACTTCGTCCAAGAATTGTCCCAGCACGCGCAGGTAGTCGTCCGGTTCCTCGACTTGCGAGGCATGGGCGCTGTGTTCAAAAATTACCGATCGGGCGTGGGGGATGCCGCGCTGCAGCGTGTCGGCAATGGCGGGGGTGGACTCATCGTAGCGCCCGGAGGTGATGAGCGTGGGCACGCGAATCTCTCCGAGACGGTCCGTCACATCCCAGTCCTTCAGGGTCCCGGTCATGTGAAACTCGCTGGGGCCCCACATCGTGAAATAGACCTCCGGTTGAGCGGAATATTTTTCGAAGGCGCGGGTCAGACACTCGGGCCACGGAATCAGCCGGCAGACGTGACGGTTGTAAAACGCCATCATCGCGTCATGATAGTCCGGCGCATCGGTGGTGCCTGCCGCTTCATGGCGGTCCAGCACCGCACGCACATCCGGCGGCAATTCCGAACGCAGACGATTCGCCTCATCCGTCCATTGCTTCACGCTCGAGAGCGAACTGGCCAGAATGAGCGACTCCACACCGGCGGGCTTGCCGAGCAGATAGTCCAACGCCAGCATACCGCCCCACGATTGCCCAAGCAAATGCACGCGGCTCAAACCCAGCGCCCCGCGGACTGCATCCAGTTCCTGGATGAAGTGCTGCATCGTCCAGCCGTCCGGTTCCTGGGGATAACTGGAATTGCCGCATCCAAGCTGATCGTAGAAGATGACGCGCCGACCTGTTTCCGCGATGGCCTCGAGCGGCTCCAGATAATCGTGAGGGCATCCCGGGCCGCCATGCAGACACAGCAGCGGCGTTTTCCCTTCCGCATCCCCGCCCACCATCCGATACCACGTTTCGTGCCCCTCGAATGGAATCACCCCTTCCACCGCACCGACCTTGTTCATCACAACCTCCTGCCTTTCGCGCATGAAGATGCACTGCAAGAATTCAGGAGGAAGAATACAGAATGCAGCAGATAGAATACAGGAGATTGAAGGCCGATGTTTGAACGAGTCCATGAGGCTTTTCATGCACCGTCATCCGGATTGGAGGGTCGGGCATTTCCGAATCTTCGTGCACCATTTGCCAATCAGACGATCGGCGCTCCCGGGACCGCCGATCGTCTGATCGGCTCTTCGTGCGATGCACAAAATCGGAAATGCGCCCATTAGAGGGTCGGGTTCCATTTCCCGCTTTAGTGAAAATCGCGTGTGCGATTTGTGAGACAGGAATGACTCGACGAGGGCACCGTTATTTTTGTGATGACCCCGGAGGGGTCCTGGAGCATAGCCCGGGGTCGAATGACCCCGGGAAATGCGCAATATACAATCCATGCGCCCCGGACGGGGCGCAGGACCATTCCAATGAATCGCAGATGCGTTCATTGCCCATAGTCTTTGACGGCCTGTCTTGACGGGTTTATCAGCTATCCGCTATCTTAAGCGGTTGCCTGAAACCGAACCCGTCTCAGAGTAAGGAGGAACCATTCATGCTGAAGGATACCGCTTCATGGCTTGTACTGGCCGCAGGTCTGCTTCTCGCAGCCCCTCAAACCACGCCCGCTGCCGATTCTCCCGTATACATTGACAGTGAATACGGCACGCTGAAGGAAGTGATCGTCGGCCTGCCCTACGGGAGATCGCCCGACGCGGACGCTCCCTGGTTGCAGGAGACGCTCAAGATTCTGCCGCCCGATGAAGCGGAATACACGCTGGCCACCGCCGGCATGTCCTGGGATAAAATGATCCATCCCGTCAAAAAGAAGAGCGAGACGGAACTGCTTGAAGCCGAAAATCTGGCGTTGATCAACGTACTGGAAAAGCTCGGGGTTCAAGTCTACCGGCCCACGCATTTGACCGAGGAGTTCATCACGCGAAACTACGGACCGGAAGTGCTGGCCAACGGGTTCTCGCAGGACTTTCCCCGCGACAACATGATCGTGATCGGCAATCAGGCCATCGAATTCAATCTGCGCACCATGCTGCGCCGCGCTGACATCTCCGGGTTTCAGAAAATACTCTCGGAAAAATTCCAGCAGGGAAATATGCGCTGGTTCGCCATGCCGCACGCGCCGCCGCTGGCCATTCCATCGCCGGATGAGCCGGCGCTGGAAGGCGGCGACCTGGTCATTCTGGGCAAGACCATTCTGATCGGCAACACCCTCAATCACGCCGTAGGCTCCAATCGGACAGGCTGCGACTGGATTCAACAGGTGCTGGGCGAAGAATACACCGTTGTGCCGGTCCCGTTGGTGGAACAGATATTGCATCTGGACTGCGTGCTTTCCATCCCGCGCGAGGGCCTGGCGATTGTCTGCGAAGAGGCTTTCACGGAAGGCATTCCAGCGTGCATTCGGGACTGGGACCTGATCAAGGTGCCGCTCGCCGATGCCTCGCGGCTGGCCGTGAACGGTCTGCCGGTGGACGAGAAGAACTACATAATGTCGTACAACGACCATGTCAGCAATGACCACATCCGCAGCGAACTTGAACAACGCGGCATCACCGTTCATCCGGTCTATTTCGGAACACACAACGGCCAGGGCGGCTCCATACGCTGCGCCACGCAACCCCTGAAGCGGGACCCCCGCTTCCAATAAAATCGCTGCGATGTGATGTGATCTGGAAAACACGTAGGGCGAAACGCGGATTTGGGGCATCGCACGAAGTGCCGATCAGACGATCGGCGCTCCCGGGACCGCCAATCGTCTGATTGGCACATTTTGTTTTCATTTCCACCGAGTACTCATTCCAACAATTCCGCAGGTGCTGTTGATTTACGCGCCGGTGTGCTAGGCCTGATGATCTCGGCCCATGGCGTCGGCGGCGATGATCGCGTGCTGCACCCGTTCCGGGGTGATCACGCCGGCCTCGTGATGAATGCATTCGATCGGCACGCACGCCTTTTCCGCCACCTGCATGAGTTCCGCGCGCGTCGGCTCAAGCAGGCCGACATCCGCCAGCGTGGTCGGCAGGCCCACCTGTTCGCAGAATGCATACACCGTTTCCATCACCTCGGCACGGGCATCCGCCAGATGCAACCCGGCCAGCACGCCGAAGGCCACCTTCTCGCCGTGATAATACGCATGCGTCGGCGCCAGCGCCGTCAGGCCATTATGAATCGAATGCGCCGCGCCGAGTCCGCCGCTTTCGAAGCCCACGCCGCTCAGGAGAATATTCGCCTCCACCACGCGCGCAAACGCGGGCGTGACCACCTGATTTTCACACGCCAGCCGCGCCGCCGGACCGAACTCCAGCAAGGTATCGTAGCAGAGCCGGGCCACCGAAAGACCGATCATGGTGCTGAGTCCTCCGCACGCATTTTCCGACTGCGTACGCCCGCACGAATCCGCTTCAAACCAGGTCGCCAATGCATCGCCCATCCCCGCCACCAGAAAACGCACCGGCGCTTTTGCAATAATCACTTCATCCACCAGCACCGCCGCCGGATTCATCTTCTGATAATACACCGACTCAAAAACACCCTCCTGCGAATAAATCACTGCGCATCCGCTGCACGGCGCATCCGTCGAGGCGATGGTGGGCACAACGATGACGGGAACCCCCTCGCGGTCGGCCACAATTTTGGCCGTATCAATCGCCTTGCCTCCCCCCATCCCCACGAGCACCTCCGCGCCGCACTCCCGCACCAGCCCGGCCACCCGGGCCAGCTCCGCTTCGCAGCACTCCCCGCGAAACGTCTCCATCCGCACCTCGCGTGACACCCAGTCCACCCCGCAAGCCGGCAGAATGGATTGGCAGGCGGTGGGCGATGCCAGGATCAAGCCCTTCCTGCCCAGCAGCTCCATGAGCCCCGGCAATTCGCCAATCGCCCCCGCCCCCTGTATGTATTTTCCCGGAAACACCGCTTTCTTATGCATTATCCCCTCCCTATTTCTCCTGCATGGGCCCGACAAGTCCAACGCATCACGCGCGGGGTCTTTTCGATTCCAAATAAAACGGCGCATCAGACATTGATGCGGACGTATTCTTCCGTGCAGTCGCACGAATAGACCGTGGCCGCGCCGATGCCGAGGTGCAAATCCACGGCAATCGTGAACGCGGAGGAATCAACAACCTGCCGCAGATCTTCCGCAGGCGTATCCGCCGCCACGCCGCCGAGAACGGCAGGTCGCTCGTTGTAAAAAAGGTCCACCGACGATTCCTGCACTTCGGCGCCCGAGTAGCCCAGGGCATCCATCACCCGGCCCCAGTTGGCATCCCGCAGCACCCAGGAGGTCTTCACGAGCAGTGAATTGGCTATGGCGCGGGCCGCACGCTCGGCATCCTCATCGGTTCCCGCGCCGCGCACAATGATGGTTACCACTTTTTTGGCGCCTTCCCCATCGCCGATGATCATCATGGCCAAGGTGTGCGTCGCTCGATCCAACAGGGCGCAAAAGGCGTCCCACTGCGGATGCCCCGGCTTCAGCGGCTGATTGCCCGCGGCGCCGTTCGCAAAGCAGAGGACGGTATCGTTCGTGCTCATATCGCCATCCACGCTGATCCGGTTGAAACTCTTCTTCACCGATTCGCGCAGGACCGTCCGCAGGGCGCGTCTATCTACGGCAGCATCCGTCAGCAAAAAGGCCAACATGGTGGCCATATTCGGTTCAATCATACCGGCGCCCTTTGCCATAGCGGTCAGACGAATCTCACAGCCATCCACCATCAGGGTTTCGGTGAAGGTTTTCGGTCGGGTATCGGTGGTCATGATAGCCTGCGCGGCCAGGGCGCCGTGTTCTTCGGAAAGATGCGGCACGGCCTGCTCAATTCCTTTTTCAATACAGGGCATCGGGAGCGGCACACCGATACGCCCCGTGGAACAGACATACACCTGGTCCTCATCGAGGCCCAACTGAGCGGCGGTTTTGGCGGACATGGCCAGGGCATCAAGCACGCCCTGCTGGCCGGTGCAGGCATTGGCATTGCCACTGTTGATAATGACGGCCCGACCGGTTTCGGCTTGTTCGATGCGGTCCATGCAAAGCTTCACGGAAGCGGCCTTGATCTTGTTGGTGGTAAAGGTCCCGGCCATCACGGCGGGCAGCGTACTGTAGAGCAACGCCATATCCAACACGTCCCGCTGCTTGATTCCTGCGGCAATCCCCGCCGCCTGAAAATGCTTCGGCAAGGGTAATGAGGTATTCATATTTCCATCTCCCGTCATTTCGTTGTTCGCACAAATCCAACCACGGATTGCCACGCCCTCTTTTTCCATAAAAAAAACCCCGAGCACAGGATGCCCGGGGTTCATTCAAGCCGATAAAGCTTTGTCCGCTTAACGTTTCGAGAACTGGAAACGACGGCGAGCACCCGGCTGACCGGTCTTCTTCCGTTCTTTCATGCGCGGATCGCGCGTGAGAAATCCATTTCCCTTGAGGGCTTCTTTGGTGGCTTCATCCGCCAACACCAGTGCCCGGGCCAATCCGTGGCGGATCGCCCCGGCCTGACCGCGCAAACCACCACCGCTGACCTTTGCGACCACGTCGTACTTCTTGAGTGTATCAGTCAGCACCAATGGCGCCACCACAAAGGTACTCATCGTTTCCGTTTTGAAATAATCCTGAAGGGATTGTCCATTGACCGTTGCCTTGCCAACGCCCAGCGCTAATTTAATCCGGGCCACGGCCTCTTTGCGGCGTCCGGTTGCCGCGTATTCTACCACTTTCTGTGCCACAATATGCTCCCTTTATTCCTCGGTGAATTACAACAATACAACCTGCTGCGGCTTTTGAGCTTCATGAGGATGCTCCGCGCCCGCATACACTTTCAACCTTTTCATCAATACGCGGCTCAGCCGATTCTTCGGCAGCATGCCGCGAACGGCCTGCGAAATGATTCGCGTCGGATCTTTCTCGCGCACGGTCTTGGCCGGATACTGCCGCAGACCACCCGAATAACCCGTATAGTGCTTGTAAATCTTCTTTTCGTCCTTACCGCCCGACAGTTTGATCTTCTCGGCATTGACCACCACCACGAAGCCGCCCATGTCGGCATTCGGGGTAAACGTCGGCTTATCTTTTCCGCGCAGGACTTCCGCAATGCGTACCGCCAAACGCCCCGTGGGCTGATCCGTGGCATCCACCACTATCCATGAACGTTCGGCCTCTTCCGTTTTTGCTGCAAATGACTTCATCGTATTCCCTTAACTGCTGCTCTATTTTTTGAAAGACAGCGGCGAAACATAGCCGAGGCCCTTAGGGGTGTCAAATTCATTTCCGCATTATTTTGTTTCGTGATCCCGCCGATGAAAATCCAGCTTTAACCAGACAAACACCACAAAGGAAAGGAGAAACGAAACAAACATCAATCCCAGCAGGCCCATCCCCACCTGCTCCGCCCACGATACCTCGTTGCGAAGCACAAACAGGCACACCGCGCCCAGAATGCCGGCGAGATATCCCAAACAACGGAAAAATAGATACCCTTTACGCATAACGGCGGCTATACTCCATTCCTCCTTTAAAAAAACAAGTAAAAAACCCTGAGCCATGAAAAATACTGAACCGATCCGTGAACTGCTCCTCCGAAACGTCCGTATCTTAGACCCCGCCTCCAACCGGGAGGTGACGGGAGACCTGTACGCAGCCGATGATGGATGCCTGCGCTCACCCCCGCGCGTCCCGCCCGCTTCGTGCCAAGTACTGAACAGGCCCGGCTGGATCGTCTGCCCCGCCCTGACGGACGTGCACGTGCATCTGCGCGAACCGGGCCACGAAGCCGCCGAGACCATCGATTCCGGCACACGGGCCGCTGCACGCGGCGGCTTCTCCCGCGTGGTGGCCATGCCCAACACCTCCCCCGCCCTGGACCATCCAGACATCCTTCGCGCCATGCTGGCCAAGGCCGAAAACGCCCCCTGCGAAGTACTCGCATCCGGATGTCTTTCGCTCGGACGCCTCGGACGCCAACCCGTCGATTTCGATGCCCTGAAAGAAGCCGGCGTGGTGGCCTTCACGGATGACGGGAGCACCCCCGCCTCCGCCGAACTCATGCTGGCCGCCGCACACGCCGCCGCACGCCTGAACATACCGATCATGGACCATGCCGAAGATTCCTCACTGCCCGTGAAAGGCGTGATGCATGAGGGCGCGTATTCCGCGCGCGCCGGACTGCCCGGCATCCCCGCCGCCGCCGAAGTAAACATCGTACGCCGCGACATCGAACTGGCTGAACGCACCGGATGCCGTATGCATATCCAGCATCTCTCCGCACGCGAAAGTATCGAATTAATCCGCGACGCCCAGGCGCGGGGACTGCCCGTCACCGCCGAGGCCACCCCGCACCACCTGGCACTCGCCGACGACGATGTGGACCCGAACAACCCCTCCTTCAAAATGAATCCGCCTCTGCGCTCCGCCGATGACCGGCGCGCCCTGCGCGAGGCCGTCGCCGAAGGCATCGTCTCCATTCTCGCCACCGATCACGCACCACATACCGCCGAAGCCAAACGGAAAGGATTTCTGCAGGCGCCATTCGGCATCATCGGGCTCGAAACCGCCGTGGCGGTGACCTATGAAATACTCGTGAAGAGCGGGCTGCTCTCCGCCCTGGAGTGGGTGCGCCGCTGGACCATCACCCCCAACGAACTGATTCAACGACCCGCGCCAACCCTGACGATAGGCGAACCCGCCAATCTCGTCCTGATCAATCCAAATGCGAACTGGACGGTTCGGGCGGAGGACTTCGCTTCGCGGTCCACCAACACCCCGTTTATCGGATGGAACCTGAGCGCACGCCCCATGCTGACGATTCACCGCGGATGCATTACCTCGAATCAAAGCGGGTTCCCCGCACCCAATTGAGGTTGATTGATTCTGCAACGGCCTGATTTCCGAAGGAATGATCCGGGAAAATAAAACCCCGGCCCATCCGGTCCGAATTCTTCTCCGTGACTTGGTGGCGCTGTGTGAGAATCTCCCTTTTTCTGCGCTCATTGCGCTCTCTGCGAGAGAATCTCTTTCCCGAATGCGCCCCGTCCACTCGCCCGGTTTAAACCAGCTTGAGGTCCGGCCCGGCATTCCGCCCCGGCACCACAATACGCGAAGCCTGTTCTCTCTGCACTTCTTCTGCCTCACGCACCATCTTTTCCACCGCATCCTGAACCGCCTGCGGAAACTTCTCAATCACCTCTTCAATGGTGGCCGCCTCCACCGGCGCATGGACCGGCACAGGGCCCATCGGCGACATAAGCTGCGTGCGGATCATAAACTGCGCCGTACGTCCGGCATCGGGCGTGCCATCCACCAGCACCGGAGTTAATTTCTGAATCGAGCCCACCTGCAAATCCGTAAAGGTCTCCTCGCGGTACAGATTCGTTGCATCAATCCGAACATCACCCAAATCCAATTTACTCATTCCTCAACCTCTTTCTTCTGATTATCTGTTGGCCCGCGAATACACCGCCCCGGCTGAAACCAGAACGCGGTAAAACAGATAAAATAGCTTTAACTTTTACATAGTAAAGACTATTGTGATCGGCCAAAAACCACGAAGCATTAAAAGGATAATCTATGATCACGCGCCTTATTGCGGCTATTCTGTTTTCAACGGCCACTCTCTCTGCCAGGGCACTCGCGCCCATTCAACCGGAAACGCTGGAGACCTACTCACGATCCGGAAAAATCATTACCTACGAGCTGCCCTATAAACACCTGAATCACGCCTCGTTTGAAGATCCAATCGCCACCAACGCTCTCAACCGATTCATTTCTCTTCTCGACTTCGACCGCACCTATTTCCTGGCCTCCGACATCGAGGCCTTTCAGACACAAGCCACCAACCTCGATGAACGCCTGAAATCCGGCGACCTCTCCGTGGCCCTCGACATCTACGAAGTCTTCATGACACGCGCCAGCAATCGAATTGATTTTGTCGAATCCATCCTCGATACCGGATTCGATCTGGAGGAAGAGGAATCCTATGAATGGCGCCGCAAAGAGTTGCCCTGGGCCGCCTCCGAGGAGGAATGGGATGACCTCTGGCGCATGAAAGTGAAAAACCAGTACGTGGCGCGGGTCGTAGCCGAGCGACTGGCAGAAGAGAAAAAGGCACGCGAAGAAGCGGAGAAAAAAGCCGATTCCGTAGAAGCAGAAAAGACGGACGGCGAGACACAAGCCGATTCAGACGGAAATCAGGCGCAGGCATATATCCCCGGCGAGGACGAGAGCCAACCAGACGCGCAGGCATCATCCAACGCAAACGCGGAAGCAGAAACAGAATACGCAGCGGACATCGAACTCGAGATGGAAAGCGAACCCGATGTGGAACGCGTGAGCGGGAGCGCCGACGAGGTCAATACCGAGAACGTGGACGTGGACGTGGTGGAGTCCGAGGATGCGCCCGGGACCGAAGGATCGGACGAGTCCGAGACCGTCCTTCCCGCCCCGCCCAAACTCACCCCCAAGGAAGCCATCCGTAAGGAATACCGCCAATATCTCAGCGTCCTGAACGATAACGACGCCCACTGGCTGCTCCCCCTCTACATCTCCTCCTTCGTGAACGCCTACGACCCGCATTCCGATTATATGTCCCAAAACAGCACCGAAGATTTTGACATCAGCATGAAGCTTTCCCTGGTGGGCATCGGCGCGCTCCTCAGCTCCGAAGACGGCGCCGCCAAAATCGTGCGCATCATCCCCGGCGGACCCGCCGAGAAGGATGGACGCCTCCAGCCCGGCGATAAAATCGTCGCCGTGGGCCAGGATCAGGAAGAACCCGTGGATATTCTCCATTGGCCGCTCAGCAAAAGTGTCCGTAAAATCCGCGGCGAGAAAAACACGCGCGTCGTGCTGCACGTCATCCCGGCATCGGACATCTCCGGCTCCACCATCAAGGTGGTGGACCTGATCCGCGACGAAGTGAAGTTGGAAGAACGCGCCGCCAAGGGGCGCGTCACCACCGTGAAAGACGCCGAAGGAACCGATCACACCATCGGCATCATCTCCATCCCCGATTTCTATGCCGACATCAACGCCCGCAACGACAGCGAGGCCCGCAGCGTCACCCGCGATGTGCAGACGATCCTGAACAACCTGGCCACCAACCATATTGAAGGACTCATTCTGGACCTGCGCAACAACGGAGGGGGCTCCCTCACCGAAGCGGTCGAACTGACCGGACTCTTTATCGACAGCGGACCCGTGGTACAGGTCAAGACCGAAGAGCGCGTCATCACCCTGCCCGACAGCGATCCGACCATCGCCTACGCCGGCCCCCTGCTTGTGCTGGTGAACCGCCAAAGCGCCTCGGCATCCGAAATCTTCGCCGGAGCCCTGCAGGATTACGGACGCGCGCTGATCGTCGGCGATTCCAAAACACACGGCAAAGGCACCGTTCAAACACTCTTCCCCCTGCGCACCTACAATCCGAAACTCGGATCCCTCAAACTCACCACGGCCAGCTACTACCGTATCGCAGGCGGCTCCACACAAAAAAAAGGCATCACCCCCGACATCATCATTCCATCCGTGCTCGACAGCATGGAGATCGGCGAGGAATACCTGCCCGGTGCGCTGGAGTGGTCCGTGGTCGACCCGGCCATCTACCGTCACTCCTCCGAACTGAAAAACCGGATGCCCGAGCTCGCCGAACGCTCCGAACAACGCCGGGCCGAGGAACCCCGATTCATCGCCTATGAAGAGCTCCTCTCCTACCTGGCCGAACAGCGACAATCAAAAACCATCTCCCTGCGCCTGGAAGACCGCCTGCCCATGGCCCGAAGAGAAAACGAAATGGCCGATTTCATTGTGGAATCCGCCGTCACCGACGATCTGGACTACGCCGAAGAAGAAACCGGCGAAGAGGAGAAGGAACAAGCTCCGCCCAAAAACGATTTGATTCTTGATGAAGCCCTCAATATCATTCTGGACCTGATTGAACTGGAGAGCGAAACACCAACGGATCGGCCCGCACCGGAATTGAATATCGACCCCGACACCTTAACCGCTGATGCAGCACTATGATACCGAGATCCAAAAGCGATAAAAACGAAAACAAGCCACCGCCGATCATCCGTTGCCGCGTGCGTTGCCCCATGTGTCAGGAGGCGAGCTACCAGTACCGGATGAACAACCGCGTCTTCTGGAATCGCGACATTGATATTGATCTGCAACCTCAGAACTATGCCAAACTGGACCACGTCGATCCGGATTTTCACCCACCGCTGTATTACATGTGGTATTGCCCCGAATGCCACTTCACCGCCGGCTACCGACACTTTATCCATCCCCTGAAAGATGTCTACGTCAAGACCGAAGCCGTTTCGACGCGCATACGCGAGGCCTATGCAGCCAAGGAAAATTTTCACAAGCTGGTCAACATCCTCAGCCGTGGGCTCGACATTGAACACATGGATTTTTTCCAGGGGATCAAGCTGCACCTGCTGGCTGTGCTCGAACTCGAACTCATCGAGGATATGGTGAAGCAGTATTTTCTGAATCTGGGCCGTTACTGCCTCCACCTGGCCTGGCTCTACCGCGACCTCTCCAACAAACCCGAGGCCCTCGCCACCACCCAGCCACGCCTCGAAGAACTGTATGAGGAAGTGAAGGATCTCTGGCCCGATATGCCCCGGACCGAATACGAGGCACTCTACAAAGCCGTGAAGTACTACGACCAGACCTTTGAACGCTCGCCGCAGGTCAAAACCGTCATCGATGAAGTATCCATCCTCCAGGTTATCGCCCGAATCTGCATCAAACTCAACAAACGGGACGAAGCCCGAAAAATGCTCACCAGCAGCATCGAACGCGCACTCGAAGCCCGCGACAAAATCGAGGTCAAACTGCGGGACACCGGGGAAGAAGGAAAAAAACTAACCGCCGATCAAACCGCCGACATGGTCACCCTCAGTCGCCGACTCCGAACCATCGCCGACGAAAACAAACAACTCATCCAACTTCTCGCCGAGGAACGACTCAAGGAACACACCATCCACGCCAAAAAACTGTTGAAAGCCAACAAAGGCCGAGATCTGACCGTCTTGAAACGCATCCTCATAAAAAATCACATCGACCGACGCGTCATCGCCAAACTCCTCCCCGAAGACAAAAAGAAGGGGGTCTTCCCCTGGTAAACGGCACGGGTATACCCATGCCGTTTACTTCAGCCTTCCTTTTTCGGGAAGACACCATCCAGAGCCTGACGTACCACCGCCTTCACATCGTCCGGGAAATCCTTGTTCAGAATCCAGTTCAGATAGGACTTGTCATTCTCCGCCAGAAAACGAAGCGATTTCCCCTTGTTCTGTCCAAAATTGATCTGCACATCGCCATCCGGGCCCCAACGCAGCTTGCCCTCCCGGTCCAGCGTACCCGCCTCCCTCGGGCTGCAGAAATCGGCCAACGGCCCGACCGCCTCCGGCACCTCCGTATATTTCGCAATCTGCCCTTCCAGCACCTTGATCGTGGCCTCCACATCCGCCAGCGCACCGTGCGCGCCCGTGTGCTCCTCGCCGCAGTAAAAGGCCAGCGCAGCCGTCAGATCACGCGGCTCCATACGGTAGAAGATGCGTTGCGCATCCACCACAAAACAGCTCTTAAGCGACAAACCGATATCTGCCCGCTTGAACTCCTCCTCCAGCATCGGCACGTCAAACTGGATCAGATTGTATCCCGCCAGATCGCACCCTTCCAGGAACGCGGCCACATCGCCCGCCACCTGGCGGAACGTCTTGCAGTCCTTCACGTCCTCGTCGGTAATCCCGTGAACCCGCGTGGCCTCCGCTGAAATCGGCATCTCCGGATTCACCCTAAACACCACGCTGATGCGCGAGCCGTCGGGGTGAATCTTGATCATCGCCAACTCCACAATGCGATCCGTCTTGCGGTTCAATCCCGTCGATTCAATATCAAAAAACACCATCGGTCGTTCGAGTTTTAATGTCATAATGAAGACAATATACCGCCCGTCCCCACGAAACGCAACCGCCATCGCATCCGCCTGCTTCCAAAAAAAATGATTCTGCCCGAAATGATTCTGCTTTTCCCCCGGTTCTTCGGAGTTTTGTGTGGAGCGACATTGGCTGTACTTTTATGCGAAATGTGGATTTTCTTTGGAGGGCGACAGGCTCTGACGCCTGAGGCGCGTGAGCCACGCGCCCTCCAAGAGGTCATGGAGGATCATGCCGCTCCCACCTCTTCCATTCCCAACCAATCAATAAATCACTGTTTGCTCGGTGCGGAAACCTTCCGTGCTTCCGTACAGGTACCAGAATCCGGTATTCGGATCGTAGCAACCGAAATCATCCTTCTCGTCCCCGTCAAAATCCGCCACCACCGGCAGCGTACCCTCATAGCCGAAATGATTCTCCCAGAAACCCTCGCGCGATTTGTAGATATACCACCCGCCGGACGCCGGATGATAGCAGCCAAAGTCATCCAGACCATCCCCATCGAAATCACCGGTAACGGGCAGCGTGCCCTCGTACCCGAAATAATTCTCCCAAAAACCCTCGCGCGACTTGTAGATATACCACCCGCCGGAAGGCGGATGATAACAACCAAAATCACCCAGACCGTCCCCATCGAAATCCCCGGTAATGGGCAGCGTACCCTCATAGCCGAAGCTGTTCGTCCAAAATCCTTCGCGCGACTTGTAGATGTACCACCCGCCGGAAGGCGGATCATAGCAGCCGAAGTCATCCCGGCCATCCCCATCGAAATCACCGGTGATCGGCAGCGTACCCTCGTACCCGAACTCATTCTCCCAAAACCCTTCGCGCGACTTGTAGATATACCACCCGCCGGTCAGCGGAAAATAGCAGCCAAAGTCCAGTTTTTCATCACCGTCAAAATCGCCGGTGATCGGCACCGTGCCGGAAAACCCGAAATTATTTTCCCATTTACCTGCGCGGGTCCGTTGTATCTGCCAATAGCCCGATGGCGCATAATACACTCCATACCCCGCCCGCCCATCCCCATCAAAATCCCCCACGATCGGAACGGTACCGGCTGTGGTTAAATTATATGTGCTCACATCCACCACCGTTAAATAAAGTTTCGCATCCATATGATTTCCCAACTCAAGAATATATACATTCCCATTTGCCGCACGTACCCGGCAGTAGCCCTCGGCGGAAAATGGATTGACGGACCCTATCTCAGTCCAATTCCACCCATCGCGACTATACCCAAACCCGGTATTACCGGCATCATTGAGAGGGAGTCCATTGCATGCCTCCGCCGGCGAATTGTCCCACGCCCCCCAGAAACGACCATGTTTATCCACAGCAATGCCGGCTGCCGCCCCGGCATTGGCCTTATCAGCCGGACAATTCGTTCCGGCAATGATTTGAGTCTGCCAGGCACCACTCACATATCGCCCAAATTTCAAATTGGCGTTCGGAGGAAATCCATCGTAATCCGGATTCATATTGAACGACCACGCATATGGATTCCCGTCATTATCGAGAACAAGTCCCGTCCAAAACTCATACTCCCATAAATGCGCCTCGGGATTCACCGTGGATTCAACCCAGTTGACCCCGTCATCCGAATAGGCGTAATGGTATTTTCCAAAGCGGGAACCGTTGCACGTAGTCACCCCCCAGGCGCATCTTGAATCTAGTACAATGTTGTCGGAAAAGGTCAGATGATAGCGCTCTTTAACCCGATCATAGATCAGGTCGGCCGTCATATAGTAATACGCCGGAGTTGAAAGCAGGATCGGCACCATGTACCAGTTGCCGCCGGTCATCGAGTAAACAAACAACTCCGGATACGTCGTGGAATCCCGCACAAAGACCGGATGGTTGTCATTATCCACCGTCATTCGTGTATGCCATCCGCCTGCCGCAACATATTGCTCATCGCCTATGACCCCATTTTCGATGCGCCGATAATACAGTGAAACGGACGGATCCGTCTTGCCCTTGATGTAACAGACATGCACCACATTCGAGGGGCCGATTCTCAAATGCGTCGAGATAGACCCTAGCTTGCCATCCATCGTCAAGGTTTGCGCGCGAGCAACAAGCTGGCTCGGTTGTCCGTATGAATAAACGATTTCACAACGATTGGAGTCCTCCCCCAAAACGGGCCGCGCATAGACAATGTGCAGCAATCCATTCGTATCCACATCCATATCATAGGAATATACACGACGGGAAAACGGTTCTTCGCTGTCCGAAATGACATACCGCTCCAGAGAAAAATCCGCTGCCAAACTGCCGGCAACCAGAAACAGGCCCCAAACAAATACCATTGACTTCATCAACGCATCTCCTCCTACATACCAGCGCTATCATAGCGCATACGGCGATATTTGTTAATTTCACATCCTGCGCGGAGCGCGGAAGAAGTGCTTGTTGTCAAACGCAGTCCAGGCTCACAACGTTCTTTTTCTTGTCAACTCGATGGTCTTCGGCAGGCCCGACCCGTCCGCATCAATCAATACCTGGCAACGGGTTTCATACCCTTCCGCCGAAATATCCAACACATAGCGATTGGGCAAATAGTGCTCAAAAGCAATCATTCCATGTTCATCGCCGAGACGCGCCTCGCCTCCCCGCGCTTGGCAGACAACGTAAGGCTTCGAAACCGGCTGCCCCGTCACGCCATCCACCGCGCTCAAAACCAAACCGCATCCGGCCCGCTTACTCTTACACGAATGCAGGTACCGATTATAACGTTTTGCCAAGCTCCGCCAGAAAGCATTGATCCGCATCCGACGTTCCGAAGTTTTTCGCAACAGCGCCACCCCGAAACCATCCTGTGTCTGCAATTCAATCAACTCCAGATGACGGGGAATCGCTCTCCGCCATTTTAACATCTCAATCAAACCACGCGGTCCATCACAACCGCACATCTCGGGATGAATATCATGCAGGACAATATACCCCCCGCGACGAACCTGCGGAGAATAGGTGTTGAAGTCGGAAATCACTCCATCCACACTATGATCTCCATCAATAAACAACAAATCGATCTTGCCCTGAATCTGTGGCAACAAGTCGGGATAGACCACCGTGGAATATCCTTTGATATAGGTAAGAACATCCTCCAGACCTGCCTTTTTCCGATAGCGCTCCGCCACAATCTGACGGTTTTCCATGCCGCATCCCGCATCCACATCCCAATCAAACGCATCAATGGAAATCTGCCTTCCGAATCCCTGGTCTTTCAATGCCTGCGCAATATGCAGGCTCGAAAACCCGATGAAACATCCAATTTCGACCACCAGATTCGGACGCAGCATCTTCGTCAGCGAATAATACGCATTCGCCACATCCACATTCACGGATGCCGGATGAGAACAAGGCAGATTATCCACCTCGGCAATTGCTTGATTCACATACATCTTTTCCACCTCATTCTGTCGCTGCAAACACGGGATCTGAAATGGCAACATAGCCTTCGTGACCATGGTGCCACAAGCCTATTTATCCCGCACCGTGCACCACATCGCATTGGCCCCATAAACATTGATTTGCGTGGAACAATCAATCCCCAACTCATCCAGAATGGCGTAGGCCTGATGCAGGCCCGCTGATTCAATGTGTGAAATAATCATCCAGAATCGGCCTTTTTCCTTCATCTTTTCCATGTCGGCCCGAAAATTCGGTTCCCCCACGGCATCTGAAGCATAGAACACCTCCTGCCGTTCAAAATCGAGCGGGAGGGTATCCCGGCTATCCCGACGATAAACCACTTCATTATAGAAACCATAAGGTTCTCTTGGTTTGAAACAGGCATAGGAATCCGGAGTAAAACCATACTCCGCTCCATAAAAGCGAAAGGCCGGCTCACTCCAAAAATAGATATACACCGCCTCCCCTTCCACACGGCGCAGACTCACTTCCTTTAAAATGACCTTGATTTCCTCCCCCGGCATGGGATGAAACAGAGAATGCCGGATGGATTTAACGTAGGGATAAAACAGAAACAAGGCCACCAAGGGAAAAACCAGACCACCTTTGATTCGTTGACGCGACACCCGGCCCATTGCCAAGGAGAACCCCTCCACGCCGGCCACCATCAGAATGAGAAAACAGGGGCGCAAAAACAGGATCATACGACCGTCAAACGGAAAAGCCTTAAACGCCGATGCAACCAGGACGGTGGCCAGCGTTACTCCAAACACTACGAAAAACGAACGCTGCCGCATTACAGCCCAGCACAACCCCATGGCCAACAACCCTAAAAAAAGCCATGACGGGAGAGGCATCCCGTGGTCTCCTTCGCATACAAGGCGCAGTTTCGCAGGAAACCAAAGGAGAAACGCTGCGGCCTGTTGAGGAGCAAACGCGTGTTCCGACTTATCCCAGAAATGCAACAACCAATCCTGAACGGGATTATGGATCACGGCAGGGCGAATCAGAAAAAGATAGCCCGTCAAAAAAGAAACACCCCAGATGGCTCCGCAAAGGATCAGGCGGGTCCAAGACAAGCCCTGCCTGCTGCGCACCCGGGTCAAAAACAATTCAACGCCGATTCCAGCCAGGACAAAGACCAACGGAAACGAAAACCAGACCCCCACGGCCCCCGTCAGAACCAACAGCCACCAGCCAATCCACCCATCCGTATTTTTTCGACAAACACACCAGGCCAACAAACAAAAAACCGTGATAAAAACATCACCGATATATTGTTTGAACTCGGTACTGTAGTAGAGCAGCGTCGGTGAGCAGGAAAAAAGCAGCACCGAGAAAAAAACCGGCAGAAAACGCCTGCTGAAAATTTCCCGGACCAGATAGTAAAAAAGCACCAAAGCCGCACAACCGAAAAAGAGCGGAATCAGACGGAAGATGTAATCCTGCGGACCCAGCACGCTGATCACCAATTTACTGCATGCTGCAAACAGCGGCGGAACCACATGGCTGTATTCCAGGGGCGGAATACAAGCCTCCCGCCAGGAGCCATCCCGTATAGCCACCGCAATAAACGCCTCGTCCAACCACAGCGAACGATTGAAAAAATACTGACGAAGCCGAAGGACAAACCCCAGCCAAACGACTAATCCAATCAGCAAATCCCCAACCCACGGCCACTTCAGCAATGTTCTCTTTATATCGGCGTAACTCATCTCTCCTCTTCTGATCATGCAAGCAAAACAATGCCGGAGGGTATTAAATGAAAGACAATGCTGTACAGTGTTCTTTCGCACCTTCAACCCTCTACACATCAAAACGGGGTGTTTTCGAGGATGTTCGGTGATGAACACATCCTGACATAGCTGCCACATGTATTTTGGAGCGGGGGAACACAGGGGTTCCCAATATCCGCCTCTGCGTTCACCCGAAAAAGCCCGAAATAGCCCATTATTTCGGTTCTTCCGAATTGATCGTGGATAAGCTGAACTGTAGATCTATACAGATGATGCCAAAAACCACGCAAAAACCATCAAAACAATGCTCCCAACGAATGAAGAAAGCAACGAATTACAAACCTATGCGCTCGATGGTGATTTTCAGCGCGGGGGTCTTATCATCGGGCAGCTCCCAACCCTTGCCTACCTGATAGCCTGGAATCCAGATGATCTGTCCGCGGCATTCGAGCAGCGGCCAGCGGCTCCGGCAGTCTCTCGGCACTTTTCGATTCACAAAAACATCCTGCACCTTTTTATGGCCCTCCATGCCCAACGGACGGAAGACATCGCCAAAACGCCAGGTGCGCACAATCAACGGTGCATCTCCGATCACCGCCGCATTCAGCGTGGCGCAAAGCGGAAGCACCCCGATTCGCGCGCCCTGTTCCCGCACAATACCCTGCGTCAACTCCGTGGTAATCACCAGACCCACTTCTTCCAGCCTGGTCACTCCGGGAATCGTCAGGGGTGTCTCATATCCGTTTTTTCGGCTGCCGCTCCCCCGCTGAAGCACCAGTTTGTTATACACCCGGGTCACCCGCCAGCCGGATTTGAGCGGGACACTCTTGGAACCCTGCATCGCCAAGGCCAACTGTTCAATGCGTTTGATGGATTCGGCATCGAGATTATTCTGGTCCACCTGCTGCTCCGCCAACCATTTCATGATGACGCGGCGTTGTTCCGCGAGCGGCAGGCGATTGAGCCGATCCAGGCTCAGCACCGGATCTTCTCCGGGACCCACGCACTTTTTAAAGGAATGAGCCGCCGCACCTTCCAGGCATTCATTATCCACACGCACAATATCCGACATGCGCAGCAAAGCGCCGCGCACCCGCGGATTCAGTCGCTTTTCCAACAGCGGAAGCACTTCATGCCGCACCCGGTTTCGCATAAACTCCACATCCTGATTCGTGGCGTCCTCCCGCCAGGGGTGCTTACGTTCCTTCAGAAAACTTTCGGCTTCTTCATGGGTCATATCGCGAAGCGGACGTATGATGCGCATGCCTTTCAGTTCATTGGTGTGGGGAATCCCGGAGAGACCCAGTAGACCGCAACCCCGAAAAAGACGAAGCAGAATGGTTTCCACCTGATCATCGGAGGTATGCGCCACCGCCACGGCATCGGCCCTCTCCCGTTCGACCACCCGACGGAAAAAATCCAGCCGAGCCTGCCGGGCTGCCATTTCCAGAGATACGCCGGACGCCCTGCTCATGGCCGGCACATCCACCTTTTCCGAGATGCAGGGCAACTCCAGTGAAGCGGCCAGTTCGCGCACGAAGTCCTCGTCGGCCTGGGCATCCTCCCCGCGAATCTGATGGTTCAGATGCGCCACAATCAGCGCAATCGGGTAGCGCTTAAGCAAATGATGCAACGCGAAAAGCATGGCCACCGAATCCGCCCCGCCGGATACGCCCACCACCAGTCCGGTCACGCCTTCCAGCAACCGATGCTCCGTCACCGTTCGTTCCACTCTCTCCAGAAAGACATGCCGCACCATTTCAATCCTCCCGGATATTCTTTACGCAGACGGAAGCCTGAACGGCAAGCCGTTCAGCCCACATCCACCACACTGGGCGTATACCCTTCCGGCGGTTCGAAGCCCATCAGGGTCAACACCGTGGCGGCCAGACTGCTGATGCCGAGATCCTGCGCATCCGAGAGGCGCGCCTTCGCGCAGCCGGTCGGATCGTAGACATACACCGGCACCGGATTGAGCGAGTGTGCCGTTTTTGTGGCGACAGCACCGGTCTCGGTGTTTTTCAGCACTTCACCCTTCTTGTTCCGCTCGTACATATCATCCGAATTGCCGTGATCCGCCGAAATGATCAAAATGCCCTTTGCCTCCTCGACGGCCTTTTTCAGGCGTGCCAGGCAAAGATCCACCGTTTCCACCGCAATTTCAACCGCCTCGCAAATGCCGGTATGGCCGACCATGTCGCCATTCGCATAGTTCAACCGGATATGACGATATTTCCCGCTCTTCAGGGCTTCGATCACACAATCCGTAATCTCCGCCGCCTTCATCCAGGGGCGCTGCTCAAACGGAAGCACATCCGAAGGGACCTCGACATACTCCTCCAGCTTGTCGTCAAATTTTCCGGAGCGGTTGCCATTGAAGAAATAGGTGACGTGCCCAAACTTCTGCGTTTCGCTGATGGCCATCTGCGGGACGCCCGCGCGGGCCAGATATTCCCCCATGGTCCGGTCAATGGCCGGCGGCGACACCAAAAAGCGCTTAGGCAGTTTCAAATCACCATCGTACTGCATCATCCCCGCATACAGCACGTTCGGGCGGGGGCCCCGATCAAAATTCGTCATCGTTTCATCTTCAAACGCACGACTGATTTCAATGGCCCGGTCCCCGCGGAAATTGAAAAAGATGACGCTGTCATGATCCGTGATCGGTCCGATTGCCTGGCCGTCTTTTCCGATCACAAACGGAGGCAGATCCTGATCGATCACCCCCGGAATGTCCCGACGGTACTGTTCAATCGCTTCCCGCGCGGAGACGAACTGTTGACCGACTCCCAGCACATGCGTATCCCAGCCCTTGCGGATCATATCCCAATTCGCTCCATAACGGTCCATCGTGATCTGCATGCGCCCACCGCCCGACGCAATGGAAT
>JAQVYB010000031.1 GCA_028708815.1 Kiritimatiellia bacterium | reverse complement strand
CTTAGTAGTGTTTATAGAAGAGCGAAATTATAATTATTACGACTATCGTGTAGAAGAAGGGCTTTATGAATTTTACGCCGTTCTTTATAACCATCTTTGACCCGAGCGTAGCTCCGACTATCTCACTCAAAACCGACAACAACAACGGCAGCAATTACACCATCTGCTGCGTAGGCAACGAGTCTTCTGCCGCCTCATTCTCCCCGCCCGCACCGACCGGATGTGACAGCATTACCATAAGCTACTCCCCGAACAACGGGCCGCTGGCCAATGCCGGAAGCGTCAAGGTGCACCTCGGACGTAACGGCTGGGCCGAAACACTCCCGTCCGACCCCACCATGACAAAAAACGGCGATACCTGGGAATACGTCCATCAGATTGAGCCGGGGACCATTGAAATCAACTGCGTGTTCAACGATGGCGGAGCCATCTGGGATAACAACGACGGCAACGACTGGAATGTAACCGTTGCCGATTGCGGAGACTTTGCCGTAACCAATCCGACCTCCGGATCCATCTCCGTATCCTATGCGACCTCTTCCTTTGTACCGGCAGGATACTGCAACACCTCCCGCTACAGCGGCCACATCGCATGGTCAAACGCAGCCAACGGATTATTCGGTCAGATCCCCGTTGCTCAAACATGGAGCATCGCCGACGAAATCACACTGGCCCTCGGAACCAACCTCATCACCGTCATCGCGTCAAACAACACCGTCCAAAGCCTGGGCGATTCATCCGATGATCCGGCCTATGCCCTCGGCTGGGCTGACGGAGCCAACGGGGGAACAGGATTCAACGCATGGTCGCTGACTGCGGAAGACAACTCCGGTTTCGCCATCGCATCCAGCGACGAAGCATCAAACCTGAGTCTCGGCGAAACCGCGTGGTGCATGTGGGCCAACGGCGGGGCACAGGCACAGGCCGTCCGCACTCTCAAAGCGCCACTGGTTGAAGGCGACACCTTCAGCGTGAAGCTCGATAACAACTTTATCGAAACCGGTAAAGGCATGGGCATTGCCCTTCAGAATGCCGCCGGCCAAACGCTGTGGCAGTTCTGGTTCAACGGAGGCGATATAAACTACAACATGACCAGCGTGGAATCCACTCAACTCGGATGGACCGGCGATGGACTTGAAATCGACTTCAAACTGACCGATACCAATTCGTTTGAAGCCACCGTAACCCCGGCAGGCTCTCCCGAAGCCGTCTTTTCCGGCGTGTTGAATTCTCAAACCGACAAAACCGTTTCTCAGTTCCGCGCATGGAACTACAGCACCGGAGCCGGCACCGAATACAACGTATACTTCGATGACATCAGTATCACCCCGCTCCTGAATGGCGGCGTGGTCACCACCAGCATCACCTTTGCCGTGATCCGGAGTGCCGAACAGGGTCAGGACGCCGATGACGATGGCATCGACGACAGCTGGGAAGACGAACACTTCGGTTCAGCAAGTCAGTGCGATCCCGATGATGACGACGATGGCGACGGCCTCAGCAACAAACAAGAGTTCTGGCTGGGCACCAATCCCAAAGCCAAAGATTCTGCTCTGGAATTCGGTGATGACTGCCTTATGACAAACGGGAAACCCGGGTTCTCATGGAAAACGGTTGGGGGAAAAACGTATATCATCGAATACACCGAAAATCTTACATCCCCCTACCAGTCATTGGCAACCATTACGGAAGACGACGTGGCAGACGGAACGGAATCAACAGAAACCTATGTGGATACAACCTACAGCGAGTCGACGACCACACGATATTATCGGATCAAGGTCATTGTAACTCCCTAAAGAACAATTCCATCGCTGCCATCACATCAATTTCAGGCCCGCGAGGCCGCGGGCGCTCCCGAATGATGTGTGGGAAATCGGCGTGTGCGATTGCTGCGTTCTTTGCAAAGTCGAAACAACAGCAAAGCCGCCGATTATTCCGCCTGTTTGGACAGACGTTTCTCGAGTTCGGCCAGTTTGCGGCGCATTTCGGGGAGGCGAAGGAAAATAGCGTAGGACCTCATATAGTCCGCATGCTTAACCACCGGCGTTCCAAACACGAATTTCCCCGGCTCCACATCCTTCGTTACACCGGATTGCCCGCCAATGACGGCCCCCGCACCAATGCTGAGGTGGCCTGCTACGCCGGCCTGACCGGCAATAATGACCTTCTCGCCGATGGAACTGCTGCCTGAAATCCCCACCTGGGCCACAATCACGGCATGATCCCCAATTTGCACGTTGTGCGCAATCTGCACCAGATTGTCGATTTTCACGCCCTTACCTATACGGGTCTTTCCAAAGCGGGCGCGATCCACACTCACGTTCGATCCGATTTCCACGTCATCGCCAATCTCCACGGCGCCGATCTGCGGGATTTTGGTGCGTACGCCCTGTGCATCCACAGCATAGCCAAATCCATCGCTCCCGATCACGGTGCTGTCGTGAATGATCACCCGATCGCCCAGTTGCACGTATTCGCGCAGAGAAACCTGGGCATAAATCAAACAGTTCCTGCCGATTTTCACCCGGTACCCCACATAGACATTGCCGACCAGAACCGTGCCTTCGCCGATTTCCGCTTCATCCTCCACCACGCACAGCGGCCCAATGGAGACGTTTTCTCCAAGTTTTACGTCCTTGCCGATGACCGCCGATGGATGCACACCCTTGAAGCGCGGCACGGGGGCCGGGGCAAAGAGCGCGGCAATCTGTCCAAACGCCTGATCGGGACGAGGCACCTTCAGCAACGCGGCGGAGCAGGAGCCCGTCCAATCCCCGCTTACAATCACGGCAGAGGCGTGCGTGGCTTCCACCTGGGAGGCGTATTTTGGATTGGCGAGAAAGGAAATATCTCCGGCCACCGCCTCCTTGAGAGCGGCCACACCAACGATCTCTATCGCGCCATCGCCCTCTACGGAACAACCCAGACGCTCGGCCAGTTGGTTCAGTGTAAATGATGCCATGATTGTTCGGCCCTTCCGCGTTCGGAATACCCCAGGTTATGGTTCAGTTGTTGTTTCGGCGCCCTTGTTGAGCAGTTGGAGAATTTCATCGGTGATATCGAGTTTCCCGGAGGAATAAATCAACACGGAAACGCCGTTCAGGCTCTGGCCCGAGGCGTCAATCACCGCCAAATAATTCTGCTCTCTGGCGTAATTGGAAATGGTTTCGTTGATTTCATCCACAATACGCTTACGCATGCGCTGCTGCTGATCTTCGAGCTGTTTGCGGCGCTGTTGTTCCATGCGGCGCACTTTTTGCTCCTGCTCGCGAACGGTCAGCAGGAGGTCTTCCGCCTCGTCCCGTTTTTTATTGCGTTCCTCTTCGCTCAACGCCGTATTCTGAGCTTCTTCGCGCAGT
The DNA here is from genome assembly GCA_028708815.1 of Kiritimatiellia bacterium. GTDB lineage: Bacteria > Verrucomicrobiota > Kiritimatiellia > RZYC01 > RZYC01 > JAQVYB01. The sequence goes on along the minus strand of JAQVYB010000031.1, from coordinate 23,819 downwards.
TTTTGAAAATCGGCCTGCTGGGCATCGTACTGCTCAATCATTTCGCGCCGTTCTTCATTGAACTCATCGGCCTGTTCCTTCAATTGCGCGTCGGCCAGGCCCGTCTTGAAATACTTGTTAAAGAGCTTATCCATATCCACGGTAACGATGTCCTGGGCGGCATAAGCGCCTTGGCCCGCGCACAATGCAACCAGCAGAAAACCAACCATCCAACTGTTCTTTTTCATAACGTATCTCCTACTTTTTTTGTGATTGAAACCGTGCCTTTATACCTTACAAAAAAATTACCGCTTGGCAATGAGATTACAATACATAGCCAATCAGGAAGCTGAAACGTCCGGACGAACGATCGTTGTATTCTCCGGTCTCCATCGGCCAGGCATAATCCAGACGCAGGGGGAAGCCGGGAATGTCAATACGCACGCCCACGCCCACGTCGGAGTTGTAGTCCCCGGTATTATCCTGCCCCTGCAGGCTGTAGGAATCGGCATAAACCATCCCAACATCATAAAAAGCCGCCAGGCGGAATTTGGACCAGATCGGAATGTCATAATCCACCGAACCGAACGCCATCGTTTTGCCGCCGATGGGTTCCTCGTTTTCATCCACGGGACCAACATGACGATATTTGAAGCCGCGCAGGGAGCGAGGACCGCCCAGATAGAGCCGGTCGAAAATGCGCACCTCATCGGACTGCCCGTAGGCATCCACCACGGAAAGTTCGCCGCGCAGGCTGATGAAATGATCAAACCAGACGGGGATATGCTGCGTGGTTTTACTGGTGAGGCGATACATATCCACATCGGCGCCGAGAGGTCCGCCGGCCACTTCCGCCGCCAGTTTGGTGCGGTTGCCGCGGGTCGCCACGAAGACGCTGTCGCGCGTATCGTGCAGCAGAGAGACTCCCACCATACTTTGCAGCGTGGAACCCTCTTCCTTTTTGATTTCCTCTGATGCGGCATCATCCACATTGTAGACTCGAATCTGTTGCAGACTGTAGGAGAGAGTCAGACGGTCAAAGGAGGTAAGGGGTTTGGTGAGGCTGAGGCTTCCACCGGTATTGCGCTGTTCATAGTCATCGCTGAAATAGCGGCTGTCATTGCGAAAGAGATCAAATCCGAGCGACAGCTTCCGATCCAGAAACCAGGGTTCAACAAAAGAGAATTCGTAGTCCTGCCGTTCCGTTCCGAACGTGGCACGCAGTTTGATTTTCTGCCCGCCCCCGGTGAAGCGCGGCCAGCCAAACAAATCAAAATTTCCCTGCCCTACCTCGACGAAACCGATCAACTGGTCAATACTTGAAAAACCGGCACCCACCATGAACTGACCCGTTCGTTTTTCTTCGACATCAAAGGTCAGGTCGTAATAGCCCGAACGGCTCGTAGATTCATACGTGCTGTTTACAAACGAGAAATAGCCGAGGTTCTGCAGGCGTCGTTCGCTGGTTTGGATTTTCACTTCGTTCATCACCTCGCCGGGATAGACCGCCAGCTCGCGGCGAATCACTTTGTCTTTTGTACGGGTATTTCCCGAAATATTGATCGAGCGGATGTAGGCAAGATGACCTTCCTTGACGGTAAAAATCACATCGGCGATCCCCGTGGCGGGATCGGCCTGCCGGTCCACGCGCACGCGCGTTTCGATATATCCCCGGCGTCCATAATACTGTTGAATCCGCGTGGAGGCCGCTTTCATATCGCCCACCGAGGCCGCCGCTCCCGGCGTCACTTGAATCAGGGCGAAGACCAGGTCTTCAGGGAAGAGGGTCACCCCTTCCAACGTAACACGGCCCACCTGATACGGGCGGCCCTCCCGAATGGGAATGGTGATGCCTATTTTCTCTCCGCCCATGTCCGTTACAATCGGATCGCCCAACCGCACATCGAGATAGCCCTTGTCCAGATAAAGCACACGGATCGAATTCAAATCGCCCGCGAGCAGATCCGGATCATATACCCCGGAACCCGTCATCCAGGAATACCAGCGCCGCACCCGCTGCTGCATGTTTTTTTTCAATTCGCTCGGCTTGAACAGCGTGTTCCCTTCAAAATCAATACGTCCAACCACGGCACGCGATCCTTCCTTGATCATCAGAACCACATCCGCCAGGTTGGCGTTCTCGTCCACCTCAATGGACCAGGTTACCTTGACGAAGGGATAAAGCGCCTTGTGATATTCCTCGATCACCTTTTTACACTTCATGCCGAGCGTGGCGTCATCCACATAATCGCCCACCTGCAACTCCAGATTGTTCCGCACCTTGCGGTTGCCAAAATGCTCCGCGCCGGAAATACGCAACCGACGAATGCGTGGTTTTTCCGTGACCACAAACTTGACGATAATGCCGTCGCGTCCGTTCTCGCGCACCACGTCCACAAGCGAAAAACGATTGGAATTTTTCAGATTTTTCAGATCCTGTGTCACCGCCTGATGCGTGAATTCATCGCCGGGCTGGACACTGATATACGCCAGAACCGACTCGATATCCATCTCCCGGTTGCCGGAAGATTCCACTCGAACATCTTCCACCGGCACCGCCGACGACAACGAAACCGCCGCCAAAAAACACCCAACCATCCACCTGCCTGCATCTCTTTTTTTCACTATATTAATTCCTCTTGGTCCATATCGTCGTAAGGGGGCGGCGCAGAATCCACCGGATCCACGCCCTCGTGGGTTCGATTATCGAATCGGGTAAAGTCTTCCGTAAAATGCAGATTCAGTTCGCCGGTTTCCCCATTACGGTTTTTCGCAACGTCCACAATGGCCAGGGTCCGGTCATCTGAATTCTGATCGCCGGGGATACGGCAGGGGCGGCGCAGGAAAAGCACGATGTCGGCATCCTGCTCGATAGACCCGGAGTCGCGCAGGTCGGAGAGCTGCGGCTTATGCAAACGGTCTCTGGTTTCCGTTGCACGGCTCAACTGACTCAGCACAAGCACGGGAATGTTCAGGGATTTGGCCATGGCCTTCATGGCGCCGGAAATCGCCGCCACCTCGAGCTGCCGCCCGTTGGTTCTTCCGATTTCCGAGTAGTGCATCAACTGCAAATAATCAATCACAACCAGCTCAATCCCATAGCGTTGTTTCATGCGGCGGGCACGCGAGACCAACTCGACCGCCTCCAGGCCCGGCGAGTCATCCAGGTAGAGCGGCGCTTCAGAAAGAACAGAGGCCGCATTGACCAGATCCTGATGGTGCGCCCGACTGATAAATCCGCCGGCGAGCTTCTGGGAAGGCACCCTGGCATGAGAACACAACATGCGGTTGACCAATTGCCCGGCGGTCATTTCCAGACTGAAAACGCCCACGGGATACGGGCGTTTGTTGTCCCTGGAGATGGTCGCCACCCGCTCGGCGATATTGAGCGCCAGAGAGGTCTTTCCCATGGAGGGGCGGGCCGCGAGAATGATCATTTCTCCCCGTTTCAGGCCCATCATCTTGCGATCCAGATCGGCGAATCCGCTGGGAATGCCGCTAATGCCCCGTTTGGTGGCCATGATCTCTTCGATCTCGTGCATCGCCGAGACGATCAGGTCGGGCCACGGCGTTATCCCGGCCCGCTGGCGGGTGGAAATGTCGAAAATTTTCTGTTCGGTGGCGCTCAGGAGTTCGCGGGCATCCTCCTGCCCCAGATAGCATCGCTCGATGGATTCCTGCGAATAGTCGATAATCTGGCGGCGAAGATATTTCTGGTAGACGATGTCAATGTAGTATTCGGCGTGCAGGTCGGTCGGCGTACTATCGATCAGTTCATCGAGATAAATCCGCCCGCCGATCTCACTGATCGCGTTCATTTCTTCAAGGCGATTACCCACGGTCACCGGATCAATGGCGCCTCCCGCATGGTGCATGTGCAGCAACAGATCGAACAAAATCTGATGGCGGCGGAGATAAAAGGCATCCGCCGCCAGTTGCTGTTCAATACATAGGTCAATGACCCTTCCGGGATTGATCAGGCACGAGCCTAAAACCCCCCGTTCGGCCTCGTCGCTGAATGGAAGTATACGCCTGCCTTTTTCATCTCTTTCAGCATCGGCTCCGGGGGTCATTACGCAGCGGTCCTATTCCTCGACAATCCATACCTTTAGCGTGGCGTTCACCTGTTTGTGCAGTTTCACATTGAGCTTGAACACACCCAGTTCCTTCAGGGGCTCGTCCAGCTCAATCAGAAGCTTATCCAATTCGACTCCCTGATCCTGCAGGGCCTTCGCAATATCGCCCGATCCCACCGAACCAAAGAGCTTGCCCTCAGGCCCCGCTTTCATGGTGATGGTGCAGGAGGCCGATGCGATACGCCCGGCCAAACTCTTCGCCGCAGCCAGTTCGCCTTCCAGCGCTTCTTTCCGTTCGGAAATCTTGCGCTCGAGCTGACGCCGTGTGGCGGCATTCACCGGCGCAGCCAGCTTTTGGGGATACAGATAATTGCGGGCATAACCATCGGCCACGCTCACGACGTCGCCTTCTTCACCCAAATCCTTGACCTTGCTCATTAAACAGACTTGCTGAGCCATAATAACTTCTCCTGATGAATTAGCGTACCAAACCCATGACGCGTGCACGGCGAATCGCCCGTTTGACCTGCCGTTGCTGCTTGGCGGATGCACCGGTCAGACGCGCCGGCACGATTTTACCGCGTTCCGTCATAAACTTTTTCAGCATTTCGTGGTCTTTGTAATCCACCACGTTCACGCCCGCCAGAATCTTGGCGCCGCGCTTGACCTTTTCCATATCCATATCCGACTTCTTACGCTTTGGCTTTGTCACTTTTTTCATATACTGCTATCCTTTACCTTCCGTCATTAAAACGGCAAATTATCCTCATCTCCGGCCGCTGCTGCGGGCGGGCTGTCGCTCTCGGGCGCCGGCGCGGAAGCCTGACCGGCGGAGTCTGCTCGATCCCCGCTGCCGGATGGTGTACCGCCATCCCCGCCGCTTTTTCCCCGGTTCGGCGAACCGACGAACTGCACCCGCTGCGCATTCACGCGCATCTTGCTTCGTTTTTCTCCCTGCTGCGTCTCCCACTGATCCAATTGAAGCCGCCCCTCAATCAGCACCGGGGAACCTTTGGTCAGGTATTCCCCCACCGACTGAGCCTGTCGGCCCCAAACCACCACGTCCACAAAGACCGGTTTTTCTTTCCATTCGTTGGTCGCCGTATCCTTATAGCTCTCATTCACGGCCAGACCAATATCTGCCACAGCCATCCCGGAGGGTGTAAAACGCACCTCGGGATCGCGGGTCAGATTGCCCGCCAGAAATACTTTGTTCAAGGACAATGAGGCCATGGTTTCCCCTTCCCCGCGTTACTCCGCCGCAACAGCCACCGGCACTCCGGCGTTTTCCTCTTTGCGGACAATCTGAACGCGAAATACGAATTCATTCAGCTTCAGGCGTTCCTTCAACGGTGTGATCTGATCGCCTTCCATCTCCACATCGATGACATAGTAGTAACCGGCATCCTGTTTTTTCATGGGACGCGAAAACGGGCGTTTGCCAAGACGCACCGAGTTTTTCACTTCGCCGCCGAATTTTTCGATATCCTTCCGGATACTGTCCAACGCTCCGTCCAACTGGTCATCCGTCAGCGCCTTGGGCAGGATAAACATGCCTTCATACATCGTTTTCAATGAACCATCCTCCTTCTTTAATTAAACCGGTTCATGGCTTTTTCTGCGCCATGGTCCTCTATGAACTCCACCGCCTCCGCGGCTCTTTTAATCCCTTCTTCAACCGTTGGCCACTCACTCTCCGAAAAACCGGAGAGTACATAATCCACCACCGACCCTTCGCCCGGCGCCGGTCCAATACCCACGCGCACCCGGACAAACCGCTCCGTCCCCAGGGCCGCAATCAACGACTTCAACCCGTTGTGACCGCCCGCGCTGCCCTGAGAGCGTACGCGCACCGTCCCTTGCGGAAGAGACATATCATCCACCACCACCACCAGCCCTTCCAGGGGCAGGCGACGCCAGCGATGCAGCCTTTTTGCCGTCAATCCGCTCCGGTTCATAAACGTTTCCGGCTTGACCAGCAGCATCCCGCTCTCTCTGGCCAACCCCAGACGCGCCCGGAAAAACCAGGAACGACCAAACCGGACCTGCCGGCGTTCCGCCAGGGAATCCAGTACCATATAACCCGCATTGTGCCGGGTCAACCGATATTTTTCGCCGGGATTACCAAGCCCTAAAACCCAAATCAATCGCCTCTCCAAGCCGCATGCAATATGCTTACTTCGCCGCCTTCTCCGCAGCCTTATCGCCTCCGGCCTTTTCGGCGGTCGCAGCAACGCCCTCCGCCGACGCCTCTTCACCTTCCTCGGCAGCCGTTTCCGCCTGCAGGCGCGGAGGCATCACTGCCGCAAAGGCCACATCGCCACTCGTGAGAATGGTGAACTTCTCGGGATCAAGCTTGATCGCGCTCACGGTCATGCGGGTATTGATGGCCATTTCGCTGACATCCACCTCAATGCTCTCCATCACGTCCATCGGCAGGCATTCCACTTCCACATTACGAATCAAATGCTCCAGCACACCGCCATCCTGGGTAACACCAATCGGGTCGCCGACCAGTTCAATCGGTACTTCCACACGAATCTTCTTCTTGAGCGAAATTTCCTGAAAGTCCACGTGCAACACCCGCCCGGTCACCGGGTGATGCTGCACCTCTTTCATCAGAGCCTTCACCGTCGCTCCATCAATTTCCAAGTCCAGCACCAAGTGCTCACTGGCATGATGGCGCATCAACTGACCGAACACATGTTCGTTCAACTTGATCAACCGTTCCTTATGCTCTTCTCCGTAGACCACGGCAGGCACTTCGCCCGTATGACGCATACGACGCACCGCGCCCGTTCCCTGTTCTTTGCGACTCATCGCAACCACTTTAATCTCTTTTCCAGCCATGTTTTTGACTCCCTTGCTTATTCCAACCTAAATAAAGACGAAACCGACTTGTTGTTATGAATCCGTAAGATGGCCTCTCCGAGCAGCTCCGCCACGGAAAGCACCGTCACCGGAAATTCCGTCCACTCCCGATTCGGTACGCTGTCGGTCGTGATCAGCTCCTTGATCGGCGAAGCCAACAACCGCTGAATGCCGTATTCCGACAGCAACGAATGGCTGACTGCGGCATAGACATCCCGCGCGCCTTCCGCCTTCAACAAATTGGCCGCCTGACAAAGCGTACCGGCCGTGGAGGTGACATCGTCGGTCAGCAGGACATCCCGCCCCTTGATTTCGCCCACAAGATTGCTTGATTCCACCTCCGTCGCACTTTTACGCTGTTTCGACACGATGGCCAGACCGGTTTCCAACGCCTCGGCATAGCCGTAGGCCATTTTCATCCCGCCGGCATCGGGCGCCACCACGACCAAGTCTTTCAGCTCCTTCGATTTGACATACCGAATAATCACCGGTGCGGCATACAGATGATCCACTGGAATATCAAAAAAGCCCTGAATCTGCTGGGCGTGCAGATCCATCGTCAGGATGCGTCCTGCGCCGGACGCCACCAGCAGATTGGCCACGAGTTTCGCTGTAATCGGCACACGCGGCTGATCCTTTCGGTCCTGCCGTGCGTAACCGTAATAGGGAATGACTGCCGTGATACGCGCCGCCGACGCCCGGCGGGCTGCATCGATCATAATCAGCAGTTCCATCAGATATTCGTTGGGATCATGAGCAATAGGCTGAACAATAAAGACATCCTGCCCGCGAATGTTCTCCACGATCTTGACGAACACCTCGCCGTCCGGAAATTTCTTGATTTCCACTTCACCCAAGGGCCGCCCCACGTATTCCGCAATACGCCGCGCCAGCTTCTGATGCGCATTACCCGCCAGTATCCTCAATGTACTTCTCCAATATATAAACAACGTAAATACACAAACCGACCCCTGTTTCCATGCGCCCAATCGGAAGACTTCCGGCCTCGCACGGATTGGTTGCCCGACTAGGATTTGAACCTAGACTCTGGCCTCCAAAGGGCCGTGTGCTACCATTACACCATCGGGCAATTTGTTCGGGAAATCGCCATGTATTTGAAATAGAGCGCTACACAGTATGAATACTCCTTCGATAAGTCAAGAAACTGTTTCCGGCCTTCTTTTCTTTTTTTTGCCCCCGTTTTATACCCCCGCTCGCCCCGTCTTTTTACATCCGACAGGCGCCTTTTCCCTTTACCGCAATACGACATCCTTCTATAATGATCCACTATTCGCCGGAAAGGCCGGCAGGAGGCAGGCGGTCCAAAAACAAGGCAAGGGAGAACCGGGTATGGCGTCTCAAACTGCAACCATCGAGAGGGAAGAAGAAGAGGAACGGCAGGAAATTCTGCTCGAATCGGGAACCAACGAGGTCGCGCTGCTGGAATTCGTCCTGCGCGGCCAAAGCTTCGGCGTAAACGTAGCCAAGGTAAAACAAATCATCCAATACGAACCGGAGCGGCGAAGCGGCATCCCCGAGGCCCCCCCCTCCATGATGGGCGTCTACCTCTATCGCGAAGGCACCATCCCCCTGATCGACCTGGGCATCTCCCTCCACATGGCCAACATCAACCGCGATGAAAAGCCGCTGGTCATGGTCTGCGAGTTCAACGGCGTGGTCTGCGGTTTCTACATCGACGGCGTGCGCCGCATTCACCGCCTCTCCTGGGCCGACATCCAACCCATGAGCGAAATGCTTGCCAAACAAAGCTCCTGCATCATCAGCTCCGTCAACATCGAAAAAACGGAAGTCCTGATTGTTGACCTCGAGCACATTATTGCCTTACTGGGTATCGCGGGAAAACCGATGGAAGACCAGCCCATCGAATCCGATGCGGTCACCTCCTCCATGCGCATCCTGCTGGCGGAAGACTCTAATTTTATCCGTACGCAAATGATTCAGATTCTTCGAGCCGGCGGCTACTCCAATGTGCAGGACTACTCCGATGGACAGGCCGCCTACGATGCCATCAAGGACTGCCTGAAAAAAGCAACCGACGAAAATCGACCCATTACGGATTTCTTCAACTTTGTGATCACCGACATCGAGATGCCCCAAATGGACGGACTGACCCTCTGCCGACTTCTCAAGGAGAACCCCGTCACCGCCGGCGTCCCCGTGGCCATCTATTCCTCTCTGATCAACGAGCAGATGGAAATTAAATGCAAACAAGTGGGTGCGGACTATCATCTGTGCAAACCGCAACTGGCTGATTTGATGGCCATGATCCGCCATCACCTCGTTGAGGCGGACGCATAGAGAATACCACGGGGGGAAACCCATCGAACGCCCCGCACCTGGAAGGAGAATCACATGAAGATCGTCGATTTTATCATACCGGAAAAATTGCCGGACGCCCGCGCCGCGCTGCTCGAACTGGGCGAAAAAGGAATACCGGCCGCCGGCTGCACCGCCTTTCAATTCTATGCCGACGGCCCCGAGCGAACCGCCGTTCTCTTGAACCGGCTGGACCTGGCGGGCATACGCAGCACGCCGGAGGCCTTCGTCATCGGCGCCGGCACCCCGCTGACCACGCTGCACCGCTTTGAAGCCGAAGGCTGGGCGCTCAACGGCGTAATCGCCCAGATTGCATCCCACCAAATTCGCAACATCTCCACGCTCGGCGGAAACATTGCCCGCGTGTTCCCCTGGGCAGACCTCCCCGTCGCCCTGCTTGCTCTCGACGGGAAAATTCTGATCCAGGGCAGGGAACCGCGCACCTATACGGTGGACCAATACTTCAAAACGCAACCGGCCACCCTCTTCACGCCGGGCGACCTGCTGACCTCCATCGAAGTCACGCCGCTCGCCCCGAACACCGGATTCGCGCACGTCAAACAACGCATGAAATCCGAATCATTCAGCATGGCCACCGCATCCGCCCGCGTCACCATAAAGGACGGCATCGCCACAGACTGCCGGGCCGCCATCGGCGCCTGCATCCCCTTCCCAACCCGTATTAACGCCATCGAAGAAGCCCTGGCCGGAAGCGATCCCTCAGACCGCCCCGCCCTGGATCAGGCCGTCACTGCCACCCTCAAACCCCTCTCCTTCCTCTCCAAAGAAGGCATGTCCAAAGACTATATTCGGCACCTCGCCGCGACCACCCTCGCGGATGCCATCCAACAAGCCGCGCAGGATGCGCAAAGGAGGCTCTCATGAATCGCAAAACCATCACCTGTAAAATCAACGGCGTTCAAAAAGAATTTTTGGTGGACCCGGACACCCGCCTGCAAACCGTCCTGCGCGATCAGGGCTATGCCAGCGTTAAATTCGGATGCGGCGAAGGCGCCTGCGGCGCCTGCACGATCATCATGAACGGCGAGGCCGTCTACTCCTGCATCCTCTACGCCTTTCAGGCCGATGGACAGGAAATCTGGACCACCGAAGGCGTCGGCTCACTGGACAAACCGCATCCCTTCCAGCAGGCGCTGGTTGAGGAAGGCGCCGTGCAGTGCGGCTTCTGCATACCCGGCATGATCATGTCGGCCAAAGCCCTGCTGGACCGCGAGCCCGACCCCTCCGAAGAGGAAATACGCCTGAGCATGGATGGCAACATCTGCCGCTGCACGGGCTACGAAAAAATATGGACGGCCCTGCACAAAGTCATCGCCCAGGGGAAAGGACGTGAATCATGAAAAAAGAAACCTTCTCTGTGGTTAATCACTCCGTACTGAAAATCGACGGCCTGCAACTCGCCCTCGGGCGCAAATCCTACGTGGCCGACCTCAAGCCGTCCGACGCCCTCTACGTCAAGATGCTCTGGAGCCCGCACGCTCACGCCGAAATCACCTCCATCGACATCCGCAAGGCCGAGACCATGCCCGGCGTACGCTGCGTGCTCTGCCACACCAACACCCCCCGCAACATCCACTGCACCGCCGGACAGGGCTTCCCCGAACCCTCCCCTTACGACACCTTCATGTTCGATAAAAAAGTGCGCTATGTCGGCGACCGCGTTGCCGCCGTCGCCGCAGAAACACCGGAACAGGCCGAAGAAGCCCTGAAAACCATTGAAGTGACCTACAACCTCCTCGAACCGGTATTCACCGTGGATCGCGCGCTCGAACCAGACGCACCCATCATTCACGATGAACCAGAAGCCCACATCCCCATTCCCGTTCCCTACGAACCCGAACACAACATCGTCGCCAAGGTCGGCATGGAAGCCGGAGAATTCGACCAGGCGCTGGCACAGGCGGATTACTCTTTCGACTACACCTACGAAACCCCCTACGCCCAGCACTGCCCCATCGAAACCTACATCTCCATGGCGCACATCGACGCACGCGGACGCGTGGTCGTTGAAACCAGCACCCAGGTCCCCTTTCATGCCCGCCGCATCATCGCCCGCACGCTCGGAATCCCCGTGCGGCAGATCCGCGTCATCAAGCCGCGCATCGGCGGAGGCTTCGGCAGCAAACAGGAAATGCTGCTCGAAGATGTGGTCGCCCTCATGGCCCTGCGCACCGGGCGGCACGTCATCTGGCAACTCACCCGGGCAGAGAATTTCCGTACCGGGCGCACCCGCCATCCCATCCGCCTGCGCATCCGTACCGGCGTACAAAAAGACGGCACCCTCTCTGCACTCGGCATGGACGCCATCAACAACACCGGCGCCTACGGCGGACACGGACTCACCGTCGTCAGTTGCTGCGGCAGCAAAGTCCTCCCCCTTTACCGATGCGACAACATTCACTTCGACGCACGCGTCGTCTACACCAATCTCCCCGTAGGCGGCGCCTACCGGGGCTTCGGCGCCACCCAGGCCTTCTTCGCCGTCGAAACACAGATCGACGAAATGGCCGAGGCCATCGGCATGGACCCTCTCGTCTTCCGTCAGAAAAATCATATCCGCACCGGCGATGGATCACCCGTCTTCCAGGCACTCGGCGAAGGCAAGGAAGGCACCCCCATGACCATCGGCAGTTGCGCCCTGGATCAGTGCATCCTTCAGGGCGCCGCCGCCATCGGCTGGGAACGCCGCACCCCGCATACCGAAAAAACCGGTCGCTACCGCACCGGCATCGGCATGTGCTGTCTCATGCAGGGCTCCAGCGTACCCGAAATCGACATGGGTGCCGCCGCCATCAAAATGAACGACGACGGCTCCTTCAACCTCACCATCGGCGCCACCGACCTCGGTACCGGAAGCGATACCGTCCTCGGCCAGATCGCCGCCGAAGCCCTTCGCACCACCATAGACCAAATGATCGTCTACTCCTCCGACACCGATCTCACTCCCTTCGATGTCGGCGCCTACGCCTCCAGCACCACCTACCTCAGCGGCGAAGCCGTCCGTAAAGCCGCCGTCAAAGTGCTCAATCAGATTCTCGGCGTTGCCGCCGAAATGCTCGAAGTGCCTGCGGAGTCTCTCGAAGCGCGCGAAAGCACCGTCTTCTCCGCCGACGGCAGGCAGGCCACCTACTCCGAAATCTGTCTCTACGCACTCTACCAGAAAAATCAGTTTCAGATCATGGACAGCGCCTCGCACATCACCCACAAGTCCCCGCCGCCCTTCGCCGCGCACTTTGTGGAACTCGAACTCGACACCTTCACCGGATGCATCAAGCTGCTGCAATACGTCGCCACCGTGGATTGCGGAACCGCCATCAATCCCAAACTGGCCGAGGGGCAAACCGAAGGCGGCGTCATGAATGGCCTCAGCTACGCCCTGACCGAACAATATCTGTTCGACTCACGCGGCAAGATGACCAACGCCTCCTTCCACAACTACCACATCTGGTCCATGCGCGATAAACCCATCCTCAAGACCATTTTGGTGCCGAGTTATGAAGAGACCGGCCCCTTCGGCGCCAAGAGCGTATCTGAAATCTGCATCAACGGTCCCGCGCCGGCCATCAACAACGCCCTCTACAACGCCGCCGGAATCCGCCTGCGCGAATTTCCGTTTACCCCGGAACGCGTCTGGAACGAACTGCAGAAAAAACAAGCGTAAGCGTCCGCGTGGCTTCTGCATAAAGCAATCCGGAGCAGGTCATGCCCGCCTTTATGGATAGCCTCTATTGGGTCGGCCCGTATCCATTGTCCGGCAGAACATTCGCAATATCCCGCGCCCGTGGATCATCCGGCCTCAGTTCCAGAATGGCGAGGGCCGTCTCCCGCACACCCGGCCAATTCCCCTGGTCCATCTGACAGGTAAGGACCAGGTCCAGCCGTTTGTATTGATCCTCGATAGTCTCGGGCCGGAATTCTGCAAGATACGGTAAGGCCATTTCAGGATTCGCCATATAATGACACACCCGGCAAATCTGCTGTATAACGCCATACTCGCCGGGTCGCAGCTCCTGACAGCGGCTCAGGGCCTGCATGCGCGTTTCAAACGGCACATCCATCCCGTTGTCCCATCGTCCGGTTTCAAACAACCGGTAAAACTCACGCTCGCTCTCCGCCCAATTCCTCACCCGCGCCATACGAACCGCACTTTCGTTGTCGATCTCTTCCGCACGATCCAACGCATACAAACACTGAAACGGCTCACCCATGGTGACAAAATCACCCGCGATGCCCTCCCAATAGCGTGCCGTCTGAATAGTGGCATTGATCTGCCCGACCCGTTCCGGAGCAATCTGCCGGGCCATCTCCTCGGCGATGGCCTGATTGGCAAGAGCATACACGTGCAGATGATCATCCATGAAAACCCCCACGAATTCTCTCGGATGATCCCGAAAGTCTTGCTGAAGCACATCCAGCCGCCCATCCAGATCCGCCAGCCGTACACCGCGGTTCCGATTCTTTTCCGCGACCAGCTTCTGCACCTCAACCACCTGCCCGTGAATACCCCGATAAATCGCTGCGCCGTTCGTTCCAAAAACCGGGGCATAAGCCCGAGTGGTCAACTCATCCAGGCCATTTGGACTGCGCACATCTATCGGGCGCTTGGCAATCACCAGCGGAATGTTCCGTTCCGCACATAAATCCGCCATCGACTGAAGATGTTCTTCAAACTCCTGCATGCTCACGCGCGAACGCGGCCACGTTACATCCAACCGATCAAGCACCCACGCCACGAACGCTTTTAACCGAAACCCATCCACCCAACCAGGCATCCACTCCACCTGCGGCGGCATCCCCCCATACCTCATCCGACGCTCCACCTCCTCATCACGGTATCCCCCGGCTTGAACAGCCGCATCATTCCACCCATGAAACACCACCACACAATCCGGATACGCCGGAAGACCGTAGCGTTGCAGCGCAAGCAGGCTCTGATGCGTTGAATACGAGGACAACCCCAGATTGATGCCCTCATAGGCATTGGAACCGCACGCCTCATTCAGCAGCTTGATCGTACGGTACGGATAATCATGCCAACCGTTCTCCTGCGTCGTGGATCCTCCCAAAAAGACCACCCGCCTGACCCCTTCCGCCCGGTTCGTCGGCCATTCATACACCCGTTCCCCCGGCGGCCCGTCCTTCAGAATATTCGGAGGCATGATCCAGAGATATCCCGGCGGATCGAACACCGTGGGGATATGCGACACCACGGCCCCAAGTTTCATCGCCACCATCGGCTTGGGGCAAAGCCGCTCCCGGGGTTGATAATCAAATCGAAACAGGCGAAGCAAGCCCTCCGAACCCGCCACCACCAACAAAAGCATCATCAGCGAAAACACAAACTTCTTCCATACCGGAAGCGTCCTCTTTGGAGAATAGATCGTACTGTTATACATGGTATAATGTTCGCATGAGCAGCCCGTTCGTCAAGCCTGCTTCAAGGTGATTAACCGGCTCTTCAGGCGCCTCATCGCAGCGGAGGTTTCCACCGCACATACGATCCGCCCCAGCAACGGACAGGTCCGCAGGGCGTGGCTTAAATGATACATAAAGGGCGAATCCCGAAAGAACACCGGGGCCTCCGCCGCCGGGGACGCATCACCGGATGCTCCCGGCATCTGGTGGTAAAAGGCATTTGGGCCGGTCACACGGGAGAGCCCAAGCAGCACCGACCACGCCACGGCGGGGGCCTCCTCTTCCGACGCCTGCTTCCAGGCACGCGCCACCCCTTCGCGCAGCGCAATCTCATTCGCGCATTCCCAGATACCGCGATGTGTTTTCCCGATCCAGTCCCGCCAACGGGTCCATTCCTCATCCGCATGAACCACCGGATGATCCATCCAACGGATCGCCGTCTCATACAACCCCAGAATTTCCTTCAACAGAATTTCCGGATGAAAATCGATGGGCAGGCCCGGCCAACCGGCATGCCGATTTTTTTCCAGAGAAAAAATCGAGGGCATCCAGTCGCGGGCCAGATCGGTCGAGGGTTGCTTCAGTGCAAAAAGGAACAGATCTTCGCCGATGTGCCGTTGCCGCTCCAGGTAGCGTTCAGGCGATTGCGGATGCCGATGCCCCGCACGCGCCTCCGGCAGGTAACGGAAGATCATGCCGCGAAGATGCAAGCGATAGGCCAACTCAATATCCTCAAAACCATAAGGAAACATCGGGTCGAAAAGCTGCTCCTGCTCCAGCAGAAACGCCCGGCTCAGCGAGACATTGCTGGTATAAAATTTGTGATACGAAATTTCTTCGCCCGGGCGGCAGTCTGAATAATTGAACTGATGCCCGCCCTCCCCGACCAGCATGTCCATAAACACCGAAGACGGCATGGTTTCATCCCATCCGGTGTAGCCCAGAAAAGCGGAGGTGTGCTCCGGGTGCCGCTGATGCGCATCAAGATGATGCTGCAAAAAGGCATCATCCTCCGGGATAATATCGTCACCCATAAAGAGGAGGAGCCTCCCGCAGGCGCGTTCGATTCCGAGATTGCGCGCGGGGGAGCGCCCGCTCTCTCCGGAATTATCGATCAGTTGAAGCGGAAGTCCGCTTGCCTGTGCCGTGCAGACCTCCTGCAAGGCCTTGAAGTCTCCATAGTCATTAACAATCAGCAATTCCCATTGATCGGGAGAGATGTTCTGCCGAGCCAGTGCGCGGAGCGTATCCGGCAAAACATCCAGCCGGTTCTTCGTGGGCATGATCACGCTCAGCGCTTTTTCTTCGGGCCGTGAGCGGGAAAGAACCGTCAAACGATAGGCCTCGTGCCAACCCGCCAGCACGTTCAGCCAGTCCTGCGCAATCCGACTCCAGGCATAACGCGGAACGACCGCCTCCCGCGCGCGGGCACCGACCTGTTGCAGCATCTCCGGCGAAGCCTGCGCGACCCGCAACTGACATATTAAATCGGACTCTTCCGCCTCGCACCAGGTTATCTCGTCGCCCAACGGCCAGGACGCCCTGTCCGAACAGGGGCCAACCGCCACTTCGCGAAACTTCACGGGCAGAAACGCACCCTCCACCGCATAATCCGCAGGCCCACCAAAGCGCGGCATCATCACCGGGACACCAAGGGCCATCGCATCCAGAATTTTCATCGAAAAACCTTCGCCCCGAAACGGCGCAAGCAGCAGATCCATCGAGGCATACAGCTTCAACAGCTCTTCCTTCTTCAAAAAATCGTTATGCCAAACCACCTTCCGCACCGGATGTTCCTTCAACCAGGAGGAAAGCAACGAATCAGACGATGCACCATAATCCTTCAGATGCAGCACCACGTTCGGGTTGTCCGAAAAAGCCGCGCTGAACGCCTTCAACGCAATGTCCGTGCCGTACCGATACAGATCATGCGAATTGGTCACCAGCAGCACATGAAAATCATCCCCTTCCCGTTTCGGCGGGCGCCCGTTGGGAAAGAGCGCGTCCATTTCCGGTGAATAGCCGAGTGGAATGCCCGGGCAATCCTCCGCGGCAAAACCGAGATCCGCCAGCGCATGCTGGTTGAAGGTGGATACCGCCACTTTTCGATACGTATTGCACTGCACATGCCGCATCCAGGGATCCAGGTGCCCGGCACCCTCGCGGTACCGATAATTCGTGCACATGATTTCCACATTCACATCGCCGAACAACGGCGCCCGCAGATGATGCGGCCAGAAATGCGACCACTTGACGTGAACGGCCCGCTCGGCAGGACGCCGCATCAACCGGCGCAGCACCACCGCACGGGATTCCGGGATACTGGAATGAATCACCGCCGGCGGAATGCTCACCGAAACCCCCAGGGCATCCAACGCCAGCGCGAGTTCAACCGTCGCCCAGGTAAAGGCATTGGGATGCGCGGCATCCATCACCAGATGAATGCCCAATCGCCCCTGAATCCATTTCTTGATCACGCCGCTTGCCGTATTCATAAAATCAACCCACCGAAGAGGTGGCAGTATACGCACAAAAAAGGAAAGACCGCAATATTGTGTTCATCTCCGTATTGTCTTATACATAAAGCGTTGTCGGGGCTCGGGCGCGACGATGGCGGATTCCGGAAAGACAGGTTGCTCTATGCATATAAAAAACTGGTATCAGAACATGGAAACGCACCTCCTGCTCGAACGACACGTAACCGTTCTGCGTGAGAGCGGCCTGTTCGACGAAGCGTACTATCTCGAACAAAATCCGGATGTAGCCGCCATGGGCGTAGACCCGATTCGCCATTACCTGCTGCATGGCGCCTCCGAGCACCGCAAGCCCAATCCCTTTTTCTCCACGACCGCCTACGCGCAACTGAATCCGGATGTCACCGCCTCGGGCGTGAACCCGCTGGTACATTATGTCCTTTTCGGGCGCGATGAAGGGCGCACGGCACCCAGACTGGATACCGCAGCGGGCTTTCTCGCCGAGAAGCTCCCCCAAAACGGAACCCTCCTATTCCTTTCACACAATGCCGACCGGGGCGGCGCACAAAAACTCCTGCTTGATTACCTGCGCTGGCTCAAACAAAACACCACCCTCGACCTGCGCGTGATCTGCCTCGACGGAGGGTACCACCTGCCTGCTTTTCAAAAAACAGCCCCGGTCCTGATTTTTCACGATGTGTCCGCGCTCTATCCCGAAGGCCCTGCTCAGGAAAAAATCGTACGCACCTTTGCCGGCGGGAACGTGCAACTGATTTTCGGTAATTCTCTGGCCTCTGCGGCGGTGTATGATCTGCTGACCTCGCTCTTTCCCGTACCGGTCATCACCCACGCGCATGAATTGGAACATACCATTGAAAATCTGATTCCACCCTCCGTCATTCAGCAGGCGCAGCGCCATACCACGCAATATGTGGCCTGTTCCAAGGCCGTCGCGCGCGCACTGACCACCTGTATGCAGGCCGATCCGGCCCGCATCCGCGTGATCTATGAATACATTCCCGCCGCCTTCAATCCGCCACCCGCCACCGACCGGAAAATCCGCCATGATCGCGCGGGGTTGCGTCCGGACATCCCGCTCATCGTGGGATGCGGCAACGTACACTGGCGTAAAGGGCCCGACCTCTTCATCCGCGTGGCCGAAGAGGTGCTCAACCAATCAAAAACCGATGTCCAATTCGTCTGGGTCGGTGATTTCCGCAGCGGCGTGGAACCCGACTTCGGCGATTGGGAACGCCTTCGGGAGGAGCCCCTGAAAGACAAACTCTTTTTTGTGGGCGGACAGAAAAATCCGCGCGACTACTTTTCGGCGGCGGATTGTTTTCTTCTTCCCTCGCGCGAAGATCCCTTTCCGGTGGCCTGTCTGGAGGCGGCGGCCTGCGGGCTTCCGGTGGTCTGTTTTGATCAGGCGGGCGGCATGCCCGAATACGTCGGTGCCGATCCGGTGCGTGGCAGCGTGGTACCACAGGATGACATACCGGCCATGGCCCGTGCCTGCATGCACTGGATTGCACAAGGCTCCGGCAATCATGACGCCTGCCTGGCACGCCATCGCACCATCATCTCCCAATATACCGATGCCCAACGCGCACCCGAACTGCTCCATCTCACCCGCAGCCTCATCAAAGCGCCTCCACGCGTATCCGTCATCATCCCCAGTTTCAACTACGCGCACTACCTCCCCCAGCGCATCGAATCCATCCTCGCCCAGACCTTCCAGGACTTCGAACTCATCCTGCTCGACGATGCATCCAGCGACCCCAGCCGCGAAATCCTGCAATCCTACGACCACCTTCCGCACGTACGCCTCGCCTTCAATGAAACAAACAGCGGCGGCGTCTTTCAGCAATGGCGCAAGGGACTTCTCCTCGCACGAGGCGACCTCGTCTGGATTGCCGAAGCCGACGACTACTGCGAACCCGAGCTGCTCGAAGCCCTCCTTCCCTTCTTTGACGACCCCGAAATCACCCTGGCCTATGCCCTTTCCGAGGCCGTCAATGAACAGGGCCAACCCCTGCCCGACTTCAACTATCAGAAATACGTCGAAGAATTTTCCGCCACCCGCTGGCAATCCGACTACACCGCCGCCGCCCCGGAGGAACTACGCGCCGGACTGGCCCTGCGCAACACCATTCCCAATGCCAGTGCCGTGGTGTTCCGACGTGAACGCGCACTCCCCCTGCTCGATGAACTCACCGCCTACTCCACCTGCGGCGACTGGTTTCTCTACACCCGCCTCATTGAACACGCCGGCGTGGGCTACCGCTCACGCCGCCTGAACAGCCATCGACTGCACGGCGGAAGCGTCGTTTCCAAGACCGTACGCAGCATGGCCTACTTTGAAGATGTTTTGCGCCTATACAACGATCTCCTTGAGCGCTACCGCCTCGACCTGGAACTACGCGAACGCATGATCGCCCAACTGCACAAAGAGTGGATTTGGCTCATGCCCGATACACCAATCCAAACCCTCCACGAACACCCACTCTACCAACACCTCCAATCCTTCACCTGGACATGATGCATCCCCCGCTCAAAAATCATTAAATAATGACGACTTCCCCCGTTTTTTCGGTGCTCATGGGTTGGGTGACTTGCTGTGCATCAGAGATGCTTTACGTCGTCGGACGGGCTTCTCCGGAGTAAGTCGCACGCGCCATGAAGGACGTTGCTGTTTGGATTCACACATTTTCACAGTCCGGCCTCGGCTAGGTATTTCATGAAGTTGCGTTTGGGTTTGTGGGTGGTGCGGATTGTTTCGAGATGGGTTGTAAATTCATCGAGTTGGCCGCAGCGTTCGGCGAGGGTTTTGGCTTGCCGGATTCGCTTGACGGCTGAATGATAGGCGTCGTTATCTTTCTGCTGCACGCAATGTTCAGCTACATGCAGGTAGACGGGGAAACTGTCTTCCGGGCTATCGACTTCGCGCTTTGCAGCAAGCTTCAGCCAGAGTCCGTCGGCACAACCACCCTCGTTGGCTTCCCGCCAGGCGGCTTCAATATCGCCTTCCCACAGGAAAATTGAGACAAGCAGCGAGTGATCGGTACGTACCCGGCGCTCTTTTTTCTGCCGACCGGCTGCCATGGCCACGCGGATTGAGTCAAGAGCCTGGGGCCGCCAAGCATCGAGGCACTTGCGCTCTTTGGCACGATTGACAAGCCGCATGTAGCTTTCCAGGGTTTGATTTTTTTCGAAGAGCGCCCAGAAAATTCCGAGGGCTTCGTCGAAGCGCCTTTGCTTCCAGTAGAGCTCGGCGCATTTTTCGTGGAGGCGGGTGTCGTTTTGAAAGTGCCGCAGGCCCTGCTCAACCCATTCGACGGCCCGGCCAACTTGGTTTTCCTCTTCGCACCGTTCGGCCAACTGACAAAAGTTCCAACCATTGGAAAGATCGCGCTGCATGATTTCGAGCTCGCGTTCGAAGTCGCCGTCTTCTTTGGCAAACTGAATCATCAGCTTAGAGAGCCAACCCGAAGTGCCATAGCTTGATAAATTATCGTCGCCGGGTTTCAGGCGCGGCAGTTGGTTCCATTCCGTTTCGACGAGGTCGCGGTAGCGGGCGCAACCTGTTTCGCCGAAGACATCGGCATAATCGCCATAGACAGAAGAAAACAGGTTCCAGCTCGATTTGAGACAGGTTTTAAAGAGATGTTCGGCAAGCTTTTTCGGGTCCGGCCTGACTTTACGGCAGGCTTCGAGATGCAGTTCATGCAGTTCTTCCAGCGCCATGCCCATGCCGCCATCGGAGTCGTCAATGCACTGAATGGCGGTTTCCCAGCGTTTCATGGCATATTCGGTCAACTCGATGACGGCCTCCGCCTGGCCGTCGTTAAGCATGCCGCGCAGCGTATCGGCGACCTGGTCGAGCTTGTAATAATACGTGTGTGTGTTTCGCCAATCGATAAAATCAGAAATCCGGTAAGCCTGCTGAATGCGTTGCTTGATCACCTTTAAATCACCGCCCGGCTTCGCCGCCGCCGCCCGAATAAGAAGCGCTTCAAAAAAATCGCCGTCTTCACCGCATCGCTCGACAATCAGATCGAGCAGTTGCTCTCTTTTCTTTTCCCCAAGCCATTTCTTCAGGCGAGTCACATCGGAGACCACAGGATGTTTCACCGAAGCGGGCGCGGACGGGTTCCCCTGCTGTTTAATCCAGACCAGACCCGTTGCGACCAGGTGTTTACAGAATTCATCGCGTTCGCCGAGTGGACAGGTGCAGCTCCCTTCCAGCTCCCCACCCAACTCATAAAGACAGGTCTCGTATAAATCGCTGCCCGAAACCTCCCCAACGATCTCTTCGCCATCAACATGCACGCTGCGCACCATGCCGTTTTCGGCATAGACTTCGCCGCGCGAGAAATACACCGGGCCTGCCGCATCCAATACGTTTTCTGCGGTCAGGAGTTCTTTGAGTCTTTTAAGAGAGCTCGAGATCATTCTACACCACCAATTCGTTGAGTTTGTTGATCAGGACGAACATACCCGGAGCCCTTTCAAGGCAGGAAGCGTCCGCCGCGCTCGCCGGTCAGGCGGTCGTCTTCGAGGACGACCCGTCCGTTCACCAGGACGGCCTTGAAGCCGGTGGCGGGGGCATGCGGATGCCGATAGGTGGCGCGGTCGCGTACCTCGGAGGTAAAGACGGTCAAATCGGCAAAACAGCCTTCCCGGATCACGCCGCGCCCCCGAAGATTGAATTGTTGGGCGGGAAGCGAGGTCATTTTGCGTATGGCTTCGGGCAGAGAAACGGTAAGGCCATCAAACGAGGCACGTAGAAATTTGGCGAAGGCGCCATAGGCCCGCGGGTGCGGATGATCCTGGCTCAACGGGCCGGTGGGCGCACGCAGGGAAGCGTCACTTCCTATCATTACAAAAGGCAGCGCGAGAATGCGCCACATGTTTTCTTCGCTCATGCCGAAGAAAATGCCGCCTGTTTTCAGGTTGTCGTCTTCAATAAGCCGCAGAACGGCATCCACGGGATGCAGGCCGAGGACCTGAGCCACTTCGGGGAGAGGCTTGCCTTTGAAAACGGCATGGTCGGGATGCCAGGTTGAGCCGATGTGGACGCTGCTCCAATAGTCTTCGGATCGGGCGGCGAGGGTCTCGCGGCGTATTCGCTCACGTGTGACGGGATCATGCAGGTAGTGGAGTTCCTGCGCGGGGCCCTCGGCGAAAACCCAGTCGGGCAGCAGGACATCGAGATCGGTGCAGGCCGCGGTGTAGGGGTAGCGGTCAGCCATGACGCGCACGCCTTCCTTCTGGGCGGCATAGATGAGTTCCAGGGCTTCATCGAGGAGGGGCCAATTGGCAACGCCGGAGGTTTTGAGGTGGGAAATCTGGAGGCATACGCCGGTTTGACGGGCGACATCCAGAGTTTCGGTGAGTGCTTCGATGAGCTGATCGCCTTCGCTGCGCATGTGGGTGGCATAGATGCCGCCGGCCTCGGACACGATGCGGGCGAGGGCGTGTACTTCTTCGAGCTGAGCGTGTTTTCCCGGTGGGTAGAGCAGGCCGGTGCTGAGACCGCGGCTGCCCTGCGCCAGACTATCGCGCAACAGACCGTTCATGCGCTCCTGTTCAGCGTCGGTGGACGGTCGCGGGGCATAACCCATGACGCCCGCACGCAGGGTGTTGTGCCCGGTGAGGGTGGCAATGTTCAGGGCGGGATGAACGGAGTCGAGGAGCATTCTGTATTCGGCGAGGGACGACCACGTGCCGGGGAAGGTCATGCTGCGCCAGTCGGAAGGCAGTTTATAGCCGTCCAGAAGTGGAGCGGCGGAGGCGCCGCATTGTCCGGTGATTTCGGTGGTGACGCCCTGATGAATTTTACTGGCGGCGGAGGGCTCAATGAGGATGTAGGCATCAGAGTGGGAATGGGTATCGATAAAGCCGGGGGCCACAAAGCAACCGCCGACATCGATGGTTTGGCGGGCCTGCGTGCCATCCAGGGAGCCCACGGCGGATATGGTGTCACCACGCAGGCCAATGTCGGCCCGTATGGCGGGGGCACCGGTGCCATCCAGTATCTCTCCGCCTGCCAGAATGATGTCAAAAGGTTTCATAAGAGGCGGTATTTCGGCGGTTAATCAGCCGAACCCGCAGGAGGGCTCGGTGCGGGTGCCGATTCGGTTTCGACGGCGGCGGGTTCCGGCGGTTTTTGTTCAACGGATTGACCCGCGGTATATCCACCCAGTCGGGCGACAACTTCCTCCTGAACGTGTTCGAGTTCGGCCAGTTTGAGCTGGGGATCTTTGATGATGAAGGCTTCACCGGTTTTTTTGTGTTCGTAGATCCGAATCAGTTCTCCGGCTTCATTTTTCCGGACTTCTTTTTCGGCGAGGATGCGGCGGCGCTCAAGCATGACGCTGAGAATATAGATGGTGTTGAGAGAGGCGGCATCCTCCTCTTCAATGAGGTTTCGCAGGAGGGTTTCAGCGGTTTCGCGCTGGACGGCCTCGGGCTTGGGGGGCGGCGGCTTTCGGTAGATGCCGCGCCAATAACTGACGAGCCCCTCTTTCTTTTCGCGCTGGGTCCAGCAGGCGGTGCAGCGGTCCCCCCGCACGTAGCCTTCTTCATTGAAAACAAGCCGGGAACAAATGGCCTCCCCGTCGTCGAATTTTTTTCCACCATCGAG
>JAQVYB010000192.1 GCA_028708815.1 Kiritimatiellia bacterium | reverse complement strand
ACACATGGCGCAAAACCAATCCACTGTGATGGGAATCAGCGTAACGGGGTCATTGTCCAGTGCTCTTCAAAATCAACAAACTCCCCTCCGACATGAACCGCGGATGAACGCGGATACACGCGGATGGCGGAGGATTGAATACCCAATCCGTGTTCATCTGCGGTTACATTTCGACACCAAAGTGATTTCCTTGCGAGTTAAACCTCTATGACCTTGGCGCTTTCTTCCCGTCTTTGACTTTGGGGCTGGCGTCTTCGGAGCCGGCTTCTTCGCGTGAAGGAATGTGCGCCCGTTTGTCCTGTTGGTGTTTGATGGATTGGATGGTCATGGCTGAAACCCCTGTTTTTAACTCATTGGATTTATATTGGTTGCGACGTTGTGTCTCGTGAAATAGAGACAAATTGATTTGTGTCTCATATTTTACGATTTATGAGCGACAAACTTTTTTGTTGTGCATGGATGATCGTCAAAACGCATCGTAGCCATCAGCAATGGAATATAACAAATGAAACGATTAGCGCACCAGCGTGTAACGATTATGAAACGTTTGCAGGCCGCCCAAATCGCACGATGCCCGGAAATAATCGGACGATTATCGGACGATTCCCGCCAGCAACGAGCCGGAATGTAGTGAACATACCGTTTTTCCGCTGTGATAGATTGCGCCACTTTGGTGATAGAAAAGTGATAGATTATTCACGCTGTCCTCCGGTTGACGGGATATAGCGTGTGCTACGCCCAGAACCCTGTTGCACAATTAGTTTGGCATCAAGCAAAGACTGAATATCCCGATACACAGTTTGATATGCGACACCCAGTGTCTTTTTGCACCATCCGCTGGTCACAAACCCTGCGGTCAGTGCGTGCGCCATCATCCGCCTTTGCCGTTCGTTCAACTGCGCTTCAACAGCGCCCGATATAACGCCTGTACCGGCAGGAACCTTTAGGCGTTCCAGATCATCGCCGGGGCCTTTCAACGTAACGAGGAAATAGCCTTCGTTCAAATCATACTCCGGCGCACTCAGTCCATGATTGAGCATGGCCGTTCTCATGCGGCCGATCCCACTACCGCGCTGATCCATGAGGCGAAGGTGGTTCAAGTATTGTCCGAGCACCGGATTGCGGGAGCATGGCGGGCAGTTTCCTTTCCGTATTTTGGCCACGGTCAGCGGCTTCATCGGCACGCCCGGGCTCATAATTTCCAGCCGGTCGGAAAAAAGTCTAACCAGAATCTGACGAGCGGAGTCTTCATAGTTCCGGTGGGCAATGGCGTTCACAATACATTCACGGACGGCCTCGCGGGGATACTCATCCAGTGCAATCCGCGTCAGGCCGACAACCCGCATCGGATGACGTGTGTTTTTCTGAACAAAACCCCAAACCTGTTCGACCAAAACCGGCGACGGCCCGGAAAGTGTGATCTGATCCGCCGGGGTGCTGTCCGAAAACGCTCCCCGGAATGCATCGGCAAAAATCCGGCATTGCGGGAATCGGGCCGCCGGGTCTTTCCCCAGAAAGAGCAGACCGGACGCCTGTGTTCGGAACACGTTACCTTCAAGCCGAACCAGTCCCTTTTGCCGTAACGCGTTTAACCGTTCGATATCCGAAAGGGTTTGTCCTTCCGGAACCGCCTTGATTGCACGAAGCCAGTTTTCAGATACCGTTTCATCAAGCTGTCCCGCCGAGACGTCCATAGCCTGCTGTTCAAAGGTTGAAGCCGTTTCCACAACACCGGCAGCCCTGTTTTCTTCGACCGAAATAATCGCACGGAAAGAGTCCTTCAAAACAAAACGTAGAGACTCTTCGAGTTCAGACTGCAAATCCATCCGATCATGGAAGCGACGGTAGGTATTCCCATCCGTCTTTATCTCGTCAAAAAACTCTTTTGTTTTCGCTTCACGCTTTCCGTCATTCCTGCCCTTAATAAAAATCAGCATGGGCAAATCGTTGTCTCGCGCAAAACGATATTCCTCATGCGTGGCCGAAAATTCCGGGGGACGACCGTACTCGCAATCCAGTATCAGCAGATAGATTTGACAGGATTTTAAGCATTCCAGATAGGGCTTACTGATCCGTTTACCCGACAGCGGCTCTTTTTCAAACAAAACCACATCGCACAACTCGGAAAGCTGTTGATCGGACGACACCCACCCGGCCACCGCCACCCGCTCGATCTCCAGCTCCTTCTGCACCGAACTCACAAAAATCCGTAGCTTTTTCATATCAACACCTTATCACCGCTGCCCTCGCGGCTCGCAATCCAACCATTGGAAACTTATGAGCATGATTTTCTAATCATTGGAAAATAAAAACATCACTTATATTGGGACTCCGGTTCTGTCTGGCTATTATGCTGACTCAGGCTCCGGTGGGAGATCGTTGTAAAAGGAGACCAAAACGTCAGGATTCGTGAGAAGGCTATTCCATCGGTTCAGCAGTTCCACGTCAGGCACTAATGGCGATACGGAGCGCAAGGGAGGAAGGTAAAAATCCTCATGTTGCAAATTCGGATATCCGCATGCCTGTAGTCTTGTTGAGTTGTAGGATCGCTCACCTGACTGAGCACGACCGTCCACAACGGCCTTCCGATAAGCTTCAGCTATATTTGGTAGTTTTGCGATGCGATCAGTCCAAGCCGCGATTAGCTGGCAGAAGTCTAAGAGGCGCATCATATGTGGTTCTTCACTTTTGGGATCTGCCTTCTTCAGCTCTGAAAGTAGCCACAAGAGGTGGTGCGACAGCGCGTCCGAGCGCCAAGATTCCTGGCGCTCGGAAAGACTGGCAACGCAGAGGCCGATGTATCCCAAATAGGAGTGCTTCCAATTCGCAGCAATGTGACGGTCCTTACCCAAGATGGTGGAAATGATTCCCGCCCACTGATTACTTAGTTCATCAGCCAATCGTTTTTCGCATGGATCCCTTTGCCTCCCGCTACAGGAGTGAGCGCGGGTATTCATCGGTTCTTGAGCGAAACGATCACTTGTAATCGGTTGAAATGCCGGAGGAAGCCCCCTTATCACAATGAAGCTCACGTCGTACAAGGCATGGATGTAGGCGGAAACTTCATGATGCCCTTTTTCAACGCTCTCCCGTGTCAAGTCCCCGAGAATCTTGAGGATTATGCGAATACCCTCTATGGTGTCGCTCTGGTCATTTTCATTTTGTGGTTGCCTGCTTAGCAGAAGGAAAACCAGATCTTGCAAGAGCGGCTGGTCGGACTTCAGCCGCTGCACAAGGCTGTCATTGATATTCGACATGCCGACTTTTGGTTGGGTTGCTATCCCAGAAACAAGGTTGGCAAGTTCGCCGTGCAGGGAGCCTTCAAATCCGATATGATCGCCGCTACATAAATAATCAAACCAAACCAACATTGTCTGGGAGATGGCTTCGCTGAGCAGATGATGGCCATAGGAGTCTTGGCGTTCGGCCGCCTTGATGACTACGGCTTCCATTTGCGAAACATAGGCCTCGTGGATGACGCCTGGCTTGTTACGATGATTCGCGGCAATGGCTAAGTTGCGCATCTGAACCAGAGCTTCGGATGCAGCAGTCGAGCGGTCCAATTTTAGGCCACGCGCGAAGGCATTAGCAAGTTCGCCCATGCAACGGTAGGCCAATTTGTGACCTTCCTGTGTGTCACGCGAACTTCTCTCCTCGCCTTTAATTATGGTCCAATCCCCGATAGGTAAACCTATTCGCCCGACGTATCCTGTAAATCTGATTAACACCGTCAGCATGTTCTGGTCTGACGCTTGCTCTGCTTCCTCCATGAGACCTATCAGTTGATCTGACAGCCATGAATAGATGGAATCCTGCTCTTGGAAGTAATGCACACGCCGCGATACATAGGCAACCATCACGAAAGACATGGCCACAGTTGAAGCCTCCAAAATTGAACAATCTCCGTCCTTTATGGCTTTCATAGCAGTCTGAATCAATGGTTCCAACCCCTCTCGACACGCCTTAATTCCACGCATAGGAGGTTCCAGAACTTGCAGCCGATGTGGATCTGAATAATCGAGGTCCAGCCACATGATCATTCGTCGCCATAACGGTGGCTTTTCACCTACTTTGGCTATGGGCAACTTGAATAGTCGCAATACACGCCGCGAAAATACTAGTCCGGCATATGGAATGGCTGATTCGATTTGCATGCCTTTTCGAGTAATTCCTAACATGAGAAACAACGCACCGAGCACCCCAACCCCTGCGAATAAAAGGCTCGTTTTCGGCATTGTCAGGAGACTGTTACATCCAGCGAACAGTAGGATGGCAAGCAATACGATAAGCGAACGCTGGAGCAAGCGAATAACAGGATGCCCCATGACCGTGGATGCAATTCGTGGAGCGTGCCGACCCAAAACCTGGCCAAAAAGGAAATTGAATAAAGCTACTTGTGCACTGAGAACTGCAACCGCAAAAGGAAGTAGAAATTTCACATCATCCGATGACGCCACATCACTTTGGGAGTATTTGACGAACCAAGTCGCCTGAACCGTCTGAAAGGCCGCGATTGCAAGAGGCAGTATGACCAAAATCCATGCCACCCAGTGATGAGGAAAGAGGAAATTCCTTTGAAAATGCGATCTAAAAAAAGTGATAGAATTAGACAGTTTGTTGACGATATAACGGCACCCTCTTTCAGTCGTGCGTATTCGCTCCACAATCAACAAAACGAGAGCCATTGAAGTCAGTGCGATAATTCTTGTATTGCTGAATGAGAAACCGAGCAATGGAAGCATTTTATAAAGAATGACGCCCAATAAACCAGCCGTACCGATCCCGAAAAACACGAGCAGATAATGGCCAATTCGAATGCCCCGCTGGTCACTAAATATTTCGATGGCCTTCTGCTGCTGGAAGGATAACTCTCGCTCAAGAATTCCTCTGATTTCTCCCAACACGGTTATTTACCCTCGGGTGTCGGCTGTTCAGATGTCTTGGCTCGATCCCGCATCACCGAGGCAAAGTAGCGATGGCGATCTATGGCTGTCACCAAAATAACAGCGGCATAAAACAGGGATAGAAATCCGAAAACAATCAGAACAGGCTCTTTATTAATGCCGATGTAATGGCCAATTAGCCATACTATGCCCAAAGCGAAAGTAGTGCATAGAAATGCTGAAATCAAAGCAACAATGATATCAGCAAAAACCTTTGCCCCAACTTGCCATAATAGCTGCTTGAAATAATGAAATGCCTTGGTTTTCAGTTTTTCGCTGTCATCCATTTCATTTCCCTTCTGTTGATTTACTTCATGAGATTTTCCGCTTCTTGCTTATGGCGGGGTATTCTGTCCTATGAAATATTGCTTTCCTTCCATTCCGTAGATCCCCTGTGTGCAGAGTCAATAATTGCGGATCAAGGTAGTCCGGCGGGTATTTTCCGTCAATGGCAAAGCATTGAGTTCAGAGAATATGAGGAGTGTGAGGTTAAATGCCGCAAGGATAACGAGGAGCGTTCCATGCTGCGAATCGCTATTCTCCGTGGTCTTACGAAGGAACACGGTTAAACCACATGATGGGCGCAGATTTTGCGGAAATGATAGCCGTAAATCGCGAGGCTGATGGCTTCGGGTAGAAGACGCGGACGGCGGAACCAGGTCCAGATGATCAGCTTCCAGTACTGGGTGCGTCCGCGTTCGATGACCCCGATTTTCCAGGCCGCCCGAATCAGGGTGAGGATATGGCTAAAGCGGAGTTTCCCGCGCGTAACCGGTGCTTTGTATTCCCGCAGAAACGTGATCACGCGCTGGCAGTAGGGTGCCGGAGAGTAAATGTGATCCAGGATAAGCCGATATCCCGCCTTCAGGGCTTCCAGATTCATCGTCGGAATGATGTTGGTGGTCCCATCCACGTTGTCGCCCGATGATTCCGCACACAGACGTCCTTCTTTTTTCATGCGTTCGTAGAGGCGTGTGCCGGCGGGGGCCTGCAAGAGACCGACCATGGCGGTCACAATGCCGCTCTTCTGGATGAAATCAATCTGTCGCTGAAAAATGGACGGATGATCGTGATCGAATCCGACGATGAAGCCGCCCTGCACCTGAAGACCGGCGCGTTGAATGCGTTTCACATCCGCGACGAGATCGCGGTTTCCGTTTTGGCCCTTGCTGCACTCGGCCAGGCAGGTGTTGTCCGGGGTTTCAATACCGATGAATACGCCGGTGAATCCTGCCTTGACCATCAGGTCCATCAGGGACTGGTCATCGGCCAAATTGATGGAGGCTTCGGTAAAGAACTCGTTCCCGACCTTTCCTTTTCTCCACGCAATCAGCGCGGGCAGCAGATCGCGTTTCAGAAACGCCTTGTTACCGATGAAATTGTCGTCCACGAAGAAGAGAGGTCCGCGCCAACCGAGGGTATACAGGCCATCAAGTTCGGCAACGATCTGGGCAGAGGTTTTTATACGTACCTGATGGCCCAGCAGGGCGGTGATGTTGCAGAAATCGCAATTGAAGGGACACCCGCGCGAAAACTGAATCCCCATCGAGCCGTATCGTTTGAGCGACAGCAAATCCCATCGAGGAGCCGGAGTCTGATGCATATCGGCGAATTCTTCGGAGGTATAAAGCCGCTTGGGATGACCTTGCGCGAGATCATTCAGAA
>JAQVYB010000030.1 GCA_028708815.1 Kiritimatiellia bacterium | reverse complement strand
CGGAAGATTCCCTCGGTTCACCCCGGAAAAGAGGTCCGTCTTCGGCGCATACGACTCCACATAACGCGTGGTATCGCCTTGCGGAACGGGGCTGGTCAAGGCGGGATTCGTGGTCCTGCAGCCTGTTGCAAACCAGATTCCCATACAAGCTGCCACAGCCATCCACCAACCGGTTTTCATAGTGTGTCTCCCGTTTGTTTTCATCGGTTCCACTCGCAGTAAAGGGCGCTGACCATACTGTGCACCACATTGCGGGCCTGCTCGGAAAGCGTCATACCTTTGCTGTCGCCGCGATCCGCAAAATCCGCACTCCAGACGATCTTGCCCGTATCGGCATCAATCAACCGCGCGCTGATGCCCACCGAGGGATACGTCTTTCCGCTCAGCGCCACCATTTCATATTCGGAAACGCTGCCGATGATCACGCCTTCGGCCCCGATCATCTGTGCCACCTCCGCCGCCTGCGAAGAGGTCAACCCCGAGAGCGCCAGTTCCGTTTCGCCCAATACCTTGGCCATCTGGCTGCGCTCCACCAGCTCGTAACGTCCCGATTCGAGCACCTCGGTAACGAACATATCCGACACCGATATGCCGATATGTTCCGTGGGACCCTTGAAGGGCAGGACGGCCACTCGGCGAATCTGCTGGGCCTTTGCGGACTTCGTCTCCGGCGAGATATACACCCGCACGCCCTTGGCGGTCTCCGGGCCGTAATAGGTCTCTTTCATGCCGCCGTTTCCACCACCACCACCCCCGCCGCAGCAGCATCCGGTCAGTGAGACCCATCCAGCCGCAATACCCGCCAACACGAAACAACCAAGCCATCTGTTTGCTGTCATCTTCCGTTTCTCCACTCCTTATCCTATCTGTTATCCATTCTTTAAAACACCATTTCAATGGAATTCGTCGTTCACAAAACAATCACCAGGCATGCCACGCTCCGGGGGTATCGGATGAAATAGTAATGCCGTGGCCACAGTATGGACATTTGTATTCGGTCCATCGTCCCTCCATGGTTCCTGTCACCATCCCCTCGCCGCTTCGCAGATACACAAGACCATAATGTTTGCAGTACGGGCACTGCTTCCCGGCCGGTTTGGGCGTGGGTTTCGATGCCGGGGTGGGTTTTTTCGCCGCCACAGAGGCGGGTTTTTTCGCGGGCGGGGTACCTATAATACCGCCCATGTGCCCGCACGTCAGGCAGCGCCGGTCGGAACCCGTCTGCCCATTGGGGCCAACGACTTTTTCATACGGACCAAATTTCGTTCCACCGCATTTTGGGCAATAGATGGTTCCAGACGGAGATTTTTTTACAGGCGAAGTCCCCTTCCCGCCGGCGGCGACCGTCTGGCCGGAGGGAGGTTTCGCCGGTGGACCCGCGGCAGGCGCAGGGGCGCCTTCGCCACCCGGTGCAGCGGCAACTTCATTCCCGGCAGGCGCCCCGCCTCCACCACCGCCTCCCGCAGGCGCTGCGCCTTCCTGGGCGACTTCGCCCTCCGACTCCTCCCCGTCTGAATCGTCCCTGTCTTCTTTATCCTTATCGAACACAGCCGCTTTCAAGCCGGCAGCGATAGCCGCACCCATGGCGGCGGCGCCTGAATTGATCCCTTCGGCCAGACCTTCACCCACGGCACTTCCCCAACTATCGGCCCGGTCCCCGTCGACGATTTTGTTCCGGGCATCCGCCTGATCGGCCTCCGCCTGCTGCACCGCGCTGTCGCGCTGCTGATTGGCGCGATCCTCGGCGGAATCACCGGACGTGGAGGCCACCTTCATATCGTGCTGGCGCTCGTTGAATCCGATGGCCTTCTTCGATCCCTCGTAACGTTCCTTTTCGACCCCGTCGATCATCTGGTCCAACACATCGTTTCCGGTTCCTTCCGACCAATCGGTATTATACCCATCGGATTCTGATCGTCCCTCCTGGGCACGAAGCCCGTTTGGATCCGTGTTTTCGTCCTGTTTTTCGTCGCCATTCCAGAAATCCTCATCGCTCTCCCAGTCGTCCTCCTCCGATTCCTCGTCGTCTCCGCCAAACAGGTCATTCGCAGCCTCATCGCCTTCGTCTTGACCATCATCGGGTGACGTTTCAACGTCCCCCTGAGGTGATGCCCCCTCTTCTTTGCTCTCACGAATTTTTTCTGCCAACCGTTCGCGGGCCTCCTTGCCTTCGGCCTGTATTTTTTCCTCTTTTGCGGCCTCGGCATTTCGCTGATGAAGCTCTTTAGTGAGATCGGTCACCTCTTTGTGGCCACCACTGACAGCGGCTTTTGCCTCATCAGGTGTTGCACCCATATTGATCAGCTTCTCTTCTTTTGTACCAAGCTGCTCATCGGCCTCCGCATTCTTCTCGGCCGCATATCGTTCCTTCTCGTTTTTCTCGGAACCGATGCCCACCACTTCCAGGGCATCGTGCGATGCGTCTGCAATGTCCTTACCCGTTTGGTTCACGTACTCCACGGGCGTGTCAATCACCAGCTCTTTTAATCCTTTCCCGGCTTCGGTAAAGGTTGTTTTTATGCGCTCGCCGGCGCCTTCCCCGTCCTCCTCGATATCGACATTATCAACGGACAAGCCCTCCTTTTTGCGATCCGATCCCTTCGCCTTCTCCGGATCACGTTCCTTCAGTTTTTCAACGAGGTCGCGTACGCCCTGCTTATCTTTGTAATAGTCCTTCAGGGCTTCTTTCGCTTCGGTTTCCGAGGCGCCCCGGTCGCGCAGTTCCGTATAGAGCCTGCTCTTCGTCGATTCTTCCGTCTGCTTCAAAACGTGATCGGAATCAGACACCGCGCCATCCAGATCGCCTTGCGCTTCCTCGCCGCGGGTTACGCCGCCCAGCGAGACGCCGTCCAGGACCGTCTTTCCGTAAGAGCCGGCCTGTTTCGCACCCTCCTTCGCCTGCTCGCCCGCCGTCCAACTGCTTTCCTCCTCGCTCATCCCTTCGAGGGGCTTGTGCCCCTTCTCATCGGCACCACCACGTGCCTTGACCTGGTCGACGACCTCTCTTCCCTTTGAGGTGCCGTAGTTCTCTCTGTAGTCATCGAGCTCGTCGTCTGTCGCCCCCATGCGTTTCAGCTTGCCGACGGCAGCGCCTTCGGCTTCCTCTGATACGGCGTCGCCTTCGGCCCCTCTGGCATCGACGTAATCCCCTCCGCCCGCCACATCAGACCGATCGGCAATATCTTTCCCTCCGAGCCCCTCGAGGATTTTCTTGTCATCCCCCTCCTTAATGCCGTCTCGAACCTTTCCGGCCTGGTGAATCACCACCGCGCCATCCATCGCTTCGCCCACGGTCTTGCCCACCTTCCCCGCCATCGTTTCTGCTCCCTCTGCTGCAACCCCTGCGCCGGGACCATCCACGTCAGTCGGCGTCGTCTTCGCCGCCTTGCCGGAACTCTTTGCTCCCGGCCCATCCACGTCCGTTGGTGTGGACTTCTTTGGGGATTGCTTGGCTCCCGGCCCATCCACATCGGTCGTCCCCGGGCCATCCACGTCCGTCGGCGTGGATTTCTTTGGGGTCTGTTTCACGCCGGGTCCATCCGGATCGGTCGGTCTCGTTTTGCCACCCGGTTCGTCGGCCTTTGGCTTGGTGTTCTCAATTTTCCTGTTGGCGTCCGTGTATTCTTTGGCCGATTCTTTATTGCCCAGCTCCCGCTCCTGCCTGGCCAGATCCTCCCGCATACGCGAGTTCGATTCCGATTGCTTTCTGGCCGTTTCGCGAGCCTCCTGAACCCCTTTGTCCATCGCCTCTGCACGTTTTGCCGCCTTGGCTTCCGTGACCGCTTCCGACTCGCCGAAATTACGTTCTCCGGATTCGAAGGGATCGGCATCAACCGCCATCTTCTCCGTGACTGCATCCGGCGTCTTTCCGGTGGCCTCCTGCATTTTTCTGGCCGCTTTGTTCTGGGTCCTGGTATCCCCGGATTTTTTCGCCGCCTCGTATTTTTTGTTAAGATCCTCCACGTAGCCTTCCGGATCATATTGGGCATCGGGCGAGGAGATGTTCTCGTGCTCCAGCGATCCGGAGCGTGTATATCCTTCCGGGTTGTTGGCTCGGGCGCGTTGCTGTTCGGGGGTCCCGGGTTCCCAGATTTTGGTATCCGACGAGTGATCGATGTGCATGCCCAGTTCGGGGTCGTAGGTCACCTTGTGCCCCTTGGCCTTCAGTTTTTTGACGGCGGCATCCGCGGTGGCATTGTCACTCGCCGTCAAGTCCATGTCCGAGCCGGGTCCCGCCACGTGGTCGCTGCCGGTGCTTCGCAGCTTGCCGTCTTTACGGAATTCCTGCAGATCCTCCCACGTTTGTTTGGCGGGATGGTTTTTGTTGTATTCCTGCCGCAACTTCTGTTTCTGCGTGTTGTACTCCTGCTGGATTTCCTGGTATTCCGGGCTGCTTGTATCCACCGTGCCGTCGGACCGCCGAAGTTTTTGGGCTTTCTTGTTGGCCGCATCCTGCAGCTCCCGGACGTCGTTGTCGTACCGGTTTCGAAATTCCGTAATGTCCTCGACCCCCAGGGCGGACAGCCCCGTCAGGAATACGCAGAACAACAAAAGCAACAAGACCTTTTTCATGGCAACACCACCCTTTTCATCCACACACACACCCCGTGCACACAACCCGCTTCACAATGAAGCAATTATCGCCGCATCCCCGGCAAACCGCAAGCGGGATATGCGGGTATATCGGAACGAAACCCCTTCAAAGGAGCAAGACCGTGGCGGTAGATCAGGGGGGAACCTTCAATAGTAAACAAGGGGGGCCGGGCTGGTTTTTCCCGGAAGGGAACGGGGACACAAATCAGGATTCCGTGTCGGAGATTTCTTCGCGGTATTCGCGGTCTTTTTCCTGAAGTTCCGCTTCTTCCTTGCGGGTCTCGTCCATTTTCTGGACGACGAAGTTGTAGAGCACGCCGGCGAAGAAACGGAAGAAGATTCCGATGGTCATGGTGCTGATGAAAAAGACCATGAGCGCACGGAAGAGCACCTCGCCGCTGACGCCATTATGCGTGATGATACCGGTGAGGAGGGAAAGGAAAAACAGCACGCCGCCAATCAGCAGGCTCAGTTGTTTGAGTACATCGTTCACGATTCCCTATTCTCCCTGTCCGCTTGCGCCGATTTCGGCGAGTTTTTCAAAGAAGACGCGTCCATCGGGGACTTCACCCCGGCGCAGGGCACTTTCGGTGGCAAAGAAGCGGGCCACCTCTTCGAGGCAGCGTGCGGGTACCGAGCCGGGCGCGTAGGCGCTCACCGGCTTGCGCGCCCGGATGGCATTGCCCACGGCAAAATCATAAGGGACAACGCCGGCCACCGGGATTTCAATGCCCAGAAATTTTCGGGTGATGAGGTTGAGGCGCGCGGCGAGTTGTTCGCCCTCGCCGAGGGTGCGCACCATGTTCAGCACGAGGCGGAGGGCGGGCGGCTGCGGATTCTGGCGCAGCACCTTGATCAGTGAATAGGCATCCATGATGGAGGTGGGCTCGTTGGCGACCACCACGGCCACTTCCGGCGCCGCCGCAAAGAAGCTGACAATGGATTGGCCGATACCCGCCGCCCCATCAATGATCAGATAATCGTAGCGTCCCGCAAAGCGCATGAGTTCATTCACGAGCAGTTCGCGCCGGGCGCCGCCCATGTTGACCATTTCGGGCGCTCCCGAGGAGGAGGCCAGCAAGTCGGGGCCATAGGGAGTGGAAATTACGGCCTCTTCCACCGGACAACTCCCGAAGACGACATCCTGCAGGGTATAAAGCGGGTCGACGCCCAATTGAAGATCCACATTCGCGAGACCAAGATCGGCATCAATGATGAGTACGTTGTATTTCCAGCGGGCCAGCGCGCAGGAGAGACCGATGGATACCATCGTTTTACCCACCCCGCCCTTGCCGCTTCCAACGGCAATGCAGCGCAGGCGCGACGATGCCCGCTCGGTTGATTGTTCCGACGCAGCGCTTTGCCGCAGCGTCGCGGCCTGGTCATTCACCATGCTCTCTCCTTACTTCTGCAGCAGCATTTTCACCAATCGATCCCGACCGGCGCTTTCAATGTCCTGCGGGACACGCTGTCCGTTGGTTAAAAAGGCCACCGGACAAGTACTCTCACAGCGCGCCACCGTCAAGAGGTCATAATTCTTTGTTTCATCCACCTTGGTGATCACCAGATAGTCCGGGCGCAATACGTTGTAATTCCGGATCACCTCCGGGGTCTGGCCGATATTCCACGTCGCGGGAAGAGCCAGCATCACACTGAACGGCCCCATGGCCTCAAGCATTCCACGCAATTCCAACAGACTTTTTTGATCATAGTGATTACGTCCGCCGGTATCCACCAGAATCACGTCGCGATCGGCAAAGGCCTGCACGGCACGGCGGGCTTCAAGGGAATTGGAGACCACTTTGAGTTCAACGCCCAGCAGGGTGGCATATTCCCGAATCTGGTCGACGGCGGCCACGCGGTAGGTATCGGTGGTGATGATCCCGATTTTCAGCCCGTTTTCCATTCCCCAGCGTGCGGCGAGTTTGGCCACGGTGGTGGTTTTGCCTGCCCCGGTGGGCCCGACCAGCGCCACCGTGTGCGGGCGACCGGTCTGTTTCACCGGGAAATGCGATTCGATGCGCAGCAGGGCCCCGAGTGTTTCAGCCTGGCGGGCCGTCTGGCTTCCTTCAAAAAACGAGGGCATTTGGGTGCGGACTTTTTTGGTGAAGCGGGGGTCCCATCCTTTGGCGTAGTCGGGCACGGCTTCTTCGCGTTTGATCAAGGGCATGGGGGTTCGGACGGCATCGCGTTTCATGCTGCGCATTTCCGTACGGATTTCGCGCACGGCCTCTTCCATACGGCGGAACTGCGTGGACTGCAACTCACTGAAACGGCTCCAGACTTCGGTGCTGAAGGTATTGTCGAAGAGTGACTTGTCGGCGGCCCGATCATCTGCCACGGCCACCAACTCGTAGCCGCCGCCCCCCAGAATGCCCAGAAGCCCGCCCTCGTTGATTTTCCGGGAGGAGACCACAACCGCCTTGGGGCCGAGGTCCCGCTGTACGGCCTGATATATTTTATCGAGCGACTTGCCTTTGTAGTTTTTTACTTTCATGGCTTTATCCTACGCGCTGAGTTTTTCTTCTTTGGGCTCCGGCACAGGCACGAGCGTCAGCATATCCACCGGCACCTGATCGGGTATTTCCGCGAACGAGATCACCGCGGTATCCGGGAAGTCGTGCTGAATGAGTTGTCGAACCTGAGGACGTATTGACGGTGAACATACTAAAACCGGCTCCATTCCGCTGTTTTTTGCTTCTTCGATCCGTTCTTTCAAACTACCTAGCACCTGCTGTGCCACCGCGGGGTCCATCACGAGTGCTCCGAACGCCACCGATTCTTTTCGGCTGTGCTGACGGATTATTTCTTCGAGGCGCGGATGCAGGCCGATGGCTTTGAGACGCCCATCCGGCATCAGGTAGGTTCGGACGATATGCCCGCCGAGCGATCGGCGGCACAGCTCAACCAGCAGAGCCGTTTCCTGGGTCTTGGCGGCATGATCGGCCAGCGTTTCAAGAATGACGACCATATCGCGAATGGAAACGCGCTCGCGCAGGAGCCCTTGCAGGATGCGATGTATGCTGCCCACATTCATTTTTGCCGGAATCAGCTCCTGCACGACAGCCGGGTTGCTCTGCTTAACCTGGTCAATCATGTTGCTGACATCCTGGCGCGTCAGAATATCGGCGGCATGACGCTTCACGACCGATGCCAAATGCGTCGTGACCACGCTGGCACAATCGACCACGGTGAAGCCGCGGCTCTCAGCCTGCTCGCGTTTGTTTTCCGGAATCCAGTAGGCCGTGAATCCGAAGGCCGGTTCTTTGGCGGGACGGAAGCCTTCCATCTTCAGCTCGCCGCTCGGGTCAATGGCCATGAGCGAGCCGGGATGCACAATGTCACGCGCAACTTCCAGCCCGCGTATTTTGATGAGATATTCCGTATTCCGCAAATCCACATTATCGCGCACATTCACCGGCGGAAGCACAATGCCCAATTCCTCGGCAATCTGCATCCGCACATTGCTGATGCGCTCGATGAGGCGTCCGCCCTGCTGACGGTCGACCAGCGGGATCAGGCCGAAACCGATTTCCAGATCCATGGGCGAGACGGCCATCACGCTGCTGTAATCACTTCCCGGAGGCAGTGCCGGACGGGCGCCCTCCTGGCCGGCTTCCTCCGCACCACCCGCCGGGCCCTTGCCCTTCAGAGCCGCTCTGCCACCGCCTGCGGCCTGGGCAGCCGTGCCGCCGTCGGGGATGCGATGGCGCGTGACGAAGCCAACGCCACCGATAACGGAGCCCAGGAAAATAAACGGCAGCGCGGGCAACGCGGGGACCAGGGCAATGCCGCCCAGAATGCCTCCGGTGATCATCAGTTGGCGCGGCTTCATGATCATCTGTTTGGCGAGTTGCGTTCCGAGGCCGTCATCCGAAGCCGCACGCGTCACCAAAATGCCCGCCGCCGTGGAGATGATCAGTCCCGGTATCTGCGAAACCAGACCGTCACCGATGGTCAGGATCGTGTAGCGCGCAATGGATTCCTGTGCGGTCATGCCGCGCATGGTCATGCCAACGGCGAACCCCGCGCAGATATTGATGGCGGTAATGATCAAGCCCGCGACGGCATCACCCTGCACAAACTTGCTTGCGCCGTCCATCGCGCCGTAGAAATCGGCCTCTTTGCGGAGGGTTTCGCGTCGCAGCACGGCTTCTTTTTCATCGATCAGGCCCTGATTCAAGTCGGCATCAATACTCATCTGCTTGCCGGGCATGGCATCGAGGGTGAATCGGGCGGTCACTTCCGCGATACGCCCGGAACCCTTGGTGATGACTTTGAAATTGATGATGACCAGGATCAGGAAGACCACCACACCGACAATATAATTGCCGCCCACCACAAAATCACCGAAGGCCTCAATCAGATTTCCCGCAAAACCAAGCAGCAGAATCTGTCGGGTGGTGGCCACATTCATGGCCAGTCGGAACAAGGTCAGCAACAGCAGGATGGAGGGAAACGCGGAGAGTTCGAGCGGGCTGGAGATGCTCATGGCGAAGACCATCACCAACACCGACAGCGCGATGCTGAGCGAAAGCAGCAGATCGAGCATCATCGGCGGCACGGGGAAGAAGAGTACACCGAGGACCACCATGAGGGCCAGAGCCATGACCAGGTCGGCCTGCCGCATATTGCCCAAGGCGCTCAATCCCAATCCCGTTTTTGCTTTTTCCGTTTTCATAATGCTTCTCCGTCGTTATGCCGCCCTGCCCGCAGTCAGTTTGCTTCGAATACGGTCGTTACCGATTTTATAAAGGTATGCGAGAACCTCGGCGATGGTGCCGTAGAATTGCGCCGGCACTTCGCGCCCGATTTTAACCTCTTTATAGAGCGAGCGGGCCAGGGCGGGTTTTTCCAGCACGGGCACGTTGTTTTCGCGGGCGATGCGCTTGATGCGTTCGGCAACGAGGCGCAGTCCTTTGGCCACCACCTTCGGCGCCTTCATGGCTTCGGGATCGTAATGCAGCACCACGGCAACGTGCGTCGGGTTCGTGACCACCACCGTACTGTCGGGAATGGCAGCCATCATGCGGAGCATGGTCAGTTCCCGCATTTTACGCATTTGAGCGCGTTTCATCAGCGGATTGGGCTCCTGGCTTTTCCGCTCTTCCTTCACGTCCTCTTTCGTCATCATCAGGCTTTTTTCATGTTTGCGGTTCTGATAAATCCAATCGATCACCGCAATGATAATGGAGAGGACGGTCACCACCCACGCCATATACAGGATGGTGCGGAAGATATAGATCACCGCGGCGCCCAAATCCATATACTGCAACGAAACCAGCCGCTGCACCCGGCTTTTCATCATGATGTAAATGACACCCGTCACCAGGGCCACCTTCATCATGGACGTGGCAAACGTCACCAGACTCTGCATGGAAAAGAGCTGCTGAAGGCCCTTGATCGGGCTCAATCCGCTGAGTTTCCACTTGAGGGGGTCCATGCTGAAATAGGGTTTGGTCTGCAGAACATTGGAGACCAGAGCACCGATCATGATCGGGATCATAATAGGCGCCATCAGTGCTCCTATAAAGAAACAGATCCCGATGAACAACTCCCGGATCAATTCCACGCTCCACGTTTCTCCAACATGATACTGCAACAGGAACTCAAGAAGCCCGCTCAGTTTCCCCCCCATGTGCGGAACGCCCCAGCCAATACCAATCAGGGCCAGAACCATCACCACCACGGTATTGACTTCCTGCGACTTGGCCAGTTGGCCTTCCTTGCGCGCCTTGCTTCGGCGGCGGGGCGTCGGTTTTTCGGTTTTCCCGTCTTTCCCTTCCATGTCGCACTCCTACAAAACCAATTTCAAACAGTATTCCAGCATCGTCATGACGATTTCACGAAAATGTCCACCGCCGTAGCGAAGGAAAAAGCCCATCATCAGCATGCCGGTGCCCAGGCGGATCGGCAGCGACAAAAACAGGATGT
Source organism: Kiritimatiellia bacterium (assembly GCA_028708815.1). GTDB lineage: Bacteria > Verrucomicrobiota > Kiritimatiellia > RZYC01 > RZYC01 > JAQVYB01. Next base: position 16,706 of record JAQVYB010000030.1, on the reverse strand, counting down.
TGAACTGCGGCGCCATTTTGGCCACCAGGCCCATTGCCGCATTCAGGATCATCGCCGCTCCGATCACCGGCGCGCCCAGCTTGACCCCCCACTCGAACATCAGTCCGCCCAGCGCCACCATCATTTCGGTGACCTGCCCATCCAGCCAGGCGAAGGTCGGCGGGACCGTCTGCAAGCTCTTCACCACGATCTCGATCAGCATCAGGTGCCCCCCGTACGTCCAGATGATCATCAGAAAAACCAACTGCATCAGAATGCCCAGCACGTTGTTCTGCACCCCGCTCACCGGGTCGATCTCCTGCGACATCGTCAGCGAGCTGGCCCAACCCAGCACATATCCCGTCATGGAAAAAATGCCGACAAACAACTCGCAGATCAGCGCAATGGAAAACCCCAGCAGGGCCTCCCCGAGCAGGCCCATCGTCATGCGGGGCAGATCATTCATCGCCATGGCCGTGCGAGCCCAGGCCTCGGGTGCGAGCGGTGTAATCACCATCGCAATCGCAAAGGCCAGCAGCACCCGCACCTCGAGCGGCGCCAGGTCTTTCCCGAACACCACCGTTCCCCAGGTGATCGAGGCCACACGCGCAATCACCAGCAGCAAAGCCTGCGGATAAAATGCCAGTTGAATCTCCATGCGTCCTTTCTATTCAGGCGACCATTTGGGGAAACAGTTGGAAGATGTAATGGAAGAAACCGACCATCACATTGATGATCCAAGGCAGCGAGAAGCCCGTCACCACCGCAGAAACCATCAACTTCGGGATGAACGTCAGGCTCATATCCTTGATCTGCGTCACCGTCTGAATGATATTGATCAGCACACCCGTGACCACGGCCGCGAGCATAAACGGCGCGGAGATTTTAGCCGCCGTGATCATCACCATATACGCCAGGTCCAATGCGAGTTCCGGAGTCATACGTCCCTTCCTTTCCTAAAATGTTACGCCCGTAAAACTGGAAACAATCCCTCGAATCATCAGATTCCATCCATCCGCCAACACAAAAAACAGCAACTTGACCGGGAGGGAAATCATCATGGGCGGGAGCATCATCATACCGAGCGACATCAGGATCGTCGCCACCACCAGGTCGATCACCAAAAACGGCAGATACACCAGAAAGCCCAGTTGGAACGACGTCTTCAGCTCGCTCACCATGAAGGCGGGCATCAGCACCTCCATGCCCACCTCATCCAGTTTCGTCGCCTTGTCCTCACCCGCCAGCTCCAGAAAGAGCGCAAATTCCTCTTTGCCCGTTTGACTGGCCATAAACTTGCGCAGCGGAACGACACCGGCCTGCCATGCCTCCATCTGCGTGATCTCATTGTTCATATAGGGCTGAATCGCCTTCGTATTGATCTGTTTCCAGACCGGTGCCATGATGAAAATCGTGAGAAAGACGGCAAGTCCCGTGAGAATCTGGCCGGAAGGGACCGTCTGCGTACCGAGGGCTCGCCGCGCAAACCCCATCACCACCAGAATACGGGTAAAGGACGTGGTCATCACCACAATCGCCGGGGCCAGACTCAGCACGGTGAGCAGCAGGACAATCTGCAGCGACTGGCTGACTTCGGCCGGCTGCGAATCCTGGTCGAATTGAATCCGAATGCCCGTGGGCAGCGGGCCGCCCGGCATTTGCGCCTCCGAAACCGCGCTGAACACGAAAAACCCGATGGCCAGAAGCAGAAAAAAACGCAGGCGGGCCGTATTCATGAATCCACCTCCTCGTTCTCATCCGCCTCATCGCTCACCCATTCCGCCACCGGACGCATCTCGTTCGGACCCATCGCCAATACGATTTCGCGCCGGCCCACCGTGATCAGAACCAACTGACGCCGATGATCCAGCGACAAACGCTCCCGCACCGCCATACGGCGATCCGAAACACCTCCGCCCGCCACCGAACGCCCCGCCATACGCCGCTGAAGCCACTTGTTGGCCACAATCAGCCCGCCCAAAACGATTAACAACGCCCCCAGCGACCGCCACATGTTCATCGAACGCCCGGAAACCGACGGCAAATCCGTTTTTTCTTCCAAAACAGGCGCTAAATCCGTTGCCGACACCTCTTCTGTCGCATTTTCCACCACCGCAACTGTTTTGGACTCCTTCGGAGCCTTTTCCAACCGCTTTTCCATCTCGGAAAGCCGCTCAAACGAAAATTCGCCGTCAATCGCATCATTTTGCGCATAAACGGGTAACAAAAGGGTTCCCAGCACAAATATCCCGGCTGTTCCCAGTTTCCATCGCTGTTTTGCCATATTCACCGCCTGTTTTTTCCGATACAACATGCCTACTAATAGCAAGTCCAATGCCACAGGCGCTTTGTGTTGAATAGCAACGCATTAGCGTTTTTCACCCAACATCTCTTGACAAAACCCGTTTTTCGGCCTTTTCACCCCCTTTTCCCCTCAACGCACAGGCCGAAATCCGCACACCCCTTCCAACGACCCGGTTTTTGCTCCCGGAAATCACCCGGCAGCACCCCGAATGCCGGAACACCCCCTAAAGCGGGTGCCCCGCAACCCAACTAAAGCGACCCGGTATTTCTTTCGTCGCTGTTATGCGCCAGCGCTTGTTTCCCGCCCGCTTTAGTGAAAATCGCTGTCGCGATTTGGGGAGCAAGAATGACCCCGGAGGGGTCTTGGAATGGAGCCCGGGGTCGAAGGACCCCGGGAAGATGCAAGTAAAACAACTCAGCGCCCCGGACGGGGTGCAGGAGCACTCAACTGACTCGAATCCAATAAGAAAATCCGCCTCCCCAATCCCAAAAACAAAACAGCGGATCAAGCCGCCGCGTTCGCACGGGTCCGCACTTCCACAATCACCACCAGCGTCAACGTCAGCAGCGGAAGGGCCAAATCGCCCACCCACAAAATCGGCCCGGCATTGTTCACCGCAAAGTCTCCCGCCGTAATCATCTGCCGGACATGCCCCGCCGCACAACCCAGCAAATACACACTCGCCGAAATCGCCGTCGCCAGACGAAACCGCCCACGAAACCAGATGCACATGACGCCCAGCACCCCCAACGCCAGGTTCGCCATCGCAATTTCCCACTGAAACGGACTCGTCGGCCAGCCGATCGACTCCGCCACTTTGGCCGGAATAAACGCGTGCCCCATGAACGACCATAAACCACCCAGGCCGATACAACCCGCCAGCAGCCAACCCGCCAGCACATCCAGACAGGCCACCCCCTTCACCCGCCGAAACACAATCGTTAATCCGCCGCCCGCCAATGCCAGAATAAATAAATACAACGTATACATCACCACACCCTCCTGTTGCGACCGACCACAGCCGCATCGGGTCCCCATTGTACGTTTCGAGACGCCCCCGTCGAGCGTATTCTTCCCCTCCGCAACTCACATCGGCTCATCCACCCTTCCCGACGAAAATCCCCGCCGGTTGCTTAATGTACAAATCGCAAAACGGAGTCGACTCGTTACTGCATCGCTCACTTCACGCCGGACACGGCCTCCGCCACATTGATCAGATGTTCCTTGATGCGCCGATACCCGTTGAGAATATCGGGATAAATCGTAGAGACCATCGGATCCATTTGTTTTTCCTGCATCTTCACGAGGTGGCGCCCACGCGCCTCCTTGAACTGACGTTTAATCACGTCGCCCTGAACATAGGCACGCGGAAGAATGCCCACATCCCGCTGCTGATGCGCCTCGTAAATCGACTGATAATAAGCATACACGGCATCATGCAGCGCCAGGACACTGGCCAGGTCTTCTTCATCCAGACTGAGTCGCGCCTTGTGCAGCCGCAGAAACAGTTTCAGAATCGAGGCACAGTAATCGCTGATGGATTCATACTCATCGGCACGGCGTAACTGCTCATGCGTTTCCTTGGCAATGGCGGAGGAGATTTCCTGAGTCAACAGGCGGGTCAGAAAAACCACGACCTCTTTCTGCATGGTATCCAGGTTCTCTTCCTGCGCAAACAACTCGGCCACCTCCTGACGGCAGTTGCCCACGCCCGCCACGAGGATGCCGCGCAGCATGATCAGCATATCGCCAACAACCCGGCCCATCTGCAGAATTTCGCGGCGCGACTGTTCGATGCAGATCATCGGCGAATCCAGCATACGGATGTCCAGCCGGGTAAGCGTGCGTGTCTTGGCCGCCCGGTCCTTGAACAGGAACATCAAGAGGCGGGAAAGCTGCCGCGTAAACGGCAGAAACAGGATCACGAGCAGCACATTGAACACGGTGTGAGCCAGAGCAATGCGCGTGGCAATCGCCGTGTCCGGACTGATGAGCCATTGCAGAAAATGCAGATAAGAAAAGAAGAGCGGAATTGCCGGAAGCACGGCCGCCACTTTAATGAATATGTGCGCATAGGCCACCCGCCGTGCGGCGGCGTTCATCCCGAGCGACCCCATGAAGGCCGTAACGGTCGTGCCGATGTTCTGACCGAGTACCAGCGCCACCGAGGTATCAAAATCAATCACACCCGCCCGCGCAAGCGTAATGGTAATGGCTATCGTGGCGGAGGAGGACTGCACAATTGCCGTCACCAGCGAACCGACCAGCACGCACTTCGTCACGCCCCAGAACGTACGCGGGACAAACTGGGAAAAAAGGGCGATGAAGTGTTCATCGCTGCGCAAAGGAACCACGCCCTTTTCCATCAGCAGCAGACCGAAGAAAACCATCCCCAACCCCATGAAGAGCATGGCAATAAACCGATTGCGTTCGTTGCGCGTAAACAGATAGAAAAACCCCGAGATACCAAGCAGAAGCAGCCCGTACTTCGTGACCTTGATGGCCACAATCCACGCCGTTACCGTCGTTCCAATGTCCGCGCCGAGAATCACGCCGATCGACTGCGTGAGGTTCATCACCCCGGCGTTCACCAGACCGATCAGCATCACCGTGGTCACCGAACTCGATTGAATCAATGCCGTGACGAACATCCCCGTCCCGCAAGCCGCGAGGCGATTGTCCGTAACCATGGCGATCATCCGACTCAACCGCTCTCCCGCCGTGGCTTGTACGCCGTCGGACAGGTGTTTCATTCCAAGAAGAAAAATACTCAGACCGCCCACCAGGTACGAGATCATCTCGATGGCCACCGAAAAAGTGATAACGTTTGTTTCCATTGGATTAAAAGTGTATTGGATTCCGGCTAGATTTTTGGTGTCCGGGGAGCCTATAGGATACGGCGGCGGCAAGTCAATGACGCCATGCAGTTTCCTGCTGAATCGGGAAAAATCGAATGCCTTTTCGCACTCCCTGCATTCTTTCGCGCGAAAAAGCCTGTCACCCCGCCGGCGGGGATTACCTGCGTTTACCGATGGCATCGGCGAGTACCACGGCATTCAGAACCTTCTCCGACGTTCCCATGCGCACAAAGCCGGCAACGAGCCGCGCTTGACAGAAATACCCCCCGGGGGTATTTTAGGGGCAGAATTTGAACGGGAGATGACCCATGAAATCGGGAGACAAACGGTGGAAGGCGGCAGGCGCGATCGCCTTGTTACTTGCAGCGGGTTGGCTGCTCATCCGGGCGCAATCCAACCATGCTGCGACCGCCTCCGATGATTCACAATGGATCGCACAAGCAAAGGAGACCGTCATGAATCTGCGGCAGTTAACACCGGAAGAGGAGCGGGTGATCGTACACAAGGGCACGGAGCGCCCATTCAGCGGAGACTATGAATCGCTTAACGAGGCGGGCGTATACACCTGCCGCCGCTGCGGCGCAATGCTCTACCGCTCGGAGGATAAATTTGATGCGGGATGCGGCTGGCCTAGTTTTGATGATGAACTGCCAGGGGCCGTGAAGCGGGTGCGGGATGCCGACGGACAGCGCACGGAAATTCTGTGCGCGAACTGCGGCGGACACCTCGGCCATGTTTTTCTCGGGGAGCGCTTCACGTCGAAAAGTACGCGCCACTGCGTGAACTCGATCTCCATGCTCTTCATACCCGAGGCCGAGGTGCGCATGGGCGAGGCGGTTTTCGCCGGGGGGTGTTTTTGGGGTGTGGAGCACTGGATGCAGCAGATTCCGGGTGTGCTGGATGTGGCGTCCGGCTACACGGGCGGCCAAACCGCCAACCCCACCTACGCCGAGGTGTGCGATGGAAACACCGGGCACGCCGAAGCCGTACGGGTGCGCTATGACCCGGTCCGGGTCGACTTCGAGCGCCTGGCACGGGCCTTTTTCGAGATTCATGATCCCACCCAATTCAATCGGCAGGGGCCGGATACCGGCACCCAGTACCGCTCGGGCGTGTTTTATGCAAACGCAGAACAACGGGAGGTGGCGGAACGCCTGATTGCAGAATTGCGCGACAATGGATTCGACGTGGTGACGGAAGTAACATCACTGGATACCTTTTGGGAAGCGGAGGACTATCATCAGAATTATTATCGCCGCAAAGGCTCCGCTCCCTATTGTCACCGCCCCATGAAACGCTTCAGGCAAGAGGATGAACCATGAATCATATCCTGCAAATCGGGTTGGAAATTCTTCAGGCCTTCTGGGCAATGACCGGCGTGATGGCGCCCTACCTGCTGTTCGGTTTTTTCACGGCGGGCGTACTTCGCGTACTGGTCAAACAGGAGTTTGTCGAACGGCACCTGGGGCGTCGCGGCTTGATGCAAACGCTGAAGGCCACCCTGATCGGCGTACCAATGCCCCTGTGCTCCTGCGGGGTGATTCCGGTGGCGGCAGCCCTGCGGCGCGATGGCGCCGGAAAAGGCGCGACAGCCGCCTTTCTGGCTTCAACGCCCCAAACGGGCGTGGACAGTATTTTCGCCACCTGGGGCATGCTGGGCGGGGTGTTTGCAGTTATCCGCGTGTTGGCGGCCTTTTTTTCCGGGTTGATTTCCGGGGTTGCGGTGGATTTGTTCGACCGCACACCCGACGCCCCGCCCACGGAACCACTTCCAAGCGAGATCAGAAAGGCCACCGGCCCGGCGGATGGGATTCGCCGACTGTTTCGATACGGTTTCATCACGCTGCCGGCGGATATCGGGAAATCGCTGGTGGTCGGACTGGTCATTGCCGGTGCTATTTCCGCGCTGATTCCGGCCGACCTGTTTTCGGGAAGTCTGGGCGCGAGCCCCTGGCTTTTTCCGGTAATCACGCTGCTGGCCATTCCGATGTATGTGTGCTCGACGGGTTCGATTCCCGTGGCACTTGCCCTGATTCACGTCGGGGTATCGCCGGGGGCGGCACTGGTGTTTCTAATCGCGGGACCGGCCACCAATGCAGCGGCCGTGAGTACGCTGTGGAAGATTGTCGGACGGCGAACCGTCTTGATTTATCTGGCCTCCATCGTGGCCACAGCCTGGCTTTCCGGCTTCCTCTTCAATGCTTTTCTGACTGATGTCGTGACCGAAGCGGTCCAGCATCATGCGGCAACGGATTCTTCCGGCTTCTGGAATCACTTCTGGGCCATACTGCTGATCCTGGTGCTCGGAAATGCACTTTGGCCGCGCAAAAAAACAACAGAAACGAAGGGTGCCTGCTCCTGCGAATCTCATAAATGAGAACGGGCCGGCGGGGCATTCCGGCCTGATCTTCTCAGAATTGCAAAACTTCCAACCTGGGCGGATCATGCGGGACCGACGGAACACTGAAAGAAACGAATGATTCGCAATTCCTTCGAAAATAACAGGATAGAAATAGTTTTCACGCCACGCTCCGGCACAATCATGCGATGGAGCGTCGATGCGAACGGATTTGGCATCACTTTTGCATTGTAAGTAAGGGGATTATTAACAACCATAACAGGGATTTCAGATTGGAGCCGGAGAAATGCGGGGGCTCAAGTACGGGGTACAACGATGTTGGCAAAAATAATACGGCTGAAAAAACTGGTGAAGAGCCTGCGCAATGAACGGCTCTTCACGGTGCCATCCGTCCTGACGGAACTGCTCCGCATCAGCCGGGATCCGCTGGCCGATGCCTCAGACCTGGCCCAAATCGCCGAACGCGACCCCACCATCAGCGCGCGCCTTCTGAAAACCTCCAATTCGGCTTATTACGGCAAGGCCAACCATGTGCCGGTGGACAATATCACCGACGCCATTGTCCGGCTGGGCTTCCGCAAATCGGAAGAGGTCATTATGTCGGCCACGGTCTGCGCCGCCTTGGTCACTCACCGCTCTTCAGCGGAATTCTCGATGTGGGAACTGTGGCGTCACAGCTACGCCGTGGGCATCTGCAACCGCATGCTCAGCACGCGGGTCTTTGACCGTCCCGACTTCGATCCCTTCCTGGCCGGACTGCTCCACGACATCGGCATCATTGTGGAAAATCAGTTTTTCTATGACGACGGTTTTTTCCGCGCAACGGAAGCCCGCCACACCAATGAATCTCTGCTCACGGAAGAAGAAGAGCGGTTTATCGGCCTGACCCACGAGGAAATCGGGGAAGCCGTGGCGCGGGACTGGAATATTCCGGAACACATTGTGGCCGTAATCGGGCATCATCACAAAATGGAGGAGGTCAATCCCCGCCTCCGCCACCTCCTGCACTGCACCCGCGTTTCGGAATGGATCTGCTTCATCCTGAAACTCGGCTATTGCGATTTTTCCCAGCCTCACGCCGATGAATTGATCCAAAGCCGCTCTTTTTTGAAGTTAAGCGATGCCGATCTTGAAGTCGTGGCCTCCGGCCTCGAAGAGGAAATGAAGATTCTCAGCGGCATCGGCTGGTTCCCCTATGCCTCCTACCGCGCCGCCTGAGCACTCCGGTCACCACGCCGAACCCAGGCTCCATTCATCCCCGTCATACAGCGGTTGCCCCACCCCGCCAAACCAACCTTCAACTCGTCAGCAACTGGTGTATTTCGGACGGAGTCAGATTTTTTTCAACCAAATCGTGACCCACAATCTGCACGATCTGGGTGATGGCGGAAACAAATTGCAGGTGCGGGCCGGACGCCTGCTGCGGGGCAAGCTCCATCACAAAAATACGTGACGGCTGCCCGTCCAGCGCGCTGAAATCAAGGCCTTCCCTTTTGATGCCCACGGCACAAACGACGTTGTTGACCTGGTCGGTTTTGGCGTGCGGCATGGCGAAGCCGTCCTGAAGCCCCGTGGGCACAAGTTTCTCGCGATCCAGCAGGGCCTGAAAAACCTCGGCCTTGTTGCGGATGTGGTTGTGCGCAACGAGCATGTCCAACAGTTCTTCTATGACCCCTTCCTTTGTCGTCGCCTTCAAGTTGGGCTCTATGCAGTCCTCCGGGATATAGCCCGCCAGCGACAAGCTGTGCTTGCGCTCGATCTTGGCGGATTCCGTCATTTTTTTCTGAATAGCTCCGGGGTCTATCGGTTTGCTGAGACCATCAAGCATCGTGCGCAGATCGGAACTGATTTCAAAGACCGCCGAATTAACCATATGTTCATCCTGCTTTTCGCAGTCAAAGAAGACCGAGGTCCCGGCGTGGCGCAACTCAATGGCCATGTCATCCTGGCGCAGCTGATAAATGTCGGCGCCGTCATGTTCCAATGCATGCACAAAAAAACCATCCTTCTCAAATGCAACCAGCAGCTTGGAAAACATCAACTCGGTGAGTTCAAGCGATGGGAATTTGAATTCGAATGTGTGCCGGTCCTCGGTAACGACCTCACGCGACGTGCCCGAAGCGGGGTTTTTGAACAACTGAACCAACACGAGCGGCGCCGCCACAGTGGTCAGCAACGTCATGATAATCGCAACACCGAATTCCTCCGCCCTCAACACACCCATGGCCAGCCCGATACCGGCGATGATAAGAGCCACCTCGCCACGCGGCACCATCCCCACGCCCACCCGCAACGCACCACGCAGATTGAAGCGGAAAAAAAGCGCAGGCAAACTGCAACCCAGAATCTTGGCCATCACCGCCACCAGCGAGTAGAAAAGGCCGAAAAGAATAATTTTGGGCGAGGAAAGAGAGGTGAAATTGACCATCATCCCCATGCAGCAAAAGAACACCGGGACCAGAAGACTCTGCACCGGTTCGAGTTTTTCTCGAATCACGCGACTGATATCCGTTTGCGAAAGCGAGAGCCCGGCGACATACGCACCGATGATCATCGCCAGACCGGCTTCTTCAAAAAGGCCCGAAAGAATCAACGCCAAACCCAGGGCCATAATGGCAATGGAAACCCGGTCCCGGAACAGCTTCAACAGAATGCTGATGCGCCGCGCAAAAAGAAGACCGAGCATGGTGCTGATAAGCCAGATGCCGACGGCCTTTCCCGCAATGACACCGATATGACCCCAATTGATCACCCCGGTGGCCTGCGAGGCGGTAATGGCTCCGAGTACCACGGCCAGCATGATAATACCCAGCACATCATCCACCACCGCACCCGCCAGAATGGTCACCCCCTCCGGCGACGACAACTTCTTTCTTTCCGATAAAATACGCGCCGTGATACCCACGGACGTTGCCGTGGAAACCACCCCCAGAAACAGACTGGGGGCATCGAAGAAACCATACTGCTTTCCAAACACCAGATCATCCAGCAGCACCATACACAGATCGCCCAGAACAAAAGAGGCCACCACCCCTCCGACACCGACCGCCGTACCCGCCACGGAAAAGCGCAAAAAGAGCTTCAGGTCCGTTTCCAGCCCCACCATGAAAAGCAGAATGATGGCGGCCAGCGAGCAAATGCCGTACAACTCCAACGAAACGGGAAAACCATTCACCACCTGGAAAAGTCCTTCAGGAAAACCGGGCAGCGGAACCTTGCCAAGCAGATACGGACCGATCAACATCCCCACGCACAGTTCACCCAAGACCCCGGGCATGTGAAGACGCTTAAACAAAAGCGACCCGAATTTCGCACAGAAGATAATCACACCGAGTTGGATCATCAGCAGCATCATGTGATGCGTGATCGTCTGACCGCCGGCGACGCCTTCCGTCGAACCCCACGCCGTGCCAACACCCAGCACCAAAAACAGTATATACGCCGACGCCTTCTTCATATCACGTCCTTTCCGCCTCACGTTCATTGAAACAGACCTCCGGCCAAATAAATAAAAAGTGCAAAACAAGCGGCAGGAAGTCTGCAAGCCAATCTATGGATTGGTGGGTAAAAATTCGCGATGGGTGTACGCCTAAAACAGAGGACAGACCAGAAAATAATTTCAAAATTCCAATTGATTCCAGGCGCATGTGCTTATAATGTGCCGCTGTTTTATCGGATGGCGGAGTAGCTCAGTTGGTCAGAGCAGCGGAATCATAATCCGCGTGTCAGGGGTTCAAATCCCTTCTCCGCTACCATCTTCAAGCCCTCGTTCGAGGGCTTTTTTTACGCCAAATACAGATAGATCGCACCCAGATCCACCGGAATCACCCGCGTCTGAAAAAATCCGGCATCGGTTAGTTCCCGGAGAATGACCCCGGGGCGGGGAAAGGCGCGGATCGAGCGGGCTAAATACCGGTAAGGCTGGAGGCGCCCGGTCAGGGCCCCGCCGGCCCAGGGCAGAAAGGTGGCCAGATAGATGCCAAACAGGATGCGCAGCACACCGTGGTCCGGCATGGAAAATTCGAGGATGGCCAACCGCCCGGAAGGCTTCAATACCCGCCGAAGCTCACGAAACACCGCCGGCCGATCAGCCATGTTGCGAAGGCCGAAGGATAGGGTCACGACATCTACCGAGGCATCCGGCAGCGGAAGGGCCTCGGCACTTCCTCTGCTCCACTGAATGGCATAACGCATCAGAAGTTGTTTTTTTCGCGCCTGCTCGAGCATGGATTTGGAGGGATCCAGTCCGGTCATGGTTTTATACTGACAACCGCACTGAATAAGGGCAAGGAGCTGATCACCGGTTCCACAGGCGACATCCAACAGCGCACCATCCGGGTTCCCGGGATAAAGATGGGTGGCCAGGTGGCGGCGCCAGCGCATGTCGCGTCCCAGTGAAATCAGCCGATTGGCCGCATCGTACCGTGCGGCGATTTGATTAAACAAATAGGCGTTGTTCGGTCCTGCGTTCATATCTTCCTTTGGAGGGGGGCCGTTGACCGAATGAAGTTTTGCAGGGCCGACCAATAGGTGTCGGGCGCAACAAAGTGGAGATCATCGTGTCCCGCATCGGGAATCCAACATGCTGTTTTCGGGCCTGCGGCGGCAGCGTACAGGGCTCGTCCGTGATAGAGGGGAATGGTGCGGTCTTCTTCCCCATGCAGAATGAGCACAGGGGTATGGAGGCCTCGGAGGAGAGCAAGGTTGTTATAGCGATCGAAGGGAAAAAGCGGCAGGCGGGTCACCACGCGAAAGGCTGAAATAAAGCAGCTTTGCAGGATGATCCCCCGAGCGGGAAACAGAATGCCGTTAACGAACCATTGCGCCAGAAGGAAGGCCGCCAGATAGCTCACCACCACGATTACAGCGAGTGAACGAAACCATCGACCCACAACCGGAATCCCCGCGATATCTCGATCGTTTTTTTTCACGGCACGGGGTTCCTCCGATTCCCCTCAAACGGCTCCGCTTCCTTGAAATCGGGCAGAAAATCGTCATCCCCGAATCCCTCCTGCAGATAGACGTGCTCGAAACCCAGACCTTCCACACAGGCCACGACCTGCCGATACTCTTCCGGGCACAGGCGGCGGTTCAGGCTGTTGCGCCTGGTGCATTCAGGTACGGGGGTGAACTGGCTCATAACGGAAAGAGGAAGCCCGGAACCGAATTCGCGATGCAGCAACTTGAGGATGGCGCAACTTTCGTTCGCGTGACCCGGCATGACCAGATGCCGCACAAGGACCCCTTCCTGCGCCGTGATGAATCCCGATTCGTCAAACGGACGGAGAAACCCTCTGCATTCCACCATTCTTCGGATAGCCTCGAGGGCAATATCACCATAGGCGGGATCGCCCATGCACAATTCGGCAAAGGATGCATCCAGAAATTTGAAGTCCGGCAGAAACAGCTCAAACGATTCGGCATATCGCTCAATCAGGTCCGGACGTTGGTAACCCGACCCGTTGTAAAGAAAAGGAATGCTGCAACCATCCGCCCGCAACCTGCGAACCAATTGCTCCACGTGGGGCCAAAAGTGATCCGGGGTGACAAAGTTGAGATTATGCACTCCTTCGGCGATAAGCCCGCCTACCCGCTCGAAAAGCCTATCCATTTCCAAGACCTCACCAAGACCTCCCCGTGAAATCTGGTGATTCTGACAAAAAAAACAGCCGCAGGAGCACCCACTGAAAAACAGAGTGCCGGACCCCTTCGAGCCCGATATGGCGGGCTCCTCGCCGTAATGTACGCCTATGGAGGCAAGACGACAGGCGGCGGTTTCGCCGCAGCATCCCCGTTCGCCCGCAAGACGGTTCACACCGCATTCCCGCGGACACAAATGACAGCTCTCATATTCTGAAAAGTCTTGCACTTCGATTTCCCGGCATCCTGTTTTTCAATCCTGACTGAACGGCCGTAACGATAGCGCCACGCACCATAAAAAATCAAGCCCGCCTACCCGCTCTCTCTAACAGCAGATCTCGAACAGACGAGCGCCCGCTGACCTTCCCCATTCAACAAAAGCGTCCACGCGGGCCGCCGGACGTGTCATATACTCAGCCAACCTCTGTTGACAGGCTTGGAGGCGGCCACTATAATACGGACTTTGTGAATCCTGATAGTAGCAGGAATTCATCATTAACGGCCGTCCGGGCATCATGCAGGCGGCAGAAGATAATGGAAAGGACTGGCGGTCATGGCTGATCTGAAAAAAAATCTGAACGAAGACGACGAATTGTGGGATGAAGAAGATGATGATGCGATGAAGGATCGTTATCTGACCTTCCGGGTCGGCGATGAAGTCTACGGCATTGAGATCGCTTATGTCACCGAAATTGTCGGCATGCAGAAAATCACCGAAGTGCCCGACATGCCGAATTTTGTGCGCGGCGTGATCAATCTGCGCGGCCAGGTGATTCCGGTTATTGATGTGCGCGCGCGATTTCACATGGAAGACCGAACCTATGATGACCGCACCTGCGTCGTTGTGATCCAGCTCAACGAAACATCCATTGGACTGGTCGTGGATACGGTGAACGAGGTGATGGACATCCCGGCCGGCCAGGTCAGCCCGCCTCCGAAACTGGGCCAAGGCGAAGGCAACCGTTACATCAAGGGTATGGGCAAAGTGGGCGACGAAGTGAAAATCCTGCTGGATGCGGGAAAACTTCTTTTTGACAACGAACTTGAATCCATCGGCATGGCCAACGCCTAACTTCAAGATGCGATGCGCGGCGCCGCATCCGCCACAGTTGTCTCCGGCGCAAGCGCTATGTCCGACAACCGCGTGGCGCTGATTCTGGGCGTGAAAGGCTTGGTCCGGACCGCCCAAATCCGGTTCGTCCATCTTCGCCGCCCTCGGCGACCCGATCGGCGTGTGTTACAGCTTGATCCCAACACCCGCAATGAGCGTCAGGTCGTTGTGCTTTTTTCCTTCCGCGGGGCGGCTGTTGTATCGATCCTGAAGCACCAGCCGCAAACTGATCCGAGTGGTCATCGCAGCCTCCACGCCCAACTCGCCATTGAGCAGATAATTATCCGTGTCATCCACCCGCGGCAGGAATTCAGCGGCTTGCCAAATCTTTGCCGTTTCGGAAAGCTTCCATTCCAACCGATCAGCCATACGCAGCACCAGATAATCCCGCTCGCTCCCATCCACCTTTTCCACCAGATAAGAGGGACCGGCCTCAACGCAAAGGGACAGCATCTCGTTTTTTATCAGATAATATCCGCCACCCGGACCGACAACAATCCGATACGATATCGCGGCAATGTCGTCGTGAAAAAAGCCGGCATCCAGATAGCCAAAGGTGCGGACTGACAATGTCTTCTTGGCATTACCATAGATTTTAACATTGCTGATCGTGTTCTCTTTTTCACCGTCCTTGTTTTTCGAGTCGCCATAATTAAATTCCACACCCGCCAGCAAGGATCCAAGCAGGTCTTTTTCCCCTTCCGCAATGAGGCTTGCATTGCCCTGCATCGTTTCACTGTTTCCGTCGGTAAGCGTAAGACCGGCATTCAGCGACGTCTCCATTTTCCCCCCGACGGCATCCTCCGCATAGGTGCCTGCGGCAAGCAGGGCGACGGCCAGAAGGACTGCTGCAACTGATTTTTCTATCCTCATAAATCGTACTCCCGTGTGATTGACTTCTGTCAGGGTTGCGTTGTTCGTTCCGCCGGAGAGCTGCAACGCAAACATTCCGGTACAAAACGGTTGAAAGGGCCTGCCAGCCGCAGGGCCAGCAGAATCAACAGAATCAATAATATCAGCACCTGAGCCCAAGAGGTCTTTCGAGCCGCAAAGGGATCGGGCCGGGCACGCGTCGAATGAGGCGGGAGCTCCGCCAGGCGCGTCATCGAAGCACCGAAAGGCGCGTTGACCAGGGCGCGGGTATTGATGGCCCATCCATTGGCATCCAAAATCGGACCCATGTTGCGCGACCGCAACTTGAGCCAGGCCAGCACCATGGAGGGACCGGAAATGAGCAGAATGATCCCGACAATGCCGACCGGTATCCACAGCCCCAACCCGAAAAAGGCTTCCATAAAACCGCCAACCAGCGCGCTCATGCCGCCCACCGCCGCGCCAATCAGCGCAATGGTTCCCAGGTCAATCTTCTTGGGCTGCACGGAAGGGGCGACAGGCTTCTCACCCACTGCGGCAACGTTCGTTGCCGCGCTTGCCATCTTGTCCTGTGAGGCCTGCTCGGCGGCCAACGCCCGTTTGGCGACTTGCTCTTCGATGAACCGCAACAGCTTTTTATAAGGCATCCAAAACGCCTCGCGAAGGCTGATGGGGTTGGCCGCAATGCGCGTTATCGTGGCATCCCAGCACCGACCCTTCCGGTCGTAAAAGATGCCGTTGCGCCCAACCATCAGACCATTTGAATCGCCATCGGTGATCACGGCCACGATGTTTTTCGCGGGGACGCCGGGACGCCTGATTTCACAATAGACCAGGCAGGCACCGGAGAGCCCGGCCAGCGCCGCGTGCCTGGCTGCATCCAGCACCTCCAGGCACAGTTCGCAGACCCGTGCATCCAGATATAAACGCCCCGCCTGAAAAAGCGCGTGTTTTTCTCGATCGTAAAACTCGGAAAAATTCACATAGTTGCAAAGGAGCCGGTACAAATCGCGCTGGAAACGAATCATTTTCTCCAGATTCACCACCTGCGCGTATTCCTTTTCCATCTCCAGATCGCGTTGGATCAGAATGGAAAGCTCCTCCTTCACCGAGCTGCCCAGCACCTCGTTCAACCGAGCCGGCCCAAGCGTTTCAACGGCGGTCACCGGCTTGGCATCTTCCCGGTTCTCAAAGGGCTTCAACTTCGCCAGCACCACCCGCCAGTCGGCCTCCATCAGCGTTTTTTGCGCCGTTCCGAGCAGCGGATGCAACGCTTGAGAGAGCAACAGCTCCATCCGATCAGCCCAGGCGGGATTCAGCGTATCCGGCGTCAGGGGCAACGGCTGATCCGGCGCGATGCGCGCGAGCGGAAGGGCATCCATCTCCGGCGAGGCGGGTGTTAGATTCGGCGAGGCATCGAGTACGCGCCGGACTTCCTCCGGTTCCGGCCCGCGCGGCGCATCCGGGTCAAAGGCTGCCAGACGACACCGCAGAAAATAATCATTCACTTTATGACGGACGGCACGGACGGCATTCAGTGCGGCCATGGTCTTTTCGGCATCCAACGGCGCCGGATAATCC
>JAQVYB010000191.1 GCA_028708815.1 Kiritimatiellia bacterium | reverse complement strand
GGGCGGAATCAACTGGAGGGCGTCAGGCTCTGACGCCTTAGGCGTGTGAGTTATGCGCGGTCCAAATTAGTTCAAAAATCCTGAAAAATAAGGAAAAACGTATTATTTCTGGTATTTTTCGCCCTTCGCGCTTTTCTGCGGTTCTGCTTGGCATGGGGCCCATGCCGCTCCCGGATTAGAGGGTATTCACGTTGTTCTGTTTCGTGGTGTTTGGGTGGCCCCGGATTGGATGGAGGCGAGGAAGCGGGTGGCGTTCGCCGCGGTGAGGGCGGCGATTGATTCGGGCGATGTGCCGCGAAGGGTGGCGACAGACTGAAGGATGAGAGGGAGGTTGGCGGGTTCGTTGGGTTGGTCGCGGTCGGAGATGGAGTCGGGGAGGAAGTCGGGGGAGTCGGTTTCGATGAGGAGTCGGTCGGGGGGTGTTTCACGCAGGGCGCGGTGTACGCGGTGGTTGTCGGGCCGGGTGATGGCGCCGCCAAAGGAAAAATACGCACCCAGCGGAAGGAGTTCGCGGATGAGTTCGGGCGTTCCGGCAAAGGCGTGAAGCATGAAGCCGGCAGGCAGCGTGCCGAAGGATTTCAGGATTTCGAGAAGAGGAGCCCAGGCGCGTACGCAGTGAATGATCAGGGGGCGTTTGAAGTCGATGGCCAGGGCGATCTGTTGGCGGAAGACGCCGCGGGCGATGTCGGATAGGCCCCCTTCGCGCAGGGCGTCGAGACCGGCTTCGCCGATGCAGAGTGCGGGATGGCACTGGAGAAGATCGGCAAGGTTTTCGGGCCAGGCCGGGGGAAGATTTTGTGTGAACCAGGGATGGATGCCGATGGCGGGGATGAGTTCGTCGGGAAAGCGGTCGGTTTGGGAAAGAATGGTTGACCAGTCGGCGGGAGATGCGGCGCAGTTGATCATGCGTTGGATGCCGACGCGGCGCGCGCGGTGGAGGACGTAGTCCAACTGATCGCGAAGGCATGGATCGGCCAGGTGGACGTGAGCATCAATGAGAGCGGTTGGGTTTGCGTTCGTGATCAGGATTCCTTTTCGGGCGGGTTGCCGGCTTCGGTGGTTGTTTCTTCGGTTTCGGTCGGGGGCGGGGTGTTGCCGATGGTGATGAGAAGGCGTTCGCGGTTGCGGAGGCGGAAGAGGGCGGTCAGGAGCGCGCCGAGTCCGCAGCAGGCGGATATGATCCATATGAAGAAAGTAAGGGAGGGAATGGCGGCAGGGAGGTAGAGGCAGAGCATGCCGGCAGAGAGGACGGTGAAGGCGTTTTGGAGGAAGGGTTGGTCGGCAGGGCGGCGCAGCAGCATCAGGCCGAGGGCGTAGGCGGTGATGATTTTGGCGATGTAGAGGAAGATGCCGTAGATGGCGGCCAGCACGAGGGCGAGCGGGATACCGAGCAGGCTGACAAAAAAGACGCCGATTATTACGGGAAAGCAGCAGAGAAAGGCCAGGCCAATGAGAAAGCAGCGAAGCATGGATTCGCGTGCGGTGGATACGGCGGCCATGGAGAGGGTCGGGAAGAAGAAGAGCCAGGCCAGGCCAACGATGAGGGCGCTCATGTAAAAGTAGGCTTGGAGCATGAGTCGGTCGCTCCAGGATTGTTCTTTTTTGATGGTCTGGGGGAGGATGAGGCGTTGGAGTGTGCCGCCGAGTTGAACATTGGGGTCCAGGAAGAGTTCTTTGCCGGTGAGGTATTCGAGGTTTCCTTCAATGACGGTCGAGGGCATGATGACGATATCGTTTGCGATGACTTTCACGGAACCGCCGATGACGCCGCTAATGGTGGCGTTGGCCGCATAGATGGTGAGATCGCCATCAAGCCGACCCTGAAAGAGGGTGTTTTCACCGAGCAGGAGGGCATTTCCGTGGAGGTGAGCCTCTTCGGTGATGTCCATGGTGGACGCGGCGCAGATGAGGTTGTCGCCTGCGGTTCCGGAGACGATGGCGGATTTGGCGGCGAGGCGGATGTGGCCGGCGGTTTGGCCGGAGTAGAGTATGTCCTGTGCGGCGACCCACAGGTCCATGTCAAACGCGCCGGTGAGTGTGGCTTCCTGTGCGGCGAGGAGGAGATCGTTTTGTGCGGAGCCGTCTATCTGTGCCTTTTCGCAGGCGATCCAGATTTCCTGCTTGGAGATTTCCGTTTCGGGCAGGTTGTAGAGATTGGTGGATACGAAGGAGATGGCGTGCGCGCTGTGTGCGGCAAGAAGGAGAAGGAGGAGAGGGAGGGCCAGGCTCTGAAGGGAGCGGAGCCGAAGGGTGCGCGCGCCGGTTTGGATGGTCATGGCTGTTCCTTTGCTGAACGTCGCTGTTTTGATGGACGGTTTACAGATACGCTGGGCATCATACGGTTTGGCGGGCGGGCTGCAACATAAAACCAGCCACGCGGGCCGTCCGCCCTCCGGGAAGAGAAGCCCCTCCTGTATTTCGCCTGTGAATATGCTGTTGTCTTTTCGGGGTTGTGGTGGTAGTGTCTCGCCGTAGTATGAACCCGGTAGGGGAAAGGAGTTGTTATGAAGATGAAGAAGTGGACTTGTGTGGTAGGGATGCTGGTATGTGCGGCGACGATTTATGCGGCCCCGGTGCGCGTGGCGCTGATGGATTTTACGGATCAGTCCGGCGGTTCGACGGATGCGCTGCTGGGAGGTCAGGTCAACACGGGGCTTATGGCGGACAAAGGGGTGTTCGCGTTGAGCAAGGCGCTGTTGGGCAAAGGGGATTATGTGCTGATTGACCGTCGTGATTTCATGGCGCAGATGCAGAAGATGGGTGCGGTGGATCAGGGCAAACCTTCGGACATCAAGCCATCCTATATTCAGGCGGCCCAAGCCCTGCGTGCCGATGCGGTGCTGCGCGGCATGCTGCAAAGTTTTTCGGTGGGCAAGGAGAAGGTGAATCAGGGCGGGTATCAGGCGGATTTCGTGACGATTTCGGTGCGCGTGATGGTGGAAGCGGTGGATGCGATCGATGGGACGATCATGGCGATGGCCGAGGGCGTGGCGAAGGACAAGATCCGCCAGACGGCCAATCAGCAAACGGAATTGGGCGAGGATGAAATGTTGCAGATGATGCAGGTGGCCATTGGCAATGCCGTTCCCTCGTTGATCGAAGCGCTGTCGGCGAAGATGGAACAAAACGAGGCCCGGGAGAAGGTCATGCTGGCGGTAAGCGCCTCGGAGAATCCGGCGATGGTGGAAATCGACGGTATTCTGGTGGGAACGACGCCGTTTGACAGTCTGGAAGTGTATAAGGGCGATCACGTGCTGTCGGTTACGCGTCCGGGCTATGTGAGCATTACGAAACGTCTGGTGCTCGATGGCAGCACCCAGATCAATGTGCCGATGCTGCGGACGGATCTGACCGCCGAAGAGCGCAAGCAGATTCTCGAAGGGGCGGATATGCGCATGTATGTGAATGAAGGCGGCCGGCCGGACTTCGTTGTGCAGACGCTTGATTGATGGAAGCCTTCTGGACACATGCGGGAATCTTTTTCGGTTATCTGGGCATTGGCGTGCTGTGCCTGGGTGGTGTTCTGCTTTCGGGTCTTTCTTTTTCAGGTACGTGGCTGATTGTGGCGGCGGCCTGGCTTGGAACCTGGGTGGGGGGTGATGGGTTCCCGGGATGGAAGACGGTTGCGGCGTTTGTCCTGGTGTCGGCGGGGGCCGAGGTGATGGATACGCTGGCAGGAAGCTGGGGCGTGAAACGGCGTGGCGGATCGAATTGGGCGGGGGTGGCGGCGCTGGTCGGCGGTCTGTTGGGGATGCTGGTCGGATCCCTGATTCCGCTTCCGATTCTGGGCTCGCTGTTCGGTATGTTCGCGGGGTGTTTTCTGGGGGCCTATCTGGTGGAATCGGGTCGGCTGGAAAAGAAACATGCGGCTCATATTGCACGCGGCGCGGTGTTGGCCCGGGTGCTGATACTCTGCCTGAAGCTGGGGCTGACGCTCGGCATGGCGCTTGTGCTGCTTCTCGGAATGGTGTTTGCCTGATTTAAGTTGTGCTGGATGGGGCGTGCCCGCTGTGCTACAAACCTTCCTTTCTCATGCCAACAAAGGATGCCAACCATGGATACCCGACTGATTGACGCAGTGAAGGTGCTTTTTTTTCAGCTTGTCGGCGGGAGTGAGCCTCCCGTTCGGTGGGTGACTGCGGTGGTGATTGGTCTGTTGGTGTCGGCGTGTGTATTGGCGTGGGTACTCTCGCGCATGAGCGAGGGCAGCGTGTTTCTTCGTTCGGCTCTGCCCGTCTTGGTCCTCGATTTGATCCTCCTGCTGCTTGCGGCAGCGGCGACACGGGAATTTCTGTGTCCGCACGTGCACTTCGCGTCGTCTTTCTGGGTCACTGTGGGGGGGGTGGTGCTTGTGTTTCTGGCGGTCGTTCTTCCTCTTACGGCCCGCCTGCTTTCTTCGGGGGAAGTGGCGACGCTGGCGGGCCTGCTTGCCGCCGCCCTGACACTGGTTCTTCTCTTTTACCTGATCACCTTGGGATATGACACGGTCATGCATGGGAACAAAAGCCTCAAGGCTCGGCGGGCGCAGCGGCAGAGCGAAGAACGGGCGTTAATGTACTAGCAGTCCGACGGCCTTTGACCCGTCCGCCTGTCCGAAGATCCATGGATAAAGATGAGCCTATGAAGCGAAAGAGAAGCCAAACGAGGGATGAAAAAGGTCGGTGCGTTCCGCCTTTTTGGAGGAGCGGTCTGGCGGCACTGCTTCTCGGCCTTCTGCCGGGGATGACGGGTTGCTCGGACGTCTATCGGGAGGTGCTGGATCGTCCGTTGGGGCGCGAGGTGATTCGAGATCCTTCCGCCTGGTGGGGCGCTACCGAGGGGAATGCAACGGTCTATGCGCAGAATCCGGAGTTGTTGCAGGAGGCCTTGGACAAGATTTCGTTTTCGCGCACTCGTGCCGCGCGACTGGTCGGAGCGCCGGTGGAGGCGGAGCAGGACGTGTGCTTTTATCTGGTGCAGGACGAAGCCCTTTGGCGGGAGCTTTCGCAGAAGTATGCCATCCACAGCAATACGGTTTCGCTGGCGGTGGGGAATGAAGTGGTTTGCCTGGCGCGCACGCGGGAGGAATTGGTTGGGGATGCCGCGCCGCACGAGCTGATGCATGTGTTGATGCAGCAGGCGGGGTTGAGGCTTCCGCTGGCGATTGAGGAGGGGATGGCGCTGCATTTCGGATGGGAGATCAATCTGGAGTATCACCTGAGTTGCGGGGACATTGTGCAGAAGAAAAAAAGTCGGCCCTCGGGTGGTCCGTGGATGGGACTGGATGCTTTGTTGCAGGTGACGGCCTATCCGAGGGAGCCGGAGGCGCTGCTTCTTTTTTATGCGCAGTCGGAACGGTTGGTGCAGGCGGTTAATGAGCTGATCGGTACGCCGGCCATGGCCGATTTTCTTCGGCAGATCGGAGTCGTCGGGCGTGGTTTTCGCGAGGTGCTGACGGAGGAGTACGGGTGCGGCGCTGAACAAACAGCCTGGGTGGAGCGGGTGGTTTCCGCACCCTCTGAAATCGTGGATAAGAGTTATGAATAAAAAAGAAGAGAACAAGAAGGTCTTTCCGCTTCATTTGATTTTCGGGGCGGATGAGTATGAGGTGGACAAGGCGGCGCGTGCAACGGTGGATCGGCTTTGTCCGAAGGAGTCGCAGGCGTTTGGTCTGGAGATTCTGGAGGGTGCGGCGACGACGGCGGCGGAAGCGAGCGGCATCCTGAATGCCTGTCTTGCGGCCTTGCGTACGGTGGGTTTTCTGGGTGAGGGCAAGGTGGTATGGCTGAGAAATGCGGTATTTTTCGCGAAGGACAAGCTGGGCGTCAGTGCGGACGTGGTGCAGGCGGCGGCGCGGGTGATGGACTATGTCAAAGCCGGGCTTCCCGACGGGGTGTTTTGGGTGGTTTCGTCCGACAAGGTATACAAGAGCGGTGCGTTTTACAAGGCGGCCAAGGGGCTGGCAGACATCACGGAATTTCAGCTTGAGGAGAGATCGTATAAGCAGGATGAGGCGGCGGTGGCAAGAGCGGAGGCCTATTTTCGTGATGCGGGTTTGAGCATTTCGCGTCAGCACCTGATGCAGTTTGTGGAGCGTACGGGAATGCATGCCCGTCAGATGGTGCAGGACATTGAGAAGATTGGGTTGTATCTGGGGGAAGAGAAGGTGGTGACGGAGGAGGTGATTGACCTGCTCGTTCCGCCGACGCGCGAGGCCTTGATTTGGTCGCTTCCGGAGGTGGTGGCGGCGCGTGATCCGGAGAAGACGCGGCGTATGCTGCACCGTTTGTTTGAGCAGAAGGAAAATGCCGTGAGGATGATCATTCCGGTGGAGAAGCATTTCGCCCGGTTGGCGGTGTTGCGGGCGTGCCTCGATCACGGCTGGGCGGAGGTGATCGGCGGCGGTTATCGGGAGAGCGTTCAGTGGAGCCTGCCGTCGGAGGGGGAGGCGCTGCTGGAGGCGCTGGGGGCGGATGATCCCCGTACGATGCACCCGTATGCCCTGTTGCTCGCGATGCGTCAGGCCGCCCTGTTTTCCGGGGCCGAATTGGCGTGGTGCAGGGAACGCCTGGGGCATACGCATTATCAGATGATGAATAGTCCCGTACCGCCGGAATTGCAGTTGGAATTGGTCATGCTGGAAATCAGCGGGCGAAAACCGGTCCGTCGGCGCAGATGAAAGATCGCAGGAGGGGGGGGCGATTCCGATAGCGATTT
>JAQVYB010000029.1 GCA_028708815.1 Kiritimatiellia bacterium | reverse complement strand
AGAAATTATCAAAAATACGGGCGGATTTTCCTTCCGCCAGCAGGGCCCTTGTGAGATTGCAACCGATAAACCCCGCACCACCCGTAACCAGATTTTCCATAATGCACACTTCCTTTCAACTGCGGGGAATCTTACTCTTTTTTCCGGTTGTCGCACAGCGCAAAAACAGGGAACCCGTATGCAGAATATCGATAACGGGGATACATGGAGAAGGATGTGGACAGATTGAATGCGGACAGGACTGTATAAACATCCTGAAAGGAGAAGGTATAATGAGATCCCCAAGAAACCACCGTCCACCATTGAATGAGAATAGAGGATTCCATCGTTTAATTGACGTGCAGGAGATTATTTGATATCAGAGTCTGTGTAGATGAATGGTAATGCTGCCCACCGTGACCAAGCAGGAGGATTTCATGGTTGATGAAGATCGGAATTACATGCGGCATCCCATGGATATTCCCATTCAATACACCATTGAAGACCAACATGGCGGAAACCCATCACTGCGGAATATCAGCAAGGGGGGGCTTTGCTTTCGTTCGGACGAGACCATTCCGGTTGGTTCCAGTATCAACGTGACGATCAATCTGGGAGACCTTTCATCTGAGGTAAAATGTATAGTGGCCTGGGTGGTTGAAAAAGGGCTGTTTTATGAGATTGGAGTCAAATTTGACAAGACATCGGATGTCTTTCATTTTCGTCTGATTGAGCAGTTGTGCAGCATTGCGCACTACCGGCACAAGATTCTTGAAAAAGAAGGCCGCAAGTTGACGAATGAAGAGGCTGCCTGCGAGTGGATCAATAAGTATGCGGCGACTTTTCCAGAGGTGTGAACGTCCCGTTTCGATTCAAGACTGTCCTGTATGTCCTTTAGCTTGGCCGGTTGAGGGGGGGGGATTACTGCCGGCTGGCGTTGAACGTGCCTGAATAGGCCCCGGAACCGTGTGCGGCATTCCCGTTGCCGGAAATGGAACCAATAATCCGCTCGTCAACGATGGAGGCAGAATAGATCAACTGCCCCTTTTCGGTTTCCGCCATCATGGTAAAGGTGTCGCCATTGACCGGGGAGCGCAAGAACTGGTCAGGACAAAGGGTGTCGGACGTGGCGTATCCATCGGATGTGATTGTAATGGCGATCATAGTGCTCTCGCAGGTGGTGTTGGTGGACGTGGCATAACAAGTGGTGGCGGAACCTGCATAGGTGCCTAAGGCACTCGTATCCGGCTCATCGGAATCTCCACCCCCGCCGCCTCCTCCTCCGCCTGCCATGAGCAGCACAGCTCCACCGGCCACCACGACGGCACCACCCGCTATCAGGGCGGGCTTTACCCAGGTCTTTTCATCGCCTGATTTTGTTTGGGTGCCTGCGGGCTGAACCGCAGCGGTGGATGTGTCAGTCTCTTCGAGTGACAGAATGCCGATGCGGTACCAATCCGTTTCGGTGAGAAGTCCGTCGGTGGTCGTGGCATCGATGTAGTAGTTGATGGAGCGGTAGCCACTGATAAAGGCGGCGGGGATGGTGCCTGCCCAGGTGGCGCCATCCAGCGGCTTCATGGGTATCTTAACCGGCGCGGAATCCGTCGACGTGGTGAAGTGCAGGGTAACCGCTGCGAGGGGCGCGGCGGATGACGTCACCTGAGCACGGAAGTTCAGCGATTGATTTATGGCAGCGCTGGTGAGCGGGCGATGCTTGATGATCGGCGCCTGCGATTCCGCCCTTGTGGATGACGCGACCGTCGTGAGGAGAAGTAGAATGGAAAGGGAATATTTCAGATGGTTCATTTCACTGTTTTCCTGCAAAGGAGTTTTTCGTTTTTTCATTTTCGTTGGGCTCGGCGCCTTTTTCGTGGTCGGCCAGGCGCACGGCCACGACTTTGGAGACGCCGTGTTTTTCCATGGTCACACCGTAGAGAATATCGGAGGCTGAAATGGTTTGGCGACTGTGTGTAATGACGATGAACTGCGAGCGGTTGAGAAAACCCTGTACGGTTTTGACGAAGCGCCCGATATTGCTGTCGTCCAGGGCCGCGTCCAGTTCATCGAGTACGCAGAAGGGGCTGGGCTTGACCGTATATAGGGCGAAGAGCAGTCCCACGGCCGTCATGGTGCGCTCGCCGCCGGAGAGCAGGGAGATATTCTGCAGTTTTTTACCGGGCGGTCGTGCGATGATTTCAATACCTGATTCAAGGATATCTTCCTCGTTGACCAGTACGAGCTTGGCGGAACCTCCGCCAAAGAGCTGCTTGAACATTTCCTGAAAATTGTCATTTACCTTGTTGAACGTTTCGGAAAACAGTTCGGTCGTGGTGATATTGATTTTCTTAATCATCTCAATCAGTTGCTGCTTGGCATTGACGAGATCGTCCTGCTGCTGGGTGAGGAACTGGAAGCGTTCTTCGAGTTCCTGATGCTCTTCGATTGCCACGAGATTCACGGGCCCCATCGAGGATATTTTGGTGCGTAATTCCGCAATATTGATTTCGATGGTATCGCGATCGCACGGTTCATTTTCTTCCCATTCAGGCGCGGGTTCTTCCGCGAGCTGCTGTTCGTTCAGTTGGTAGTCGGACTGAATGCGATCGAGTACATTTTGGCGGCGCATCCGATGTTCCGTAGCCTGCACTTCGGACTGGCTTTTCTGTTGGCGGACTTCTTCCAGGGCCTGACGTTTCTGGCGGAGGTCTTCCTCCATGGAGGCTTGTTGGCGGTTTGCGTCACGCTGTTGATTACGCAATTGAACAAGGGCTTCATCATAGCGGGTGACTTGTTCTTCCAGCGGGGCAATGCTGCGCTCGGACTCCGCAATGGCGATCTGAAGGTTTTCAATATGTTTCTGATAAGAGGAAATACCGCGCGAGCGCTCTTCGATAATTTGTTCCAGGCTGCGGATCTGGGATTTCAGCGGCTCCTCCTGATGGAGAATCTGGTCCACCTGATGTTTCTTTTCGGCCACGGCAATGCGGGAATCCGTGAGTTCCGCATGCAAACGATTCCGGTCCGCTTCTTTTTTGCGCAGTTCCTCGTTCTGAAGTTGTATCGTGGCACGCACATCGGCCTGCCGATTGCGCAAACGGTCTATTTCCTGCACAATGTCGAGCCGTCGGGTCCCGCCGGACGAATCCTGTTCCTGTAATTCTCCGAGTTCCCAATCGATGGTTTCTTCGCGTTCGCGGCATTGCTTCAGCTCGCGCTGTATCTGCTGGGTTTCTCCCTGGCACATGGCCAGTTCGCGCCGCTGTTGGAGAAGGGACTCCTGAGCTTCGTTGATCTGCTGTTCGGTGGAGGAGTCATCGGCGAGTGCCTGACTGAGGAGTTCTCGTTGCCGTTGGGCATCCTGATTGAGCGCCTCGGCATCCTGCGTCCATTCGGAAAGGAGGTGTTTTCGGGTCAGCGGATTTCCGGTTTCGGATTCGGGCATCCAGTATTCCACACATCCTTCCGGATGGAGGATAATGCCGCCATGCGTGACCCAGGTGATCTGATCCGGGGCATCGGCGGGAATTTCTTCGAGAGAAGAGATAACACGCACCTGGTCCAGAACCCGCGACATGAGCGACTGGACGGACGCCCCGCAGGTCACATGACGGATCAGGGATTCGCCGGGGAGATCGTCTTCCGACAGAGGGACCTCGGGTGTATCACAGATCACAAACCGAACCGCACCGACCGATTCGCGTTGAAGTAGATCGAGCAATTGCAGGGCGGCCTGACGATCCTTCACGATCAGAGCATCGAGCCAGGAGCGCATGACCGCTTCGAGGGGGCGGCGATAGTCGCCTTCCGCTTCAATCTGATCAGCCAGTGAGCCCAGCAGGCAGGACTTGTCGAGGCCGGAATCCTCCGGGAAGTTCTCCATGAGAAAGCGGGCGCCGCCGGGGAAGGGCTCGTGATCGGATTCCGTGCGTTTGAGCATGTCGATCTGGGCCATTTTTGCGGCCAGCTTGTTCTGAACGGTATTGAGCGCTTCTTTGGTTTCCTGGATTTGCTGATGGCGATTGTGCTTAAGCTGTTTGATTTGGTTAAGGAGTTCTTCCTGGCGGAGCACTTCCACCTGGATTTCCTGTTGCATGGTTTCTTTGGAAGCCACGCGCTGGGTGTGCAGTTCCACGGAGCGTTTCATTTCCTTGTGCTCAGCCATCAGGCGTTCGCGCTTGACCATGGCCCCGCGTTCTCGCGATTCGAGATCGGCCAGTTCATTCTGCAGATGCGAGGTTTTGGTCTCCACGTCGAGCGATTCGTTTTGCAGGGAATGCAGGGCTTCCTTCTGTTCTTCGAGCCCTTTTTCAAAGGCACGGTAAACCGTGTTTCGTTCCTGAAAGAGGGTTTCGCTGTATTGTAGAGCCTCCTGAGCGGCCGCCAGTTTGTTGACCAATTCATTGAGGGTTGTCTGATGGAGCTCAAGGCGGTCGCGGGCGGTTTGGGCTTCCGAGGTGTTGCGCTCGGAAAGTTCGATCAGTTCTTCGATGCGCTCCCTGTTGGTGGTGAGGGTTTGGCGGGTGCGATCGAGTTCGGTTTTGGATTGGACAGCGTTGTCCATCGTTTCGTTGATAGCGCCTTCCAGTTCGTGAAGTTGTTCACGGGTGGTGTTGAGCGTGGTTTCCGTCTCCCGGATACCACCTTGGTAGGCTTCTTCTTTTTCGGTGAGCGAGGCGATCCGGTTAGCGACGGATTGAATGAGTTGGGTCATCTCCGTGAGGCGTGCGCGGGTGACAAAAATATCCAACATACGCAGTTTGGCGTGCATTTCCCGATAGCGGCGAGCCTTGCCGGCTTGACGCTGCAGGGAGATGATCTGTCGCTTCACTTCGGTGATAATGTCTTCAAGGCGCAGTAGATTAGCCTCGGTATGCTCCAGTTTACGAAGCGCCTCCTTTTTATCCGCTTTGTATTTGGTAATACCGCTTGCTTCTTCAAAGACTTCCCGGCGGTCTTCGGGCCGCGAGCTGAGAATTCGATCTATGCGTCCCTGTTCGAGGACGGAATAGGCATTGGTTCCGATGCCGGTATCCATGAAGAGGCGTTGAATATCCTTGAGGCGACAGGGAGCCCGGTTGATGAAGTACTGGCCCTCGCCGGAGCGCAAGACGCGGCGGGTGATGGTAATTTCATTGAATTCGGTTCCGAGAGTTTCTTCACAATCGGCCAGCGTTAGACTGACTTCGGCCATCCCCATCGGTTTTTGAAAGTCGGTTCCGTTGAAAATGACATCCTGCATGTTGGAGCCGCGGAGGGCTTTGGCGCTTTGTTCGCCCAGCACCCAGCGTACGGCATCGGATACGTTGCTTTTCCCACAGCCGTTCGGGCCAACGATCGCCGTCATGCCCGGGATGAACTCCAGTCGGGTCCGATCCGCAAAACTCTTGAACCCAATCATTTCCAATTGTTTTAAATACAAGTTTCGATTCCTCCACAGCCGCACAGCCGGTATAAATATTCGCTGCGAACAGATTGACAAAACACCCGCACGAGCCCATCGTGGGCGTTATGTGACAGACCATTCACCGTGCTTCGGCGCGCGCAGATACGGCCCCATTCTGTTCCGAAATATACCGTGCGGCACGTCGCAACACAGGGCACGGTTTATGGCCTGATACGGCTGATTTTTCAAGAGAAATCTGGAGGATTATATGAGCGATTCCGTGTTGACCGACCTGTTGTCCGACCTGGTATCCATCCCGAGCGTCAGCCCTTCCCAAACAGCCGATCCGGTTTTCGGAGGAGAAGAACGCATTGCCGCCTTTTTTTCCGATTATCTGGAGCGGCTTGGCTTTGAAATTTCCCTGCAATATGTGGAACCGGGGCGTCCGAACGTCATTGCCCGTTTCGGATCGGAAAATCCGGACGTCATCTGGTTGCTGGAGTCGCATTTAGATACGGTGGGCGTCGAAGGCATGAAACACCCGCCGTTTACACCTGAAA
This sequence comes from Kiritimatiellia bacterium, assembly GCA_028708815.1. GTDB lineage: Bacteria > Verrucomicrobiota > Kiritimatiellia > RZYC01 > RZYC01 > JAQVYB01. Next base: position 21,753 of record JAQVYB010000029.1, on the reverse strand, counting down.
TACGTGACGGAAAATTGTATGCCCGTGGCGCCGCGGATTGCAAAGGAGCAATGGCCGCCGCACTGTACGCCTTGAGCCGCACCAATCTGGAAGAAATGAAGCGGAGGCGCGAAGCGGTATATTATGTGGGTGCAATGGGTGAGGAGACCGGGAACAATGGCGCGCGGGCCGTTCTCGAACGTCTGCCGGAACGCCTGACCAAAACAATTGTACTTGAACCGACCGAGTCCGCCATCGTGCACACGCACAAGGGAATCAGTTGGTTTCGCGTGGATTTTGTTGGACGTTCGGCGCATGGTTCCAATCCCGACGTGGGCGTCAATGCCATCTATGCCGCCATGCGCTTTGTGAACGAGCTGAAGGCCTATGTGGTGGAGACGGGGAATCGGTTTGAACATCCGTCGCTGGGTAAACCCACGATGAATCTGGGCGTGATTCATGCAGGCATCGCACCCAACGTGGTGCCGCCCAAATGCCGGGTGGAACTGGATTGGCGTGTGGTGCCTCCGCAAAATTCCTCGGAGGTGCTTGTGGACCTGAGAAAGATTCTGGAAGGAATGAAAGCGGAGGGCGTCTGTTTGGATTACGCCGTGGAGCTAACGCAAAACAATGAACCGCTCGTGACCTCCCGTGATTCCGAACTGGTGCAGCAGATGAGTGCAGCCTGCCAGGCATCCGGATTCGCGCCGGAGATTACCGGGGTGGGATGGTGCTGCGACGCCTCCGTTTTCTGCGGGCGCTCCGACGAGACGATTGTGTTCGGGCCGGGCAGTATCAAACAGGCCCATGCCTCCGAGGAATTCATTGACCTGAATGAACTCGAGGCCGCATCCAACGCCCTGATGCATTTGTTGCATCAGGGCGTATCCATGTCTCAGGGACCGAATAACTAAGATGGACGCGAAGGACGGAGTCCCCACATAGATATGAAAATGAGTCTGTTTTTCGGTGTTGTCGGGGTTTTCTGGCTTTTGGCAACCGGTTTGTATGCTGCGGACGGGGTGATTCTTCTTCACGGGCTTTGCCGTTCGCCGGAAAGTATGGAGGATATGGCATCGGCTCTGACGGATGCTGGATTTATTACCGAGAATATCGGATACCATTCACGCACGCGTTCCATTCAGGAACTGAGTGATGAAGTGATCGGTGAGGCGCTTGCGAATCCTGAATTTATTGCCTGTCCGAAGATTCATTTTGTGACGCATTCGATGGGCGGCATTCTTGTGCGCAGCTATTTTGATCGGCATTCGTTCGATCGCCTGGGGCGTGTAGTGATGCTTGCGCCGCCCAATCAGGGCAGCGAGGTTGTGGATCGACTGGGGGACTGGTATCTTTTTCAAAAGATCAATGGTCCGGCAGGCAGTGAATTGGGTACGGATGCCCGGTCCACGCCGAACCGGCTTGGGCCCGTTCGTTTCGAGTGTGGGGTCATTGCCGGCGATCGCTCGATCAATTGGATCAACAGCGCTCTCATTCCCGGACAGGACGACGGCAAGGTGGCTGTGGAGCGTTCACGGATTGAAGGCATGAAGGAGCATCTGGTGGTGCATGCGACGCATCCTTACATCATGAAAAAGAACTCCGTGATTGCATTGACGCTGCGCTTTCTGCGGGAAGGGACGTTCAACGAAGAGTCATCGCCATGAGACGCTGCTCAACATGGGGGACGCATCACGGCGGGGACGCCCGCCCTCCGGGTTGGAGAATCAAGGAACGGCAACTGGGTTACGGGCGAGGCCCGTTTTAGGGTGCAGCATTATTCGATGGCAATGCGGTAGTAGGCCTGCTGTGCGGGCGTTGGATCGGCATAGGTGGTCTGATGTGCCTGCCCGGTGATGTTGGAGGCGATAGCGGTCAGCGGCTGTTGGAGATCGTGGCTGCGCAGGACGCAGTAGCTGATGTTTGGCTGGCTGGCCCAGGTGATTTTGAATCCCCCGTTCGACATCATGCCGGTTCCTGAGTCGGCATTGGAGAGCAAATGAAGGAGGGAGTTGGGATCGGTCGGGTCTGTTCCTGCGCGCCATTCCTGCCGGTTTGAAATTCCGTCTCCATCGGTATCGGTCTGGTCATCGAGTCCATTGGTATTCAAGCCATAACGGGCGAGCCAATCGGCTGGAATCTGTGCGGTATCCCAGGCGTATTCAAAGGCCCCCATATCCACGATTCCGCCTTGAATGCGGGGATTGCCATCCAAATCAACCGCCCCGATCACCTGCGAATTATCGCCCCGATTAATGCAGGGGGAGAAAGAACTCAGGCGATAGTCGCAGCCGCGAGGTGGCGCGGAGTCTGAAAACTGGACAAAGCAGCCGGAAAGCGGGGAATAGGATGGGTAGGGACTCGGATACGTGTACTGGCTGTGTGTTTGATTGCCTCGCCCGTAACAATCATACAGCGAGGAGGAATGAGCCGCACCTCCAATGCCGGCTTGGTTGTCGAGCAGCGTGCAGAAATAGAGCGCGCTTCCACAGGCTCCTCCTCCGGCATATCCCACGGCCCTGTTTGTTTGGAGCAGGCAGTCATACAGGGTGCCTCCGCAAACACCGCCCCCGCTTTCGGAAGTATTGGATTTGATCACACAATTGGAAATCACGTTATGTGCTTCACAAAACATGCCGCCTCCGCAGTGTTGAGGTATATTTCCATATCGAATGGTAAATCCGGAGATGCAGGCACCGGTGCTGAGATAGACACAGCGGAGATTCGTTTCGTCCAGGCCCCCTTCAATGATGGTTACCTCTGGTCCGTTGACACTGAGCAACATAACCGGTTTATTCAATAAAACACGACTGAATGCCGGGACGCTGTTCCATGGGTCGAGAGGGTTGCACATGTTGTTCTGATCGTAGGTTCCATTGTTTACTAAGATCAACGTTCCCGGCAAATCGCCTGCGGCATCCACGGCTTCCTGAATAATCGGTGTCGCGGTTTCCCAACTGGCATAGGGGGGCATCCTGCTTCCCGTTTGGGAAACATAGTGGGTGGTACCTTCCACCACGGTAATGGTGGTTTGTGCGGATGCCATCGTCAAGTTCGCGAGGTTGACGGCAACAAAAAGAATCGGGTAGGTGCCCGGTGATTCATAGCCATGATGCGTTGAAAGTTTATTCGTCGTGACATCGCCATCGCCCCAATTCCAGAAGGAGAGCGTGCCTTCTTCGGAAACCGTCGCAGCGAAGGATGCGGGATATCCTGTGGCGACGGTGTCGTACAGGCGAAAGACCGAAACTTCCAGCGCGGCGGCATTATACATGGAGAGCCTAAGGAGGAGCAGGAAGGGAATAGCGAGGCGAACCCTTGAAAGCACCCATCTTTGGCGGTGTGCAGATTTCATTCTTTTCTCCCTTCCGTACAGGCTTGCCGAGGACCGACGCACTTGCCAAATTCCGCTTGGATTATGCTGCCTACCCTCGGAAAGGATCCGGTCACAAAATAATAATTGCATTACATATGAACGTGACCTAATGTCAACAGAAAATACTTTATTAGCCTTGTTGTGCACATTATATTGGCCTGTGCAGGAGATGGCATGAATGTGAATAAATTGGGACAGATAGTCATCACGGGCCTCTGCTTGTTGATCGGTACGGCTCGCGCATCCGTCATTTATGTTGCCACAAACGGAGCACATATCCCGCCGTTTGACACGCCGGAAAAGGCTGCCACCAACGTGCATGATGCGATTGACGCATGTGGGGTGTATGATGAGATTGAGATCGGGCCAGGCACCTTTGTACTGACTAATTCGCTGGAGCTGACCATGCCTATCTGGATTCGGGGGGCAAGCGCCTCGGAGAAAACAGTTCTCTCCGGGCCTCCGCTGGAACTGATGCATGCGGACATTCTGATCCAGGATGTGATCATCGAGGGATTATATCATTTTTACGGAGTGCGGTTTCATGCGGATGCGATCATTGATCGTTGCGTCATCAGGAATTGTGGCAATGGTGGAGTGTATTTCGATCATGCAGGTATTCTGATCAACAGCATAGTTTGCAGCAATACCGTGGCCGCTGACTGTACTTCTCTCAGGGCAGGGCTATATATGTTGGGGGGCGGAAAAGCGATCAATTGCCTGATTTATGATCAGCAACCAGGGTATTATCTATCGAGAGCGAGCGGGGCGTATCTGGATGGTGGTGGAACCTTGCAGAACTGCACCATCATCGGAAATTCTGCAGGTGCGAGAAGTCAGTATCAGAACAATCCACCCTACACTACAACTTACACCTACGAGCCCGGCAGTGGTGTTTATTGCCTGAATGGCGGGTTAATCAAGAACTGCATTATCTGCCAGAACATTCCTTCGCCCAAAGAACGGAACGCGCCAATGGAGCCGGGAGACAACTGGTATTTTGAGGGAACGAATCCGGTTGTCCGCAATACCTGTTCCTGGCCATTGATTCCGGGTGTCGGTAATACGGATGCCGATCCCCGCTTCATGGATTTATTTGCGTATGATTGGAAGTTGGGGCCATCTTCGCCGTGTATTGATTCGGGGTATTCAGACATGTATTATTACACGGAAAAGGATTTGGCGGGGAATGCTCGGATCACCGGAACCGAAATAGATATGGGTGCCTACGAAGTCGGTCCGCTATTGGGGAATATCGAGCCGGTGGATTATCAGTATCCTGTTCCGGTTTCGTTTGTTTTCAGGGCGCACGTAGTTGGCGCGAACCTGAATGGGTTGTTAGTGGATTGGGATTTTGATGGGGATGGGATATACGATTATAGCGGTCCCTGGGCATTGACGGTTACCAACGAGTATCTCACGGCGGGGGATTTCACGGTTCGATGTCGCTTTCGTACGGGTTTGGGCGAAGAATATGTGGCGACCTGTCCGGGAGTGATTAGAACATGCTACTCGTCGGTTCAATATGTGTCACCGGCCGGTGCGCACATCTGGCCCTATAATACCTGGGAGCGCGCCGCGACGAATATTCAGCACGCATTGGATGTGGCAGCCAATTCCACGGTCATGCTGGATGATGGACTCTTCCCGATTCAGGACCCCCTGATGATCACGAATCCACTCACGCTGACCAGTCGCAATGGCGCGGAGCATACGACGGTTCGCATGGTTGCAAGCAATCGTTGTATCTATCTGAACTATCCGGGGGCGATAGTGGAAAAGCTGACGGTGCAGAACGGTCTCCATGCCGAAGCAGGAGGAGGCGTTTGGTGTGGGTCGAATACGGTTTTGCGGAGTTGCATCGTGGAAGGCAGTCGGTCCGGAAGTCGTGGCGGAGGCATTTTCGGGGCGTCATTCAGCGTTATCGAAAACTGTGAGATAAAAAGCAATCTTGTGTCCTCCGGTTACAATGTTTTCGGCGGTGGATATTACGGGGAGCAGAATGCGTTGCTCACCAACTGCGTGTTGCTCGGGAATGTTGCTGAAGCCGGTACCCATATCGCTTATGGCGGCGGGCCTGGACGGGGAAAAGCACATGGGGGCGCCTATGCCGGGTCAAATGCCGTGCTATGGGGCTGTCAAATTATCGGTAACCGATGCAGTGGGCAGGGGGGAAGTTGCGGAGGGGGTATTTATATGGATGGGGGGAGTGCTGAAGTCGTTACGTTGGCAGGTAATGATGCAAAAGGTGCGAGTGTTCCTGTTTATCCTCCAAAATACGTTTCCAGCTATTTCTGCCCGGGACATGGAGGTGGCGGGTATCTGTTAGGCAATGCCATACTGCGGCATACGATAATCAACGAAAATGTCTCAGTATATGGAGGCGGCCTGTATCTTAACGATGCGCAGGTCGGATTTGCACATGCATATTCCAATCAGTGCATTACCATCAGGGAATGGAATAATAGTCATCCGGGTTCGGGTGGAGGGGTTTGCATTGGCGGAAATGCGCAGATCAATAACTCACTGGTGTATCTCAACGCATCGCAACGGGGTGGTGGCATACTGACTCAGGCGGGGGATGCAACGATTTTCAACACAACCATCGTCAACAACAAGGCGGAAACCGGCGCCGGTATTTTCAATGAGAGCGGTCAAGGGGACGTGCTGAATTCCATTGTTTACTACAATCGAAACTACCTCGAAACGAACGTTGAAATTGACGATGCTGAAGGACGTTTGTTGTTGCGCAACTGTTGCTACCGTTCGGCCTCTGTGGAGGGGATTGATTGCACGACCAACGCGCCGCTCTTTGTGGATTGGCTTCCCTTGTATGAGGGTGACAACCAGTTTCGTCCTCAGACCTGGTAGCTTATCAAAATCCTCGGTAAAAAGATCGAATGAGTTCCTGCGTTTCCCGTTCCTTGAGGGCTTCCTGAGTTGATGTCTGCTGCAAAATGCCGATAAGCAACTCCCGAACCGGAAGATCAGCGGAATTGATGGCGAGAGACTGGCGGAGTAGTGATGCTGCTTCCCCATAACGATGATGGATGACCCGGATTTGACCCTGTAGTGCGAGTTTCCGGGCGTACGCAAAAGAAGTGTCGGGGATTAGAGATAAATAGTGTTCCGCCTGCCCGAGTTGGCCTTGTCGGCATGATTCCTTGGCCAGTTCGACACATGCCGACGGAGCAAAATCACCTCCCTGTTGAACGGCGTCTATCCAAATGCGCTTCGCTTCGGTCTTGTTTCCCGCAATATCCAGCACCACTCCGTGATTAACACGGTAAGCGCTGAAATCGTTTGTTCCTTTATGAGGAATGCAGGAGAGCGACAGGAATAGAATGAAACAGGCGAAATAACGAAGTATGGATTTAACCCGGTGTTTTTTGATCGCTGATACCAGAAAGGATAATCCAGCAGCAGCACAAGGAATAAGTATGACTGCCAGCGGGAGCCGGTAACGACCGTTTGTGAAAAACAGAACCAATGTAGTGGCATAGGCCCCGCCTGTAAGTAAAAGCCAACGGAATTCACGTTGCTTGAGCGAAAGCAGCATGCCGACGGCCCCCAGAGGAAAAATCCATGCAAAGGAAGGAAAGGGTATGGAGAAAAAACGGGGGATATAAGGTCGCAAATAATCAAGATTGAAGTGGTCGCAGGCGTCATAGCGGTTGAAGATAGACAGGAGTTTACGTCCGGTTTTCTTCAGAGATACTGTTGGGTTGGAGATTATTTCCTCTAACGTTGCACGATACCAGTAGCTCGAAGCATCCAGAGCTGAACGGATGTTTTTATTGCGCCGGTTCGCCTCTATCGTGAATTGTGTTCCCTGAACATATGGATCGGGCATGGCAAATTGCGTTGGGCGACTTCCTGGCGCCTCGTACAGGTGATGGTTGCCCAGATAGAAATTGAATCCCCCTTGTGTGGTGGATAGCACAACCCGGTGGCTGATTTGAGCATTGCGAACGGTTACCGGTGCAAAAACAATCAGGGCTCCTGCGATAAAAAGAACAGTTCTGTTTACCCATCCGATTGATGCCTTGCTTCTACGATCATTTCCGGACTTAAACGCGGCAAGCAACCCGACGGGCAGAAGAAGGAGGTAATTTCCCCGGGTTTGTGTGGCGAGGGCGGTTGTCAGACCGAGGAGCAAAAACCAACGGTAGCGACCGTTTCTGAGTGCGTTGAGCAGGCAAAAGACGAACAGCGCAAACAACAGCACAGATAGGCTGGTCTTCATTCGGGTGACACTGTAGAAAATAAAAGGCAGGTACGAAGCAGCAAGTACGGAGGCGAAGAGTGCAACGCGCCTTCCACTCAGCTTGCGGCTGATTTTCGCGATCAGGAGGCACGTTATGCTTCCTAAGAGGATGTTTGTAAGGCGAACGGCAAAAGGTGAGATGCCGACTATCCGGTAAACCAAAGCAAAGAAATAGGCCGGTAGCGGAGAGAATTCATAGATCGCCTGCGGGTTGTATTGTCCGGTGGCCAGGAGAGAAGCCCAGTCATGATATATTTTCTCGTCGGCAACGGGGATCAGCCAAAAAGGTGTCTGTGACCAGCTCCATGCCGCACATAGGCGAATCAACAATGAACCCAAAAGGACAACTCCGAGAAGCAAACGATACGCGTGTTCCTGCGAAAGACTCCTAAACCAGTGTCTTCCTGAGGGCCAGGACATGACTCACGCCTGCTCAATCATCTGGCGGAACTGGGCGAAGAGGTAGTAGGGGTCGTGTGGGCCGGGGGCGGCTTCAGGATGGTATTGCACGGAGAACGCGGGCTCGGTTTTGTGGCGTATTCCTTCGATAGTCTGGTCGTTCAGATTGATATGGGTGATTTCGACGTTGGCGCGATCGATACTGTCTTCACGTATGGCGAAGTTATGATTCTGGGAGGTGATTTCCACGGAGCCTGTGCGGAGATTTTTCACGGGATGGTTGCAGCCGTGGTGGCCGAATTTGAGCCGGTAGGTGATGCCGCCAAGGGCGAGGCCGAGGAGTTGATGCCCGAGGCAGATACCCATGAGGGGCACTTTGCCGAGAAGTTCGCGTATGGCGTCGGCGGCATAGGTGACGGCGGCAGGATCGGCGGGGCCGTTGGAGAGAAAAACACCATCGGGTTTTTTGGCGAGTACTTCGGCGGCGGATGTTTTGGCCGGCACGACGGTAACGTTCATTCCGTGGCGACGGAGGCCGCGCAGGATGTTCCATTTGATGCCGAAATCGAAGGCGACGATGTGCAGGTCGGTTTCGGGGAGGGTCTCGGTAATGCCCCAGGACGTGCTTTTAGTGCCTTCGGGATCCCAGAGATATTCCTGGTCGGCGGACACTTTTGCGGCGTAGTCCTGCCCATCAAGTCCTTCCCAGGCTTTGGCTCGTGCGATGGCTTCGTCCTCGGAGAGGGATGCATCGGCCACGAGGCAGGCCTTCATGGTGCCGGCGGTACGGAGGAGCGTGGTGAGGGCGCGGGTGTCGAAGCCGGTGAGGCAGGGAATGCCTTTTTCAATAAGTTTGTCACGCAGGGAAACCTCGGAGCGCCAGCTGCTTGGTTCGTTCATTTGGTGGGCGAGGAATCCGTTGGCGAAGAAGTCGCGTGATTCCATGTCGGATCCGTTGATGCCGGTGTTGCCGATTTCCGGGCAGGTCATGGTAACGAATTGTCCGGCATAGGAGGGATCGGTGAGTATTTCCTGGTAGCCGGTGAGTCCGGTGTTGAAAACAACCTCACCCAGCGCAGTAACAGGCGCGCCGGCAGAAAAGCCGCGATAAACGGTTCCATTTTCCAGCGCAAGAAACGCGGGTTTTGTGCGCTTTTCTTTCCAGTTCCAGTTTTTCATGGCGATAAATCCTTATTCTTAACTGTTCAGTTTGGGTGCGTGGCGTCCATATTCCTGTAGGCTGCACACTTCAATGTGTTTCATGATGCGGAGGGTCTCGAGTCCATTGATGGCGGCCTTGCATCCGTCGAGGGTGGTGGTGATGGGTATGCCGCGCATGACGGCATGAGTCCGCATTTTTATCTCATCCACCTTGGGCTTAGGTCCAACGGACGGGGTATTGATAATCCAGCCGACGTTTTTTTCCTCGATCATATCGAGAACGTTGGGTCGTCCGTCGGAAATGCGGAATAGGGCATGGCTTTGGATGGCGTTGTCGCGCAGGAGGGTGCTTGTTCCAGCGGTGGCGTAGAGGATAAACCCGAGATCGACCAGTTTTCTGGCGAGGGGGACCATGGCTTTTTTGTCTTCATCGCGCACGCTGACGAATACGTTTCCGGAGGTGGGGAGTTTTCCTCCTGCGGCGATCTGGCTTTTGAGGAAGGCCATTCCGACGCTGGAATCAATGCCCATGACTTCGCCGGTGGAACGCATTTCGGGGCTTAGAGCAATGTCGGTTCGGGGGAAGCGAACGAAGGGGAAAACGGCTTCTTTGACGCTGTAGTGTCGTGGAATGACTTCCTCGGTGAAGCCGATGTCGGCGAGTTTTTCACCGGCCATGACTCGTGCGGCAATTTTGGCGAGTGGTACGCCGATGGCCTTGCTGATGAAGGGGACCGTGCGTGAGGCGCGCGGATTCACCTCGAGGACGTATACTTCTTCGCCCTGTATGGCGTATTGGATGTTCATCAGGCCGCAGACGTTGAGGGCCTTGGCGAGGGCATAGGTGTGGGTCCGGATGGTTTCCTTGACCTGTTCGGAAAGGGTGGGGGCAGGAATGATGCAGGCGCTGTCGCCGGAATGAACGCCTGCCAACTCAACATGCTCCATGATGCCGCCGATGACGGATGTTTCGCCATCGGAAAGGCAGTCCACATCCACTTCGAGGGCATTTTCCAGATAGTGATCAATCAGGACAGGCCGGTCTTTGGAGACAGAAACGGCCTCCTGCATGTATTTGCGAAGATGTTCGACATCGTACACAATGACCATGGCACGTCCACCGAGGACGAAGGAGGGGCGCATCAGTACGGGGTAGCCTATGCGTTCGGCAATGCGTTCGGCTTCCTCGATGTTGACGGCGAGCCCATTGGCGGGTTGTTTGATGCCCAGGCGGGTGACCAGTTCCTGGAAATATTTACGATCTTCGGCCGCTTCGATATCTTTCGGCGCAGTGCCGATGATATGCACGCCGTGGCGCTCAAGATCAAGGGCAAGGTTGAGGGGCGTTTGGCCACCGAATTGTACGATGGCGCCCCAGCATTTTTCGTTGCGGTAGATGTGGAGGACATCCTCGAGGGTGAGGGGTTCGAAGTAGAGACGGTCACTGGTGTCGTAGTCGGTGCTGACGGTTTCAGGATTGCTGTTGACCATGATGGTTTCATAACCCGCTTCGCGCAGGGCGAAAGAGGCATGTACGCAGCAGTAGTCGAATTCGATGCCCTGACCGATGCGGTTGGGGCCGCCGCCTAGAATCATGATTTTTTTGCGGTCTGAGGGAATGGCTTCATTGAGTGCGCCATAGGTGGAGTAGTAGTACGGCGTAAAAGCCGTGAATTCGGCGGCGCAGGTATCCACGGAGGCGTAGACGGGCAGAATGTCCAGTTCGATACGCGCGTGACGTACGTCGTCCTCGGTGCATTTCAGGAGCCAGGCGATTTGTCGGTCTGAATAGCCGAATTCCTTGGTTTGGAGAAAGAGGGGTCGATCCTGCTTAAGACCATCAAGGTTGCCGACCTGTTTGATTTCCGTTTCGTAGGCGGCGAGTTCTTCGATATGGCGCAGGAACCAGGGATCCATCAGGGTCAGTTCCCGGACTTTTTCGAGAGACCACCCACGCTGAAAGGCGCAACGGGCAATGAAAAGCCGGTCGGCGTTGGGGCGGCGCAGTTCCTTCGCCATCATCTCATCATCGTAGGCTTCAAATTTATTGTCTTTGCCGTCGGCACCGAGTCCGGCGCGTCCTGTTTCCAGCGAGCGCATGGCTTTTTGGAGAGATTGTTTAAAGGTTTTTCCGATGCTCATGGCTTCGCCGACGGATTTCATCTGGGTGCCGAGGGTATTGTCCGTGGCGGAAAATTTAGTAAAGGCAAAACGGGGCGCCTTCGTGACCACGTAGTCGATGGAGGGTTCGAAACAGGCGGGCGTTTCGCGGGTAATGTCGTTGCGAAGTTCGTCGAGCGTGTAGCCTACCGCGAGTTTGGCGGCGATTTTGGCGATGGGAAAGCCGGTGGCCTTGGAGGCCAGGGCGCTGGAACGGGAGACACGTGGATTCATTTCGATGATGATCATGCGCCCGTTTTCCGGATTGAGCGCAAACTGGACGTTGGAGCCCCCGGTATCCACGCCTATTTCCCGCATGACGGCAAGCGAGGCGTCGCGCATGATCTGATATTCGCGGTCGGTGAGCGTCTGGGCCGGGGCAACGGTAATGCTGTCGCCGGTATGTACGCCCATGGGGTCGATATTTTCAATGGAGCAGACAATGACGCAGTTATCCTTTCGATCGCGCATGACCTCGAGTTCAAATTCTTTCCATCCGAGGACGGATTCCTCGATGAGGATTTCACTGGTGGGGCTGTAGAAGAGGCCGCGCTGGGCGATTTCCTCGAATTCCTGCTCATTATAGGCGATGCCTCCGCCGGTTCCTCCGAGGGTGAATCCGGGGCGTATGACCAGCGGATAGGTTCCAATGCTGTCGCGCACCTTGCGTGCCTCTTCAAGGGTGTGTGCGGAGCCGCTGATTGGCAGATCAAGCCCGATTTTCTGCATGGCCTGCTTGAAGAGCATACGGTCTTCGGCTTTTTCAATGACGTCGGCCTTTGCACCGATAAGTTCCACGCCGTACCGCTCAAGGATGCCGGTTTGGTGGAGGGTCATGGCCAGATTGAGTGCGGTCTGCCCGCCGAGTGTCGGGAGGAGTGCATCGGGTCGTTCGCGTCGGATCACTTCGTGTACGGCTTCGGGGGTGAGGGGTTCGATATAGGTGCGGTCGGCAAACTCCGGATCGGTCATGATGGTAGCGGGATTGCTGTTGATCAGCACCACTTCATAACCTTCTTCGCGGAGCGATTTGCAGGCCTGAACGCCGGAATAGTCGAACTCGCAGGCCTGACCGATGATGATCGGGCCGGAGCCGATCAGCATGATCTTCTTTATGTCTGTGCGTTTTGGCATAGTATCAATCCGTTCCGTACTGTTTTGGTTCGGGGTTGAGGGTCTCTTTGGCCCTTCGCCTCGATAGAGCATATCGGTTGTGCCAGATAACAGGCGCTTTCGGCGCTGCAATGTATCACCGCTTTTCAGGGATTAAAGAATTTAATCAAAAAAAATGCCCCCGTCGTTATTGAAAAAAGCAATCTTGCGCAAATCCCATTAAGAAAGGATAAGAAATATGACTTTACGATTAAAAACAGCTGTTCGATGACAGTCAGGAGGTGATCCCCCCTATGCAACAAACCGGATTCGGGTTGGAAAATACCATTATTTTGATTGGCTATCTGCTGGTGATGGTGCTGATTGGTTTGTTCTTTTCGCGGAAGCAGAAGAGTACGGAAGACTTTTTTCTGGCTGGTCGGCGGATGCCATGGCTTCCAGTGGCAATGAGTATGTATGCCTCGCTGACGAGTGCCGTGACGTACATGGGGCTTCCCGGACTGGCCTATCGGAGCAACATCACCTTGATTGTGGTGGCCGTGGTGAGTCCGCTTCTGGCGCCGATCCTGATTTTCTTGTTTTATCCGGTGTATCGTCGCCATCAGGTGACGACCTCCTATGAATACATCGGCATACGATTTGGTTTGGCGGCGCGTCGGGTGGCTTCGGGTTTGTTTCTTCTGGGGCGTCTGGGTTGGTTGGGCACCGTGGTGTATGCCCCGGCGCTTGCGTTGTCGGTGGTCTCCGGGATGCCCATGGCGTGGGCCATTCTGATTATCGGACTGGTGGCCACGCTGTATACCGTGCTGGGCGGATTGTCTGCCGTGCTCTGGACGGATGTGGCGCAGTTTGTGATTCTGGTGGGCGGGGCGATCTGGGTGGCGGTGACGCTCTGCGGCGAGGTGCCGGATGGTCTGAGCGGCATTTTGCACACGGCCCGTGAGCAGGACCATTTGCAATTGGATTGGAAAATCAGCTTGTTTAGGATGTCCGCCGTGGTGGTGGCCGTATCTTTTTTCTTTCAGATGATGCAGGATTACGGAACGGACCAGGTAACGGTTCAACGTCTGTTGGCCGTGCGCACCTACAAGGGAATGGCCAAGGCCGTGGTGTTCAATGCGGTGACCGACAGCGTGCTGATCTCGATACTGCTGTTTATCGGGCTGGGTATTTTCGCTTTCTACACGCAGTTTCCCGGCTTGCAACCGTCCGAAGCCGCCGGAGACCGCATCTTTCCGTATTTCATCATGCATCAACTGCCGAACGGTATTTCAGGCCTGTTGATTTCCGCCGTTTTTGCGGCGGCCATGTCGAGCCTGGATTCCGGATTGAACTCGCTGGCTACGGTGATTGTGCATGATTTTTGCCGCCCGTTTCGTCGCGTTCCGCGCAGTGAACAGCATGATCTGAGGCTGGCACGCGGCTTGACGCTGGCGTTGGGCGTAACGGCTACGGGGATAGCGTTTTTTGTTTCAGGGATGGCAGGCATTGTGGAGGCCTTTGCCACCTTTATGAGTCTTTTCAGCGCACCGGTGTTGGCGTTGTTTCTGCTGGGTATGCTGACGCGGCGCGGGCGTTTCAGCGCTTGGTGTGCGGGAGTGGCTGTCTCCGTGCCAGCCACCTGGATTCTTCAGCGATATACGGAGGTGAACTGGGTGTACTATTTCCCCTTTTCCTTCCTCGTGTGTTTTTCCATTGCCTGGCTTGCAAGCTGTTTTTTGCGCATAGAACCCGAGAGGGAATAGATACGGTGGCGTAGTCGCGTGTGTTGGCAGCGTAGTACGCTCCGAGCGCCACGGTTTTTCAGCAGGGCATGGTTTCCACGGCATCGACAATGCCGACGATTACGGTGCGCAACGGTGCGTCCTTGTCGGCAATGATCTGGCGGGCGCTGTTTCCTTCGTCCACCAGTAGCACATGATCGCCGGGTCCGGCATCCACGGTATCGATGGCCACCACATAATCATTCAGTGTTTTTCCGTGCGCATCCAGCAACTCAACCGAGAGCATGCGCTGTCCATTGAAAAAGGGATGGCGTATCGTGGCCGTGATGGAGCCTATGACTTTGCCAAGCATCATGATCGGGCTCCTTTCCGGTTGGCGGTGGGGTCGGTGTAAAAATCGTCCACAATTCCTGCGATGGCATAATCGACGGGAACGAACCAGGGGTCGAGCAGGAGCGCGGCTTCGCGCCCGCCTTCGTAGAAGACCATTTCATCGGGACCGGCCATGCGCGTGGAGTCGGCCATGACGGTGGGCTTGCCTTTTGTTTTTCCTTTTTTATCGAGCGGCTGCACCCAAAGCAGGGGCACCCCTTCCATCCCGGTATAGATTTCGCAGGCGACCAATTGCCCGATTACCTTGCCTACACGCATAAAACAAACTCCCTATTAATACTCACCATTCAATTCCATGCCTTTGGCCTCATGAAAACAGGTGGTTCCGGCCACCTGACCGAGAAATCCCTTGTGAGGCCAGGTCAGTATCCGTTCGCTGTGCACACACCCCTCCGCCGCGCTGAAAAGCTGTTCTGCGATGTCGTGCGCCTCTTCAACATCGTGCAGTTCGCCCTGATACAGACTGAGGGCCTTGCCGTTCAGCACGCTGTCGGCCAGCCGCACCTCAATCACGCTGACCGGCGTTCCCTTGAGAATCATTTCGGCGGCGCGTATATGTATCGGCACGTGGTCCGATTCCAGCACGAGCATGGCCCCGGTTTTTGGTTTGGCGCGTTTGCCCAGTATGGCATCGTGCAACTGCGGGTCGATGTCCGGCAGAAAGATCTGATTCAGCATATCCTTGGCACAGACATGGCGTGCCTCTTCGAGGGCCATTTCCACCGAGGCGGTCGAGCCGCCTATGAGGATCAGATAGCGTCCCTGACTGATGGTTCCGCACTTCATCAGCGAGATGGGCGATTCTTTGCCCATCACATCGGCGGCCACCATGCCGGAAGGGATGGAGTTGAATTCAACAACGGCCAGTGCGGGGTATTTCTTCATGGGGTTACACAATCCGGAAGCTGTCCACCAGTGTACAGCGCCGCCAGCGTGCGAAATCGCGTGCTCGGGTGAGGCCTTCGCCGGTTGGGGTGGCAATCGTGAAGGAGGCATATCCCTCGCCGGTCAGGCCGATACCCGCCTGCGAGCGCCCGTTCTTCACAAAAATACTGGTTTTGACTTCGCGGGCCATGCGCGACAGATTATCAAGATTTTTCGAGTGCATGTGTGCGGAGTGCTGGTTGCGCAATTCGGATTCGACACCCAGGCTGATGGCATAGGCGGCGTTCGGCACACGAACCACCGGCATGATCGGCATCATCTGCTCGGTCCAGACCATGGGATGATCTTCAGGCACCTCGATGATGCCCAGACGAACGGTATCCGGCACGTTGATGCCGATTTGAGAGAGAATGACGCCCGCATTCTGTCCAACCATGTCGCGGTTAATGGTGGCATGGCCCCGCGGACCGGCCATTTTTGCGAACATCGCTTTTTCGAGTTGCGGGAGGAGCCCTTTATCAATCAGAAATGCATTGTTTCGCTGCATGACCTTGAGCAGTTCATCCGCCACTTTATCGACCACGATGCACTGTTTTTCGCACACGCAGATGATGTTGTTATCGGTGGAGGCCCCCAGGACGATATCGCGTCCGGCCTGTTCAATGTTGGCCGTTTCATCCACCACGACGGGTGGATTGCCCGGGCCGGCGCAAATGGCCCGCTTGCCACTCTGCATGGCTGCTTCCACAACCGCGCCGCCGCCGGTCACCACCAGAAGGCGAATATCCTTGTGCTTCATCAGTTGCCCGGCGCTCTCAATGGTCGGCACGGCTACACAGGTGATGACATTGGCCGGTCCGCCATGACGCACGATGATTTCATTCAGCATGGACACATTGTGCGCGGAAACATTCTTTGCCCTGGGATGCGCATTGAATACGACCGAGTTACCCGCTGCGATCATGCCGATGGCATTGCAGATGATGGTGGAAGTGGGATTTGTGGTTGGCGCAATGGCCCCGATCACTCCAAAGGGCGCGGGTTCCTCGATGGTCAGCCCGCAGTCACCCGAGAAGGCGAGGGGAATAAGGTCTTCCGTGCCGGGGGTCTTTTGTGCGGCGACAATATTTTTCAGGATCTTGTCATCGAACCGACCGAGGCGGGTTTCCTCGAAAGCCTCTTTGGCCAGCGCGGCCGCTTCTTCCACCATGACACGCCGAATATCAGCAATGATTTCCGCGCGTTTTTCCATGGAGAGCGCCGCAAAGTCCGTCTGCGCCTTTCCGGCGGCCGCCACGGCCTGATCCACGGTCTCAAAGATACCCAAGCCGGACCCGCCGCCACGGGAAACCTCGATGGGTTTCGTGGATGCTGAAGCGGAAGACGGCGCAGGAGAAGTTCCCCGGCGCAAGTCTGCCGCAATCTGTCGGGCGATGAGGTCAATATCGCGATCCGTCAAGCCAGCCATTTCATTTACCTCTTTTCTTTATACATCATCCTTCAGGCGTATGGCACCGATACTCGGACACGGATCTTCCCATGCCGAGGCGCAAAGGCCGGTCCAGCAAAACCCCGCCGGGACATTCAACCACAAAACGAAGTGCGTTCACCCCGGGAGAGAGGACGTCTGAATTCAGACGTCTTCTGACTTGGTGTAGACGGTTTTGTCGTTGATGGCCCACGTATCCACGATGGCCATGATTACCGCATCGCACGGGCGGTTCTGCGTAGCCACGGTCTGTCGAGCAGAACTGCCTGTGGCCACCAGGACCATTTCGCCGATGCCGGCGCCCATGGCGTCGGCAGCAACGGCCTGTGCTCCGGTTTCCTTACCCATATGATCCACATACTGGACCACCAGCAGCTTGATGCCCTTCATGGTTTCCTCGATATGCGTGGAAACCACTGTGCCGGTCACTCTTCCGAGATTCATGATTCACCTCTCGTTGGAGCGCAGGTTATTCCGCCGCGGCTTCGCGTCCGAGAGGCAGTACGGCATCCACATTCACATGCGGACGGGCAATGACATGGACCGCGACCACTTCGCCCACGCGTGCGGCCGCAATTTGGCCGGCATCACAGGCCGCTTTGACGGCAGCCACGTCGCCGCGCACGACCACACAGGAATAGCCGCCGCCGGTTTTTTCATAGTTGACCAGTTCGACTTTGGCCGCTTTGACCATCGCATCGGCGGCTTCAACGGTTGCCGGAAATGAACGGGTTTCAATCATGCCTAATGCTTCTGCCATGACACTGCTCCTTTTTATGTGTTTACGTTATCGGCCTGAGCCCCGGATTTCGGGACGGGCCGCTTCTTACGTTGTTTGTTTATTTTTCTTCTTTGCCGACAATGGATGCAATCGCCGCTTCAGCGGCGCGGAATCCCACTTCAATATCGCGTTCTTCACCGCCGAGATAGACTCGACCGAAGCTGCCGACCGCCCGCACCTCAAGGATATTGATGTCGGCGGCTTTTTCGGCTTCATTGGCGGCCAGCGCGGCATAACCGGCCGGGGCCACTTCCATGATATACATGGATTGTCCGGGCAGGATCATGTTGCCGTGCCGCATACGATTAATGAGCTGGGTCTGGTGGTCGTCCACATGGCGAATCACCTGGCTGGAAAAGACCTTCGGCTTGATGCGTTCATTTTCATCCAGGTTAAGGGCCTTGAGAATGGCCCGTCCGGCCTCGCGCACATCGGCCTGGGAGTCTGAGTGCAATTCCAGCATCCCGAACGAGCGTTCGACAATCTGCATGCCGGGGGTGACGTTGGTAGCCTTGAGCGCAACATCCATCACCTCATTGATGGCAATGCCCGGGGCGATTTCCACAAAGAGCGAAGCCTGCCCTGGTCGGGGCAGAAATCCCTGCGAAATGGTTGCCTGAAATGAGGCGAACTGCGGTTGCAGACTGTCCAGGAAACAATAGGTTCTTAATTCAGCCATTAGTACTTCCCTCCCGATTCCGGTTTCACTTTGTTGATAATACCCACACTGCTGCTGGCGCCTATTCGCGTGGCGCCCGCCTGAATCATGGCGATGGCATCCTCATAGGTGCGCACTCCGCCGGAGGCCTTGACGCCCATTCGTGCCGGGGCCACCGTACGCGCCATCAGGGCGATATCTTCCGCCGTTGCACCGCCTTTGCTGAAGCCGGTGGAGGTTTTGACATAATCGGCACGTGCCCTCATACTGAGCTGGCAGGCCTTGACTTTTTCCTCGTCGGTCAGCAAGCAGGTTTCCAGAATCACCTTGGAGAGAACGGAGCGCTCTTTGCAGGCTTCCACCACGGCGCGAATGTCCCGTTCCACCAACGCATAATTTTCATCTTTGAGAGCGCCGATATTGATCACCATGTCAATTTCATTGGCGCCGTCGCGTATGGCCTGACGTGCTTCCAGAGCCTTGATCTGGGGAGGCTGGGCACCCAGCGGGAACCCTACCACGCAACACAACTTGACCGATGAGTCCTTGATGATGGAATGGGCAAACGATGCAAACGTGGAGTTGACGCATACGGAGAAGAAACGATGCTGCATGGCTTCTTCACAGAGCTTCTTGATCTCGGCTTTGGTTGCATCCGGCTTCAGACAGGTGTGATCAATCATGTTGGCCAGGGTGCGCGCATCGGGCGCGCCTGAAGCAGCGGTTGTTCCGCCGGCTCCACCTGTGGTTATGATCTCTTTCACACGCCGCGCGATTTTCTCAATGTCTTGAGGAGAAAGATCCACGGATTCCTCCTTCGGGTTAGTGGTTAGTCGATGTTGGTCCAAATCGTTGATGAGTTGCACGCGGCGCAGGTGGCGATCCGCAGAGCATTCGGTGGTGAGAAAAATATCGGTGATTCTGCGGGCCAGTGTGGGATCGGTCTGACCGGAACCGAGCGTCAGCACGTTGGCGTTGTTGTGTTCACGGCAGTTATTGGCGAGTGCTTCGTTGTAGCAGGCGGCGGCGCGTACGCCTTTGACTTTGTTGGCGGTCATGCAGGAGCCGATTCCTGCGCCGTCGATAATAATGCCGCGTTCGCATTCACCTGTGGCCACGCGAAGGGCGACGGCATAGGCGATTCGAGGGTAGTCCACCGGTGATTTATCGCGTGACCCGCAGTCGGTCACGGTATAACCCTGCGAACGCAGGTGCGCGATCAGTTCCGTTTTCAAATCAAATCCACCGTGATCGCAACCTATGGCTATGGTCTTTATACGCATGGCCGGTCATAATACAATCCACCGCCAAACCCGTAAAGCGGTTTTGTGGAATAACTTCGATTCAAAACCCTTCTGACGTTGGACATTGTTTAACCGGCCTCTTCAAATCAGGCCGTCCTGGAGAAAATAGTTGGCGGATTTTTCACGTTCCATGGTGGTTTCCGGGCCGTGGCCGGGGATGATGCGTGTGCTATTGGGCATGGTCTTTAGGCGCTTGATGGAACGGGCGAGTTCGGAGGGGTTTCCGCCGGGCAGATCGGTGCGCCCGACGGAACCTTTGAAGAGGGTATCGCCGGAGAGTAGAAGGCCGTGTTCTTCCAGGAAGTAGCAGACGGATCCGGGGCTGTGCCCGGGGGTATGGATAACCTGTATTTCTCCGAATTCGGAGGGGATGCGCTGGTTGTCGGAAACAGGGAGGAGATGTGCGGCGGGTTGGCGAGGCGTCTCGTAATACGGGAGCATTTGATTGGCCTGAGTGAATGCCCAGACGGCATCGGAAGGATGCAGATAGACGGGACAAGGATAGGCTTCGATCAGTTCGGCAAGCGCGCTGACGTGGTCCATGTGTCCGTGGGTAAGGAGGCAGGCAACGGGTTTTAAGTTGAGGCGTTTCAGCGCGGCCAGGAGGGCGTGAGCATCGCCTCCGGGATCCACGACGACGGCGTGCCTGGAATCCTCGTCGTAGAGTAAAACGCAGTTGGCCTCGAACATTCCCAGGGGTATGGTTTCCTCCTTCACGCGAACCTCCTTCAGGTCTAAACAGGACGACCGCGCAGAACATCATGCGCGGTCGTCCGAATGATCGGGTTTGAACAACCCCCTGTTTACATGACTTCGCCCATGCGCTTGTAGAACTCCATGCGTTTTTTGGCATCCACTTCGGCGGCCTTGAAGAGTTCTTCGGCCTGGTTGGGTGCCGTTTTGAACAGAGCGGTATAGCGCCGTTCACTGCGGATGAAGTCCTGGAAGGACGCGGTAGGCTCTTTGGTTTCCCAGATGAAGCGCTTGCCGTCCTCGAGGCGCGGATCGTAGCGGAAGAGGGGCCAGTAGCCGGCTTCCACGGCGCGTTTTTCCTCTTCCTGCGATTTCATCATGTCGATACCATGCGCAATGCAGGGGGCATAACAAATAATGATGGAGGGACCGTCGTAATTCACGGCGTCCATAAAGGCCTTCTGCGTCTGCATGCGGTTGGCACCCATCGACACGGAGGCCACATAGACGTAGCCATAGCTCATGCACATGAAGCCCAGTTTTTTCTTTCCGAGGCGCTTGCCACCATTGGCGAACTGAGCCACCGCACCGATCGGCGTGGATTTGGAGGCCTGACCGCCGGTGTTGGAATAGACTTCCGTATCCAGCACCAGGATGTTGACGTTTTTGCCGGAGGCGACCACGTGGTCGAGTCCGCCGTAGCCAATGTCGTAGGCCCAGCCATCACCGCCGATGATCCAGACGGCCTTGTCCACAAAGTAATCCTGGAGTTCCGTGATCTTGCGAAGAATGGGCTTGGTGGCCTCGTCGGCGTCCTGCAGGGAGCCCGGCAGGAGGAGCTTGACGGCATTCTGCGCGGCAACGGCTTCATCGCTGATGACATTGTTCGCACAGATTTCCCGGGCCTTAAGCAGGGCGGCTTTGAGGTCTTCGTTGGTGCCCTTTTCAAGCAGTTTATCCACATTGAGCCAAAGCTGCTTGCGGTTGCTGTCTACCGCGAGTCGCATGCCCATGCCGTATTCTGCATTATCTTCGAAGAGGGAGTTACCCCAAGCCGGTCCGCGGCCTTCTTTGGATTTGCAGTAGGGGATCGTGGGGAAGGTTCCGCCATAGATGGAGGAACAGCCGGTGGCATTGGCCACCACCATGTTTTCGCCGCAAACCTGAGTGAGTAGCTTCACATAGGGCGTTTCACCGCATCCGGCGCAGGCACCGGAGAATTCAAAGAGCGGTTTTTTGAACTGGAGGCCCTTGACAGTGGTCACGGCAGCGCCATCGACCACGTTATCGGGCATATCATCGAAGAATTCTGCCTTTTTGCGTTCGCCGGCCTCGCGCAATTCTTCGAGCGTTTTGAATTCGAGGGCCTTG
>JAQVYB010000190.1 GCA_028708815.1 Kiritimatiellia bacterium | reverse complement strand
ACTCGACTACTGCACTCCAACAGAGCTCTACGAGACCTTCGCCAATGCCTAAAAATAATAAATCAAGAGACCATCAAACGCGAAACTTCACTTTACAATCTACCGGGAACGGCAGTAGCCGGGAGCCGCATGGGTTCTTTCATCCGGCATAATAATCTTTACCGAATGCGCCGGGATTGGATAATACCGAGCTGCCGAAATCGAAGAGGGTGAACAGGAGTATGCTATGATATTTGATCCGTTGTATTTTATTCTGCTGGCGCCGGGGTTGATCCTGGCGATGATTGCCTCCGGCCTGACGAAGGGGACGTTCTCGAAGTATTCCAAGGTGCCCAATTCCACGGGCCAGACCGGGGCGCAGGCGGCGGCGACGATGCTGCGCTCGCAGGGGATTTACGATGTGGATATCGAGCCGACAAAGGGTTTTCTGAGCGATCATTTTGATCCGCGCACGAATACGCTGCGTCTTTCGCACGAGGTGTATCAATCCCATTCGCTGGCCGCCGTGGGGGTGGCCTGTCACGAGGCGGGACATGCCTTGCAGAAGGCCTCGGGTTACGGCCCGCTGCATCTGCGTTCGGTGTTGGTGCCGGTGACGCAGTTCGGCAGCAGTTCTTCCTATATATTCTTTATTTTGGGGATGCTCTTTCACATGCCGGTGCTGATGAAGTTCGGGGTGTTGCTGTTTGCGGCGGCGGTGGTGTTTTCGATTGTAACGTTGCCGGTGGAGTGGGATGCGAGTGCACGGGCAAAGAAATTGATGGTGTCGTCAGGGGTGGTTACACCCATGGAACTGGACGGGGCGTCCGCCGTGTTGAATGCGGCTTTTCTGACGTATGTGGCGTCGGCGGTCACGGCGCTGCTGACCCTGCTGTATTATGCCCTGCGGTCGGGATTGCTCGGTGGAGGCGATGATTAAGCCGCGTGTGGCGGATGGGGACGATGGTGGTGACCCACTCGTTCCGGACGGGGTTCCATTGACACCGCCGGAAGAACGGTGTAACTTGATCCGTCATTATTGCCTAACCGTATGGGCGGGCATGTTTTATCATTGAAACGAACGCTTTGGCCAAGCGGGTGTTGCCGCGCCGGATGCGAGGAGATTATACGGGTGACTGCGAACGACGAATATATCCTGGAAATTCTGGAAAGCATGGGGTTGATCACCTTCGAGCAGGGCCGGGAAGCGCTGCGGTTGTCGCAGGAACAGGACAAGGACATTTCCGACGTTCTGGAGGAAGCGGAGTGGGTGACCAAACCGGAGGTGCTCAAAGCGATTGCCAGTCAGTTCGGAATGGAAGTGGTCAGCCTGAAGAATGTGGACATTCCGAAGGAGGTGATCGGGTCTGTTCCGCCGGAAGTGGCCCGCCGATTCCGCGTGGTGCCGATCTACCGCACGGAAGGTTCGCTCACGGTGGCGCTGAGCAATCCGTTTGACGTGGATACGCTCGATGGCCTGCGCTACGTGCTGAAATGCAATGTGGACGGCGCCGTGGCGCCGGCGGATGAAATCGAAGACGCCCTGAATCATTACTATGCCTTTACGGCGGATTCGGTGGATAATGCGTTGCAGGATATTCGGGAGGGTGGTGCGGACGTTACGGTGGCCGACTCCGGCGATCAATTGGCCGAAGGCGTGGACATGACCGAGGCGGATGCGCCGATCATCAAGCTGGTGAGCCTGATTATTCTCGAGGCGTTCCGCAACCGGGCTTCGGATATTCATCTGGAGCCGCTCTCCAAGGAATTTCGGGTGCGCTATCGTATTGACGGCGTGCTGCATGAAGTGGAAAGCCCGCCGCGCAAACTGCAGTCGGCCATTATCAGCCGCCTGAAAATCATGGCCAACATGAAGATGTCCGAGAAGCGGGTGCCGCAGGATGGACGGATTATGGTGCCGGTGATGGATCGGCAATTGGATTTGCGCGTGTCTTCCGTGCCGACCAATCACGGGGAAAGCATCGTCATGCGTATTCTGGATAAGCAGGGGCTGATGCTGGGCCTTCCGCAGTTGGGATTCCTGGCCGATGATCAGGCCACCTTCGAGCGGCTGGTGGATTTGGCCGATGGGATTATTCTGGTCACGGGCCCCACCGGATCGGGCAAGACCACGACGCTTTACGCCTGTTTGAATCAGATCAACAAGCCGGACCGCAAGATCATCACGGTGGAAGATCCCGTGGAATATCAGATTTCAGGTATTAATCAGGTGCATGTGCGCGCGGATATCGGGATGACCTTTGCCGCAGCGCTGCGTGCCATTCTGCGTCAGGCGCCGAATATTATCATGATTGGTGAAATCCGCGACATCGAAACGGCGGAGATCGCCGTGAATGCCTCGCTGACCGGTCATTTGGTGTTCAGCACGCTGCATACGAACGATGCCCCGAGCGCGGTGACCCGTCTGATCGACATCGGCGTGAAGCCTTTCCTCGTTTCCTCCTCCACGCAGGCCATCATGGCCCAGCGCCTGACCCGGAAAATCTGCAAGAAATGCCGCACGGAATACAAACCCAGCGAGGCCGAACTGCGCCTCCTCGGGCCCGCCGCCGAACAGATGCTGGCTGCCACACTCTATAAGGGGCAGGGGTGCAATGAATGCGGCATGACGGGCTATCGCGGGCGCGCCGGGCTCTTTGAAATTCTACAGATCAACGAGGAAATACGGCATATGATTTATGAGCAGATCAGTTCGGCCGAGCTGCGGAAGCGGGCGCGCGAGCTCGGGATGCGCACGCTGCGCGAGGATGGTCTGCGCAAGGTGCTCAACGGCATGACCACGCTGGAAGAGGTGCTGCGCGTTACGATGGGAGACAGCAATTGAACGTTCAAGAAAACAGCCCGGTGGATTTGGAGCGCCTGCTGCAATTGGCCGTGGATGAAAGGGCCAGCGACCTGCATCTTTCAGTGGGTGTGCCACCGATGCTGCGTGTGGATGGGTTGCTCAGCCCGGTGGAACTGCCCCCGCTTATGGAGGCGGATACCGAGTGGTGTATGCATGCGCTGGCCAATGCCCAGCACGTGCAGGAAATTGAGCAAAAGGGCGGGGCGGATTTCTGCATTTCCTATGGTGAACAAGCGCGTTTCCGCACGAGCATTTTTCGTCAGCGCGGGCGTATCAGTCTGGTGCTTCGTCTGATTCCCTCGGAACTGATGAGCCTGGAAAGCATGGGTCTGCCGCATCAGGTGCAGGGCATGCTGAATGCACACCGCGGGCTTATTCTCGTGACCGGGCCAACCGGCTCGGGGAAAACCACCACGCTGGCCAGTATGCTGGATATCATCAATCAGGAACGCAACGGCCATATTATTACGATCGAGAATCCCATCGAATACTATCATGAACCGAAGAACTGCCTCGTCAGTCAGCGGGAACTCCATTCGGATGTGCCCACCTTTTCGGAGGCTATACGGCGCGGGCTGCGGCAGGATCCGGATGTGATCATGATCGGGGAAATGCGCGATCTGGAAACCATGGAAGCCGCCGTGACCGCCGCAGAGACCGGCCATCTGGTCCTTTCCACCCTGCACACCACCGGAGCAACCGAGAGTATTGACCGGATCATCGATGCCTTCCCGACCCAGCAGCAGGAACAGGTACGCCTTCAGATTGCCGGGTGCATGGTGGGCGTGATTTCTCAGCAGCTGATTCCGCGTGTGGATATTTCCGGACGGGCGCTTGCCTGCGAATTCATGGCCGCCACTCCGTCTATCCGCAATCTGATTCGTGAAAAGAAAACCTTTCGCATTCGCTCCGACATTCAAACGGGTGCGCGCATGGGCATGATTACCATGGATGACAGCCTGTATAATCTGTATGAGCGACGCATCATCAGCTACGAAGACGCCCTCGCCCGAGCGCAGGATCGCGAGGCGCAGGCGGAACGTTTGGATTCGATTAATAAAAAGAAATAGGGCCGCACATGTCAGACATTCAATACGAGGAGCCGATTCTGCAGCAACTGCTGGAAAACGGGCAGTTAACCCAGGAACAGGCCGGAGAGATTATTGACGAGCATCAGCGGACGGGCAAATCCGTGCGGTTGGTGCTGGTGGATATGCAGATCATCTCGGAAGAGGATGTGCTCAAAGATGTCTCGGAATCACTGGGTGTGCCGCTGGTCAATCTGGCGGAACTGGATGTTCCGCAGGAAGTGCTCCGCAGCATTCCGGCCAGCGTGGCCCGGATGTATAATATTTTCCCGGTGGAATCAGACGAAACCCACATTACCTTTGCCACCTATGATGTGCTCAGTCCCGAGGTGGTGGATGAGATCATGTTCGTGCTGACGCGCGATGTTTCTTTTGTTGTGGCGCGTGAAGAGGAAATCCGTGATCGGATTACCAAATATTACGGGGACGACAGCGAGTCCGTGGGCGACATGCTGATGGAACTGGGCTCGGAGTTGGAAGATGCGGGCGAAGCATTGGCGGGGGTCGAGCGGGAGGACATCCTGCAGGATCTGGAACATGCCGCCAATCTGGCGCCGGTGGTACGCTACGTGAATCTGGTGCTCTATCAGGCCGTGAAAGACCGCGCGTCCGACGTGCACTTCGAGCCTTTTGAGCATGAATTTAAAATCCGTTACCGTGTCGATGGTGCATTGTATGAAATGGCCCCGCCGCCCAAGCATCTGGCCCTGCCGGTGATCTCGCGCATCAAGGTGGTTTCCGGTCTCAACATTGCGGAACGGCGCGTGCCCCAGGATGGCCGCATCCAGCTTAATATCGCGGGCCGATCGGTGGACTTTCGCGTATCCACGCTGCCGACTCAGTTCGGTGAAAGCGTGGTGCTTCGTATTTTGGACCAGAGCGCCGTCCAGCTCGATCTCGAAGTGCTGGGCATGCCCGAAGATGTCTACACGGCCTTCATTGATGACATTAAAAAACCCAACGGCATTATCGTGGTGACCGGTCCGACCGGTTCCGGAAAAACCACCACCCTGTATTCCGCCCTCAAACGTCTTAATACCGTGGAGAACAAAATTCTGACGGCGGAGGATCCCGTCGAATACGATATCGACGGGATTGTTCAGGTGCCGGTGAACGAAGCCATCGGCGTGACGTTTGTCCGGGTGCTGCGCGCCTTTCTCCGTCAGGACCCCGACATCATCATGATCGGTGAAATACGCGACCTCGATACCGCGCAGATTGCCATCCAGTCTTCGCTGACCGGTCACTTGGTGTTCAGTACGCTGCACACGAACGATGCGGCCGGCGCCATTACCCGATTGATTGATATGAACGTGGAGCCGTTTCTGATTGCCTCCACCCTGCAAACCGTACTCGGCCAGCGCCTGGCCCGTAAAATCTGTACGCACTGCAAGACCCCTTACAAGCCGGACGATGATATTCTCTCCCGCCTCAAGCTGAAACGCGACGAGATCGGCGATCGGGATTTCTATTACGGCGCCGGTTGTTCGCACTGCTCCAACACCGGCTACCGGGGTCGAAAGGGTATTTACGAATATCTGCGGATTACCGATCCGGTTCGGGATCTGATCAATGAGCGGAAACCCTCCATGGTCATTGCCGACAAGGCCGTTGAAATGGGCATGCGCACGCTGCGGCATGACGGCATACGCAGCATTCTGGACGGGCTCACTACGGTGGAAGAGGTTTTAAAGTATACTTGAAGAGATCAAAGCGGAGAGAAGCGTTATGGCAAAATATCAGTTCAGCGCATTGGATTCCAAGGGCAAGGAAATCAAGGGCATCGTGGATGCCGGTTCGGAAGACGCGGCTTTGGCCGCGCTTCGAAAGAAAGGACTCTTCCCCGCGCAGGTCGAGCGCAGTGGCGATAAGAAGAAAAAGGCGGGTTCGGCAAAAGGCGGCTCCGGCAAAGGCGGCGGCTCGCTCAGCATGAGCATTAAACTGCCTTCGCTGACCACCCGGGTAAAGGCCAAGCAGTTGATGACGTTTACCCGACAGCTCTCCATTCTGATCAATGCCGGGCTGCCGCTTATCCGCGCCTTGCAGGTCGTGCAGCGCCAGGAGAAAAACCCGGTCCTTCGCAATGCGGTGGTCACGATGGCCGAGTCCATTCAGGGCGGCAATACGTTGGCCGATGCGATGAGCAATCATCCGAAGATCTTCAACCGGCTGTATGTGAACATGGTCAAGGCCGGTGAAGTGGGCGGTATCCTGGATCAGATTCTGGATCGATTGGCCGAGTTCATGGAAAAGGCTCAGGCCATTAAGAGCAAAGTGGTGAGCGCCATGGTTTATCCGGTGGTGGTGCTTTGCATGGCCGTGGGTATTGTGGCCTTCCTGATGGTCTTTATTATTCCCAAGTTCCAGGCGATTTTTAATGACCTGCTGGAAGGAGCGGCGCTTCCTCCGCTGACGCAGTTTGTGATGAACATGAGCAACACGCTGACTTCCCGCGCCCCGTTTGTGATCGGCGGTATAGCCGTCTTGGTGGTGGCGCTTAAACTTGTCGGGAAGACGAAGAAGGGGCGCCTGCTCATTGACCGCGCCAAACTCCGCGCACCGGTCTTCGGGAATTTAACGCAGAAGACCTCGATTGCCACCTTTTCGCGGACGCTCGGCACGCTGATGCGGGCGGGTGTGCCCGTGCTGCAGGCGCTGAATATTGTGCGGGATACGGCGGGTAACGCCGTCATTGCCCGTGCGGCCGAGAATGTGCATGACAGCGTGAAGGAGGGGGAAAACATGACACCGCCTATTGAAGCCGCCGGCGTTTTTCCGCCGATGGTGGTCAGTATGATCGAAGTGGGCGAGGAGACCGGGTCGCTCCCGGAAATGCTGATCAAGGTGGCCGATACCTA
>JAQVYB010000189.1 GCA_028708815.1 Kiritimatiellia bacterium | reverse complement strand
CACCCGTTCCTTTCAGTCACTGGAGAACACAGAGTACACAGAGCTGGAACAAAAAATATTTGGGAGCGGCATGGGCCTCCATGCCAGAAAAGGGTGTGAAAAACAGCCGCGAAAGAGCGCAAGGAACGCAAAAAGGGGCTCACACAAATCCACGAAGGAAGAGGGGGTGGTCGCGGTGGAAGGGCTCGTACTGCGAAGCTTCAGCGAAGCAGTAAGCGCCTGCGGCCCGCAGGCACCTGGCATGTAGAGGAATGATCCCAACGAATGAAGAAAGCAACGAATGGAAGGCGTGGAGGAAAAAGAATCCGGCCCCTCTCTCCCCCCGGTCTACGGTCTCCAGTCTATGGTCTATAGTCTATAGTCTGTAGTCTGTAGTCTCTCCTCCCTGTCTACGGTCTATGGTCTATAGTCTATGTCCTTCTCTCTGCTCTCCGACGGGCCAGATAGGTTTGGCGGCGGGCATTTCCGGTGATGTCATCGGTGGAATGGGCGACGATTTCCTGCAAGTCGTATCCACGTTGACGGAAGAATCCGAGTTGTGTTTTTCCTTCTTCGGCGTTGTTGACTTCGAGGATGATTATGGCGTCGGCGTAGTCGCAGGCGAGTTGATAGAGGCGCGGCCAATTGGTGATCCAGGAGCCGAGGGAGAGGAGGAATAGGATGTCGGGTTTGAAGGTGATGCGCTGCCGGATGGCTTGGCTCTCTTCCTGGATCAAATCGCAGGGGACGAATTCGAGGTGGCGCGAAGAGAGGTGCTGGATTTTGTTGATGTAGGTGGCGGCGGCGATGCAGTCGGCATCGTAGTCGAGTCCGAGTCCATACCGGATTTCGGGGAGGTGCAGGAGCATGCCGCCGGTGTTGCATCCGAAATCGACGACGTTTTTTCCTTTGAAGGAGACGTGTTTTCGGAATTCGTTGAGTCGTGCGGCGGCATCGCGTTGCCCTCGGATGTGGATGTTGGCGAAGGAGAAGGAGTGGTAACCGGCAGGCAGTGCCGGCGAGTTTTTCCAGCCGTTGTATTTGCATTCCCGGGTGGTTTTGCGGAGGAGGAGCAGGAGGTTTTGGACGGTTTCTTTGGGGTAGTTGATGTGCAGCAGGTCGAGGGGGATGGTATCGGTGAGGATGTGGCGTTGAAGCAGGATGGATAGGCGGTGTACGCCGTCGAGAATGGAAAAGCGGTCGATCTGCTCCCAATAGAGGAGCTGTATGGGGGGCATTTTGGTCAGGTCGAATTCGTTGTAGAGGCGCAGAAAGGCTTCGGGGCTGTGTTCTTTTTGTCCGGTTTTCCGCACATAATCGGCATACCGGGAGAAGTCCCGGGTGAGCAGGGCCTGATAGGGAATGGAATTACGGAGGTCAAACCCGTAGAAGCGGTCGAATTGGTAGCGGATGCCTTCGAAATTTTCAGCGAGCGGGTAGCTCTGCAACTGGGTGGCGAACAGGGCTGAGAGTTCCAGATGCATGGGCCGGCGCCGGGTTAGGGCGTGTCGTCCTCTTCGAAATCCGGGTCCGTGGTTTCCTCGACATCTTCGGGGGCTTCAATGGTTTCCGGCTCGGTGCCATCGCCGTTGGAGTCATCCTCGGGATTACCGGTGGAGTCCTCTTCGGCCTCGTCGGCGCTGAGACGGGCCACGGACATGAGGCGATCGCCTTCGGCGAGGTTCATGAGCCGGACACCCTGCGTCACGCGGCTGAGTACGCGCATTTCCTGCAGGCCGATGCGAATGGTTTGCCCACCTTCGGTGACGACCATGAGGGCATCGTCGGGCTGGACGGCATGGGCGGATACGACTTTCCCGTTGCGTTCGCTGGTGCGTATGGTCATGACGCCTTTGCCGCCTCGGCGGGTGAGGCGGTATTCATCAAATTCGGTGCGTTTGCCATAGCCGTTTTCGGTGACGACCAGGAGGGTGGCGCCCTCTTCGACGACGGTGATGGACTCAACGACATCGCCTGCGGCCAAATTGATTCCGCGTACGCCCCGGGTGGCACGGCCCTGATCGCGCAGTTGGGATTCCTCGAAGTGAATGGTCATGCCGTTGCGGGTGGTGAGCATGAGCCGGCTCGAGCCATCGGTCAGCCGCACCCCGATGAGGCGGTCGCCTTCATCAATATTGACGCCGATGAGGCCGGAGGCACGCACGTTGCGGTAGGCGGAGAGGTTGGTTTTCTTGACAACGCCTTTTTCGGTGACCATGACCAGGTGGAGGTCTTCGCTGAATTCGCGAATGGGGATCATGGCGGCGATTTTCTGTTCGGCGCCGATCTGGAGCAGGTTGACAATGGCCTTGCCGCGCGAGGCACGGCTGCCTTCGGGGATGGAGTAGACCTTCATCATGTGCATGCGCCCGTCGTCGGTGAAGCAAAGGAGGGTGTCGTGGGCGGTGGCGGAATAGACGTGTTCGACAAAGTCTTCGTCTTTGGTGTCCATACCGATCACGCCCTTGCCGCCTCGACGCTGCTGGCGGTAATCCACCAGCGGTACGCGCTTGATGTAGCCGGTGTGCGATATGGTGATGACCTGCGGATCGTCGGCGATGAGATCTTCGATGTTGATTTCACCTTCATCGACGATCACTTCGGTGCGGCGCCCATCGGCATAGCGTGTGCGGATGTCCTGAAGGTCTTCCTTGATAACGCCGTAGATTTTCTGATGGTCGGCGAGGAGGCCGCGCAGGTAGTCGATCTGTTTCATGATTTCGGCGTATTCCTGCTCGACCTTGTCCTGTTCGAGGCCGGTGAGCTGGTAGAGGCGCATATCGAGGATGGATTTGGCCTGAATTTCGGAGAAGCCGAAGCGGGCGATGAGTTCGTTCTGGGCCTCTTCGCGGTCTTTGGATTCGCGGATAATGCGCACGACCTGATCCATGTTGGCCATGGCAATGCGGAATCCTTCGAGGATATGGGCGCGTGCCTCGGCTTTTTCGAGGTCGAAGGTGATGCGGCGGGTGACGACATCGAAGCGATGGGTAATGAAGCACTCCATGACCTCTTTGAGGTTCATGGTGCGCGGGCGCCCGTGATCGATGGCGAGCATGATGGCGCCGAAGGTGATTTCGAGCTGGGTGTGTTTATAGATTTTGTTGAGGAGGATGGAGGGGACGGCATTGCGTTTGAGTTCAATGACAATGCGTATGCCTTCCTTGCCGGATTCATCGCGTATGTCGGAGATGCCTTCGAGGACCTTTTCGTGAACGAGCGCGGCCATTTTCAGGATCAGGGAGGTCTTGTTCACCGTGTAGGGAATTTCGGTGATGAGGATGCGGTCCTTGTCCTTTTCATTCTCTTCAATTTCGGCGACGCCCCGGAGTTTGATGCGCCCGCGTCCGGTTTCATAGAATTCGCGGATGGGATTGACGCCTCGGATCTGCCCGCCGGTGGGGAAGTCGGGCGCGGTGACAAAGCGGCAGAGATCGGCGACGGAGGCGTCGGGATGATCAATGAGATGAATAATGCCATCGACCACCTCGCCGAGGTTGTGCGGGGGGATGTTGGTGGCCATGCCGACGGCGATACCCGTGGAGCCGTTCACCAGCAGATTGGGCACGCGGGCGGGCAGTACGGTGGGTTCCTGAAGGGATTCATCGAAGTTGGGGCGCATATCCACCGTGCGCTTTTCGATGTCGGCGAGCATTTCTTCCGCAAAGCCCATGAGGCGGCATTCGGTGTATCGGTAGGCGGCGGCGCGGTCGCCATCGATGCTGCCGAAGTTTCCCTGCCCATTGATGAACATGTAGCGCATGGAGAAATCCTGGGCCATGCGGACGAGGGTGTCGTAGACGGCGGAATCGCCGTGGGGATGGTAATTACCGATAACGGCGCCGACGACCTTGGCGCATTTGACGAAGGCCTTGCTGTGGGTCCAGCCGCTTTCTTTCATGGCATAGAGGATGCGGCGGTTGCCGGGTTTCAGGCCGTCACGCACATCCGGCAGCGCACGCCCGACAATGACACTCATGGAGTAGTCAATGTAGGCTCGCTGCATTTCATCTTCAATGTTGATCCGGTCCAGACGCTCGTTTTCGTACTTCATGGGATACCCTGTTCTGCTTTGCGGGGGTTAAATATCAAGATTCTGCACGTTGAGGGCGTTTTCCTCGATAAACGCACGTCTCGGGGGCACTTCATCGCCCATCAGGATGGTGAATATCTGGTCGGCCTTGACGGCATCTTCGAGGATGACCTGCGTCATACGGCGGTTCGAGGGGTTCATGGTGGTTTCCCAAAGCTGATCGGGATTCATTTCGCCCAATCCTTTGTAGCGGGTGATGTTCACGCGCTGGCGGCCCTGCTCGCGCAGGGTGATCAGGAAGTCCCGCAGCGAGTGCAGCGGCAGCCCCGGCTTTTCGCCTTCGGCCAGCAGGAACAGCGGTGTCTCGGAATGGAAGAACTGGGAACTGTTAAAGCCCCGTTCTTTCCAGGACAGCATCAGACGCTGAAGCCGCTCGGAGGAATACAACTCCACCCAGCGGAAGCGCGTGGAGGGACGTTCTTCGCCGACGGGCTCCCCGTTCGTCTGAACTTCCAATTGTTCATTGCCCTCGGCCTCGACGCGCTCGCGCAGGGCCTGCAGTTCCGTCTCGCTGAACACGAAGTAGGTTTCCGGGTTCTGTTCGGGATGCTCCACGATGACTTTGTATTGGGGGAACTTCCGGGTTTCCTGATTGCGATGGGCGACGTAATCGGCGAAATCCACGCCTTTGCGGCGCATGCGTTCGGAGATACGTTCAATTTCGGCGATTTCCTGCAGGAAGGAAAGCATCTCGGCATCTTCGAGGATGCGTTGCCCTTCGAGATTCTGAAGAATCATACCGTCGGACCCTATTTCCAGCAACATGCGGGTAAGGGTTTCCTCGCTGTCGATGAAGCTTTCTTTTTTCTTTCGGGTGACGCGGTAGAGGGGCGGCTGAGCGATGTAGACGAAACCTTCTTCAATCAATCCGGGCATCTGGCGATAGAAGAAAGTGAGCAGAAGGGTGCGGATGTGCGCGCCATCGACGTCGGCATCGGTCATAATCACAATCCGGTGGTAGCGGGCCTTGCCGATGTCAAAATCATCGGCGCCGATACCGGTTCCGATGGCGGTGATCATGGTGCGTATTTCCTCGTTGCTGAGGACGCGGTCGAGGCGGGCCTTTTCGACGTTAAGGACCTTTCCGCGTACGGGGAGAATGGCCTGGAAGGATCGATCGCGCCCCTGTTTGGCGGAGCCGCCTGCACTGTCACCTTCCACGATGTACAGTTCGCACTTGGAGGCGTCGCGTTCGGAGCAGTCGGCCAGTTTACCCGGCAGCGAACCGCTTTCGAGCGCACCTTTTCGGCGGGCGAGATCGCGGGCCTTGCGTGCGGCCATCCGGGCGCGTGCGGCGAGCACGGTTTTTTCAATGATCTGCCGGGCCACCGCGGGATGCTCCTCGAAGTAGGTGCCGAGTTCTTCATTGACGATCTGCTGCACGATGCCCTCGACCTCGCCATTACCCAGCTTGGTTTTGGTCTGCCCCTCGAATTGGGGATCGGGCACCTTGACGCTGATGATGGCGGTGAGCCCTTCGCGGATATCCTCGCCGCTCATGTTCTCTTTGTCATCCTTGATCAGCTTGTTGGTTTTTGCGTATTGATTGACCGTACGGGTCAGGGCGGACCGAAAACCGCTCAGATGCGTTCCACCTTCGATGGTGTTGATATTGTTGGCGAAACAGTAAATATTTTCCGTGTAGGCATCGCTGTATTGCAGGGCGATTTCCGCCGAAATGCCGTCCTTTTCGCATTCGAAATAGATGACATCAGGGTGCGTCGGCGTTTTGGCCGTGTTCAAATGCTTCACAAATTCGGCGATGCCGCCCGAATACTGAAAGAGTTCTTCGCGGGGTGGCTCATCCTGCATGAGCTTGATGCTGATGCCCCGATTCAGAAAGGCCAACTCGCGCAGACGGGAGGCCAGCGTATCCCAGTTGAATTCCGAGCAGGAGAAGATCGTGCTGTCGGGACGGAAGGTCACTTTCGTCCCGGTGCCCCGTGTTTTTCCGATGGTGACCAGCGGGGTCACCGGTGCGCCGCGCTCATAGCGCTGATGGTACACTTCGTTGTTGCGGCGCACTTCGACTTCCAGCCACTCACTGAGCGCATTCACACAGGAAACGCCCACGCCGTGCAGTCCGCCCGATACCTTATAAGAGGCGTGATCAAACTTTCCGCCGGCATGCAGCGTGGTCAGCACCACTTCCACGGCGGGCTTTTTCTCGGTGGCGTGAATGTCCACCGGGATACCGCGCCCATTGTCGTTTACACTGAGCGAACCATCGTCATTGATCACCACTTCGATATGCGTACAATAACCGGCGAGTGCCTCGTCGATGCTGTTATCCACCACTTCATAGACACAGTGATGAAACCCGCGAACGCCGGTATCGCCGATGTACATGGCTGGGCGTTTTCGGACGGCTTCAATACCTTCCAGCACGGTAATGGTGGTGGCATCATACTGGGCGCCACTGGCGCGTTTGGCTTCATCAATCTGCGTTTCTTCATCCATACTCATAATCAAACCCATCGTTATGTGCTGCGCACATGAATTTCAACGTGCAAAGGGCCTCGGGAGAACCCCGTGCCACTCTTAGGCGCGTACAGAATATTCGAGATGGGCATAGTAGATTTTTCGCGGGGGGAAGCGCAATACAATACCACAAAAAATACACGGTTTGAAAATTGTAGTTTAAAGTTTCGCGTGGGGATTAAGAAGGCGTTCCATGCCGGAAGTCGCTATCGTTGGTGGTCTTTGAAGAGAAAAACCAAAGAAGGAGACCCCGACATGGAACAGGACAAG
>JAQVYB010000001.1 GCA_028708815.1 Kiritimatiellia bacterium | reverse complement strand
AAAATAATCCAGCATCTTGTCCCCGCCGATATCCAGCGTACGAAAGACGACGCTTCGCCCCTCCATCTCATCCAGGATGCGCCGGTAAATCGGGCATTGCTCCCCCTCGGTTGGAAAGGAAGTCCGTATGATAAAGGGAAATTCACTGCGGTAGAGCCCTACGCCTTCCGCCTTGAAAGCACGAGCGCAGGCCAGATCGCTCACCAGATTGATGTTCGCCAGCAAATGCACCCGCGTGCCATCGGACGTTCGCGTTTCCTCCGCTACCTGCTCCCCGATCATCCCCTCCCGTCCGCGCATATTGCAAAGCACCTCATAACGGCTGCGCACGTCCACCGAAGGATCCACGAAAACGTTGCCCTGATTCGCATCCAGAATCAGCTCCACGTTTTCCGTGAGCATTTCGGCCTGCTCATCGGAAAGCACCACGGCCGGAAGTTCCAGGGAACGGGCCAGAATCGCCACATGGGCCGTGGCCCCCGCACCTCCCGTAAGCACCAGCCCCGCGGCACCCATCGCCGAAAACTTCAGAATATCCGAAGGCAGAATCTCCCGCCCCACGATGATGCACCCCTCGTAACCCGCCCGCTCCTGTTGCGACCCCTTCAGATTGTTGAGCAACCGAAGTCCGATGTCCTTCACATCCTGAACCTTCTCCCTCAAACGAGGATTCGAACTCGATGCAAAAAGACGGATGTATTCGTTCGCCACGGCCACCACGGCATCCGAAACCTCGCACCCCGACTCCATTTGCGCCCGCATCTTCCCGGAAAAATTACCGTCCTTCAAAATCAGCAACTGAGCGCTGAAAATCAGCGAAGCCACATCCATCATCTGTTTTTCCATCTCATCCTGCAACTGCTCAAGCTGCCTCTCCGCACGCAAAAGCGACTCCTCGAACTGCTCCCGCGTATAGCTGCCCTCCGCCTCCGACCGACTCAAAAACGCATCATCCCCGCTCCGCTTCAACACCACCCGCCCGCAAGCCACCCCCTGCGAAGCTCCCTTCCCCTTTAAAAAACCGCCTTCCACCCCGTCACGCGGCATTGCCGCATCCGGACGGGCTCTCTCCTGATGAAGACTCATCAGCAACTGCGCATTTTCGATGGTCGACGCCAACTGTGCGGCAATCGCACGCAGAGCCTTGATGTCATTCGCATTAAAATAATTGGCCTGCACATCCTGCACCACCAACACGCCCACCCGACGCAACCCGTTCAGAATCGGAACCGCCAGAAACGATTGATATTTCTCCTCGCTCGTCTCCGGAAAATACTTGTAACTCGGATTGCGGGAGGCATACCCCTCGCAAATCGGTCGAAGCTCCTTCAGCGCCAACCCGGTCAATCCCTCACCCTGTTTCAAACGCACATGCCCCACCGAACCGGCACTTAACCCCTGATTCGCACGCAACAGCAATTCGTCCGTGGAATCCTCCTGTAGATAAATCGAACACACGGCCGCATTCATGTGATAGGCAATCACACTGACGGCCGTTTGCAGAAAATCCTCCAGATTCCTGCTCTTTTGGAACAGCCCGGCCAATTCACCGATGCTGCATATCATTGCTACATTATCTTTCTTCACCGAAACCGTGCCGCCTTCCCGAAAAACTCACCGCCCACAGGCCCATTCACACCCCTGCAAAATTCATGGGCTTATTGTCCGCGTGCCGCATCGAAATTGCAATCGTATTCTTAGCGTTGAAGCCCTGCATGCGCGTGCGCCACCCTCCTCCTCCATCGCCGCAAGCCAGGAAAAGACCCTGATTCCCCAAAAGAATCCTGAAATTGAATTGCGGGCATGACGCGGTATGTTATCTTCTCTTTTCCGAAATGCAGAAGGAAAACACCAACCTGGTCAGCCGCGAACCCGAACTGCACGCCTGGACCATGCGAATGGCCCTGCGCGAAGCGCAGACCGCCTTCGAACAGGGCGAAGTACCCGTCGGGGCCATCATCATGCATCACGGCGAACTCATCGCCAAGGCGCACAATCAGACCGAACTGCTGAAAGATCCCACCGCGCATGCCGAGATGCTCGCCATCACGCAGGCCACATCCGCCCTGGGCGATTGGCGCCTGCAAGACTGCACGCTCTACGTGACCAAGGAGCCCTGCCCCATGTGCGCGGGCGCCATCATACTCGCCCGCCTCCCCCTCGTTGTCTGGGGCGTGGACGACCCCAAACGCGGCGGCGCCAGCTCGGTCTTCAACATCCTTCAGCATCCGCAGCTCAACCACCGCAGTGAAATCATCCGAGGCGTACTCGAAGACGAATCCCGCATCCTGCTCCAACGCTTCTTTCGGGAACGGCGGAATCAGCAAACCGAACGATAGGCAACACACCCGAACGAGCCGCCTGGACCCTCTGATCACCCAAACAAATCGGCCACCACCCCCCAGCGGGCCTGCCTGTCAGAGGAAATACGGGCGATCGTTTCTTCAAAGACTTTCCAGTCCGCTTCCTGAATCAACTCGTAGGAATGTCCCCAGAAATAAAAGACCCCGTCGGCACGCGCCTGCTCGTAACGAGCCTGAAAATCCTCCGCCAGGAAATGACTGTTCGGATCAAACCGCATCGCATCCGCCGGCGGAAAGGAACGCCCCTCGTTTTTTGCTGTACGGGCATAGATATGCCCCGCCTCGCGCACCGCGTCCATCACCGTCTCATTGCAGGTTCCAAAGGGATAAACAAAACCCAGGACCGGTTGCCCGAAACAATCCTGCAGACGCTCCCGTCCTTCCACAATCTCGCGCCGCAGATCGTCCGCAGACAGCGTTTCGAGGCGCGGATGAGTCAGGCTGTGATTGGCAATAGTGAAGCCCTCATAGACCTCCGGCAATTCATCCCACGCCAAACGTCCAACCGGGGTCCCTCGATACTCCCAGCCCGGCATCCGCTGCCTCCCGTGCAACCCGGCATTAAGATTGAACGTGGCTTTTGCACCATGACGCCGCAGGATCTCGACCAGGCGAATATCCGTCGTCACCCCGTCATCCCAACACTGTACCACCGTCATTACATCACTTTTCATGGGGCTGCATCCAAAATCCAACAAATGGCTTGCTAGTCCATTTCCAATGACAGATCCACGGCGCGTGCGGAGTGCGTGAGACAGCCCAGCGAGATGGCATCCACACCCGATGCCGCCGCCGCTTCCACGTTCGCCAACGTGATCCCGCCCGACGCCTCCGTTTTGCACACCCCGCGACACAGCACAACGCACTCGCCCATAACTTCCGGCGACATGTTGTCAAGAAGCACCCAGTCCGGGCGCATCGGCAGGGCCTGCTTCAATTCATCGACGGACTCCACTTCGAGTTCCACCAGCACATCCGGAAAAAGTTCGCGAGCGTGGCGTACCGCCTCACCCAGATCACCCCGGGCCTGCTCCGCCCACATCGCACGATGATTATCCTTGATCAGTATCCGGTCATACAGCCCCATCCGGTGATTGCTCCCGCCCCCGCACTGTACTGCGTATTTTTCCAAGGTCCGAAAACCGGGCGTGGTCTTGCGCGTATCAAGGATCAGGGTGCCGTAAGGCTTCACGCGCTCGGTAAATGCATGCGTCAGAGTGGCCACGCCCGTCAGACGCTGCATGAAATTCAGCGCCGTCCGCTCCGCCGTCAGCATAGAACGCACCGGGCCTTGCAGACGCAGGATCACTTCGCCCGGAGCGACGGTTGCGCCGTCGTTCACCAGCACCTCCACCCGCACACGCTCATCCACCTGACGAAACACCTCATGCACCACCGCACTGCCGCTGATCGTACAGGCCTCCCGCGTCAGAATGTGCGCCGACGCTTCCCGCCCCTCGGCAATCAGCGCGATCGACGTGATATCCCCCCGATCCGCCAAATCCTCCGCCAGCGCCAACCGAACCAGTTCCTTTTCATGCACCGATAAAACATAACCGTTTTGACTCATATCATCCTTTCCCATCGCCCGATTCTCAGACATTCCGCACCAGAACAAAATACGCAATCAGCACCACGCCGATCACGTAGGCCGTCGGTTTAACCTCACGCCCTCTACCGGAAAGCAGCTTAATCACCGGATAACTGATAAAGCCCAGGGCCAGCCCATCACCGATCGAATAACAAAACGGGATGCCGATCAGAGTCAAAAAAGCGGGAATGGCCTCGCTGTAATCCTTCCAGTCGATGCGCACGGCACTCCGAATCATCATCGCGCCCACAATCACCAGGGCCGGCGCCGTAATGGCCGCATAACTGCCCACCATTTTCACCACCGGACTGAAAAAGAGCGCCAGCAGAAAGAGCAGCGCCGTCACCACGCTGGTCAATCCCGTCCGCCCGCCATACTCCACGCCCGTGGTGCTTTCCACGAAGCTGGTCACCGTACTCGTCCCCATCCCCGCGCCAATCACCGTCCCCACCGCATCCGAGACCATGGCCTGACGCACCCGGGGAATCCTGTTATCCTTCACGAATCCGGCCTGCTCACACACCCCCACCAACGTACCGATCGTGTCAAACACATCCATGAAAAGAAAAATGACAATGAACGGCGCCATTTTCAACGTCAGGGCATGCAGTACGCTCATCTTCATGAAGGTGGGCGCCACGGAGGGCGGCCTGCTCACGACGCTATGCATGACCTCAAACTGCGTCATCAGCATGGACTTGGTCACCAGTTCATGCTCGCGGACAAAGGCCGGTGCGTGATTCAGACCAAGCCGGGCCAGTATTGAAAGCATAGTAATCACCAGAATGCCCCAAAACACCGCCCCGCGCACCCGACGCGCCTGCAAGCCCGCCGTAATACACAGCCCCGCAAAAAAAAGGAGAATGTCCGGTGAGGCGATATGCACATTCAATTTCACGGCGGTGGCCGGGTCGGGCAGAATCAGCGTGGCGTTTCGCATGCCAATCAACGCAATGAACAGGCCGATTCCCGCCGCAATTCCATTTTTCATATTCGGACTGATCGCATCCACCATCAATGCACGAAGCCCGACGAGACTGAGCAACAGAAAAAGAACGCCCGAAACAAACACCACACCCAACGCCACCTGCCACGCCGTGGTGATTCCCGCCTCCACCACACTCATCGAAGCCGCAGCCGGAATCACCGAAAAGACAAAGAAAAAATTCTCCCCCATACCCGGCGCCTGCGCAATCGGATAATTGGCGTAGAGGCCCATAAAGGCAGTCGCCACGGCAGCGGAAACGCAGGTGGCCACCATAACCGCACCAAAATCCATCCCCGTATTCATGCCGAAGAGCAGCCCTGAAAGAATCGCCGGCTGCAGGAAAATGATATAGGCCATGGTCAGAAAGGTGGTGCTGCCCGCCAAAGCCTCGGTCCCAACACTCGTGCCGTTTTCGTGCAGCCTGAAATATCGGTCCATTCCATTCATCGCTTCGTCTTTTCTTTTTTGCCCGATTTCGGATACCGAAACGAGGTCGATTTCTTCCGCGGCTTTGGCTCGCCTGCTGCGGCGGCCTTCAGTTCCTTCCACTGATCACGCAGCATCGCTGCCCGCTCGAATTCCAGTTTCTCCGCCGCTTCCAGCATTTCCCTTTCCAGCTCGTTTATCAATTCACTGACATCCACGTCAACGCCGGATTCCCGCACCGCCAGCGACTGAACCTCTTCCGCTTCCTTCTGCAAAAACAGCCCTTCCTGAATACTCTTCACGATGGCCTGCGGCGTAATGCCGTGTTCTTCATTGAAAGCGAGTTGCCGCTCCCGGCGCGCCCCCGTCTTTTCCATCATACGCCGCATGGAATCGGTCACGTGATCGGCATACAGAATCACACGTCCGGACAGATGCCGCGCCGCACGCCCCGCCGTTTGAATCAGCGAGGTCTCCGAACGCAGAAAGCCCTCCTTATCTGCATCCAGCACCGCCACCAGCGAGACTTCCGGAAGGTCCAGACCCTCGCGCAGCAGATTGATCCCCACCAGACAATCAAACTCCGCCTTGCGCAACTTGCGCAGAATCTCCACACGCTCTATCGCGCCGATCTCAGAGTGCAGATAGCTCACGCGCAATCCCGATTCCTCCAGGTAGCTGGAAAGGTCCTCCGCCGTCCGCTTCGTCAAGGTGGTCACCAGCACGCGCTCATTGCGTTCCGCACAGGCGCGCACTTCCTCCATCAGATCATCAATCTGATTCTTCAACGGGCGCACCTCCACCGGCGGATCAACGATCCCCGTGGGTCGTATCACCTGCTGGGCAATCACCCCGGAATGCTCAAATTCGAACGGACCGGGCGTCGCCGAGGTGAACAGAATGTTATGCGTAGCATCCAGAAATTCCGGGAAATTCATCGGTCGGTTATCCAGCGCGGAAGGCAGACGGAATCCGTGTTCCACCAGCGTTTTCTTGCGCGCCTGATCACCATTGTACATCGCGCGCAACTGTGGAATGGTGACGTGCGACTCGTCAATCACCGTCAGAAAATTCCCGGGAATATAATCCATCAGCGTTTCCGGGCGCTGTCCGGCGCTGCGTCCGGCCAGATGCCGGGAATAATTTTCAATGCCGGAACAAAACCCCATTTCCTTCATCATTTCCAAATCGTACTCCGTGCGCATGCGGATACGCTGTGCTTCCAGCAGCTTGTTGTTTTGTTCAAACCACTTCACTTGTTCTTCCAGCTCCTCGCGGATCGAACACAGCGCGGCATCGATTTTGGTTTGCGGCATCACAAAATGCTTCGCCGGAGAAATGGAGATCGTTGGGAGTTCCGCCTCCACGTGTCCCGAAACCGGATCCAGCCGACGAATCGACTCCACTTCGTCGCCGAAGTACGTGATGCGAATCATCTTCCGGTTGTACGAGGGATAAATATCCACCACTTCGCCGCGAACACAGAACGTGCCCGGCGCCTTTTCGTAGTCGTTGCGCAGGTACTGGATGTTCACCAGTTGTTCCAGCAACCGGTCGCGCTCCAGCGTCTGCCCCTGCTCCAGGGTCACCATCATCTGCTTGTAATCCTGCGGAGAACCCAACCCGTAAATGCAGGACACCGACGCCACGATGATCACGTCGCTCCGGTTCACCAGCGAATCCGTCGCCGCCAAACGCAGCCGCTCAATCTCGTCATTGATCGAGGCATCTTTTTCAATGAACGTATCGGTCTGCGGGATATACGCCTCGGGCTGATAGTAATCGTAATAACTCACGAAATATTCGACGGCATTTTCCGGAAAAAAACTCTTCAATTCCGCATAAAGCTGAGCGGCCAGCGTCTTGTTGTGCGAAATCACCAGCGTCGGACGCCCGTAATGCCGAATGATATTCGAGATCGTAAAGGTCTTCCCCGAACCCGTCACCCCCTCAAGCGTCAGATAACGCTCGCGTCCGCCATCGAGTGCCTCCGCAAGCCGCCGAATCGCCTCCGGCTGATCCCCGGTGGGCTGATACTCCGACGCCAGCTTGAATATTTCTTTTCCATTCATGACACCGGCACGTTAGCGATGCCCCCACCACGACTT
The DNA here is from genome assembly GCA_028708815.1 of Kiritimatiellia bacterium. Classification (GTDB taxonomy): domain Bacteria; phylum Verrucomicrobiota; class Kiritimatiellia; order RZYC01; family RZYC01; genus JAQVYB01. The sequence continues at coordinate 82,931 of JAQVYB010000001.1, read as the reverse complement.
CAAGCTCATTCGCGCAACCAATTCTACCGCATTATGAAACATAATCTGTGATCCACGCCGACAGAATCTCGAAAGGAGCCTGCTCTTTCTTTCCATTATTTTTTTTATTTTTCCTACACACAAAGACAATCGTCAGGTATATTACCGGTATATGTTTTGACTGTTCTGAACCATTCATATGAATGACAAACATGGGGTCATAAAATGAAATTATTACACAACGGGTTGATCATGTTATGGTTAGCTAGCACATCCCTCTGCATCCAGCCCTGCCCGATCTTTGCGGAGGAAAGTCTTCGCCTTGGACTGGAACGCAAAGAAAACGCCGTATCGATCATCTATGATGGACAGGAAGGTGTATATTACCAGCTGCTTACGGCTCATTCGCTAACAGATCCAGTCTGGTCGGTCGCCAACATGCAGCTGGGGGAAGCGCGACGCAAAGAATGGGAACAACCATCTCCCAGCGGGGAAACCTCTGTCTGCTTTTATAAACTGCTCCAGATTCCCCAGAATCAACCACGGGATGCGGACGAAGATGGCATGGACGATGTATTTGAGTTGAACACCCCCGGCCTCAATCCGCTGGAACAAGGCGATGCCGAAATGGATTTCGACGGCGACGGCCTGTGCAATGGTGAAGAATACCGGCATTCCATGAATATCCTCACGGCCGACAGCGATAATGACGGAATTGATGACGGCTTCATGATGCGTTCCGGGTTAACAGTATTACTCCGTCAGGACGGTGAATTGATCAATCCGAACTGGCTCTATCACGGCGGCTTCGAACAAGAACCGTTCACCGAATATCTTCCGGGACTTCCAGAACGCTTCGCATCCATCAATCTCGCTTCGGAAACCTGCCGCACCTATATTCTGGCACCCCATCCATTGCTCAAGAATCCGGAAAACAACGCATCGGTTAATCTACTGGTTCATTATACCGACCCCAATAGCGGCGAATACATGACCAGTCTGACCTATCCTGCGCAGTTTTATACCAACCTGGCACTTTCTGAATCCACGCCTTTTCACGGACTCCCGACTATGGGCTCTGCAACACTGGACGTCTACAGCGTGGACTGGCCGCTTCCACAGGTTAGCCAACTCACGGAAATCCGCTACGCACCGTTTGTGGAGGCCAACGACGGCGCAGAGGCATCGGAACGGCTTTACTTAATATGCCCCTACAGCGGAAACGTCAGCATGGATGCTCTCCCCAACAACTGGCTCTTCCAACAACAGTATCTCGAAGCCAATCCATCTATTCCTTATTTTTTCCTGACGCCTGCGTTCCGGATTGAAAACAGCGGATTTGAAGAAATCTCTGATGATCCCTGCCTGATCCCTTCCTGGATATACTGGTATGAAAACAATGGAATCACATTCCTGCAAAATGAAACGTCCGATGAAGGAGAACAAGCTCTTTGTATGACCACTTCCGGCTCCGGGCTGTATCAGGATATCGGCATTCTTCCGGGTTCTGAGCTGGTCGTTCAGGCCCGTATTTTCCCTTATCGGGATAACAACGAAAACTCCGAAGAACCGTTTGCCTCGATTAGTATTGAATACAGCAACACGAAGGGAACACAAATAAGCTCCGATCGCTTCACGTTCCAGGGCCCGGATATGTTCAATCAGTGGAATACCGTCTGCATCACAAGCCGGGTTCCCGATTATGCACGGACGGCCCGCACAATGCTGTTTCGTGAAGGCTGCGAGGAAAACGTTAAAGTCTTTTTCGACTCCGTCTCGGTCAGGCAGAATGCAGACAGCGATGGCGACGGCATGCCGGATTGGTGGGAGCTGCAAAACGGCTTTGACCCCAACCTGAAAAACGACGCCCTGAACGATGCCGACGGGGACGGCCTCGAAAACATCTATGAGTACCACAACTATACCGATCCGGCCAATTCCGATAGCGATCAGGACGGCATCAGCGACGGGGACGAGGTCAAGGGGTCACTCAATCCGAATGATCCGCTGGATGCCGATCAGGATTCCGACAACGACGGCCTTTCCAACCGGGAAGAACTCAACCTGGGCACCGATTTATCCTCGGTGGACACCGACAATGACGGCCTTTCCGACTGGATGGAGACCAATCTCTTCGACACCGATCCGTTAACCCCCGACAGTGAAAACATCATCGATACCGTTCAATCATTCGATTGCGCCAATACAACCGCACAGAAAGGCGGCTGGATCGTTGACGAAACTTCTGTTTTTTCCACCGGCATCCGCGGGGAACTGAGTTATATGATCACCCCGGAAGAAGCAGACATCTATCTGCTCCGTATTACCGGCTCCGACCACTTCGCTTACATCGGTAACAACGAATTTCCTCTAAAAATATACCTGGATGATCACTATCTGGAAGAAACCACTCTGGTTACAACCGATGGAGAATCGGGAATTACACACATGCTGACCCCCTGGATCACACCGGGTGAACATGAAGTGCGGATTCTGTGGGATAATCTGCGGGGATATCGATCTCTGCGCATGCAGGAATTGGAGCTGTGTCGGATCAACGGGGAAGACTCCGACGGCGACGGGCGTAAAGATTGGATAAGCGGCAACATGGAACGCATCGCGGCCTTGGAAAAGGCTCCTTTTTACACGGTCGTCTCTCCGGTCTGTATTGAAGGCCGCGCACGCTTCCCCGAGATGATTCAAATCGACGAAAACACACCTGCCGCACGTCTGCCCGGGAACCGCTGGTATGCCAATGTCCACCTCCCCACATATGGTGAAGTTGAAACGCACACCGTCAGCTATCAGAATGGCGCCCGGAATGAGACCGTTGAAATCCAGTGGGTGCCCTTCAACCTGTTCAATGCACCGGAAGAAGAACACATGATGCTCCGCACCGGAGATACGATCATGTTGACCATGCACCCCGAAGGAGTCGCCTCCGGTTATTCAGAAATACATGTAGATGGTGATACCATCCATACCGGCGACCCGCTGGGCCGGAATTCCTACCAGCTTTTCACACCAGGGACCCATCAGATATGCGCCTATTTCCAACCCGATGAAGGAGAAACCAGCTATACAACAATCTATGTGGAAGTATACGAAAGAAACTGGTTCTTCCCCGAATCACCCGTATGTGCTGTCGGACATGAACGAGATTGGGTCGTAACAGTGCCTTCGGATCAGATTATCCTGGAGGCAGAGAACTGCGCGACCCTTTTGGAAGATTCATACGGCAACTGGTACCATTATTCCATCAACCTGCCGGACACGGAACCGCGCTGCATAGCAGCACGGCTGGGCCCTGACGGGGCGGTTCTCGCCACAGAGGAACTCCGCAGCCTTCGCTTCGCCTCCGCCAACCACACGGGCATGTATTTGGTCGAAACGCTGGAAGGTGGCGATCAAGTCATTGAAATGCCGATTGTCAGCAGTCCTGTTCAACCGGACGTGGAATTCACGTATGACCTGTTGGTTGCCGGCGTTACCTTTGATGACGCCACGATCTCCAAAACACTGACCGCTGATGACTTCAATGAGGTGGGCGAGCACCTGCTCCGTTTTATCCGCAACCCCGACGCCGAATCAGGAGCCTGTCACTCCACAACCGTGTATCAAAACGGCCAACGTGTCGCGGGCTACTGATCAGCAGAATACCCATGAATAAATTAGGCACACCCATATTATTCCTCGTAACGGCTGGACTCTTCGCCGTGACCGGGGTCCTGTTTTCTCTTCATGAAACACCCCCCGAATCATTCGTTATTCCGTCCTCCACCCATCAGCCATTCATCACACCCACCGATCACCCCACCCCGGAAGTCCCCACCCCTTCGGACGCTCCACACCCGAACCGGACAAAGCAATCCTCCACGAGAAGCCGACACTTCACCCCGTCATCCAATGTGCTGGATCTGATCGGCGAAAGCGGCGATGGTCAGAACAGCACCCGACGCCGGGCACTCGCCCGACTCGGCGCCAATCTTTCCCTGGCAGACCAACGGACACTGATCGATTTTCTGCGCGATCCCGTTCAGCCCGACATGCTCAACCACATGGCCTATCACGCCATCAAAAACGACATCATGAATCTGCTGCGCCGCCAGGAGCCCTTTCCCGGCGACCTGCCCAACATGCTCGCCTCCATGTATACCAACACAGAACAAACCGTCCTCATTCGTAATTACGCCCTTCAGCATCTCAGCTTCTGTTATAACAAGAGCTCCAAAAAAGAATTGATCACCAAAACGCTGATCAGCGCATCCCAAACACACACCAACCATCTGGCAGGAACCGCCCTTCTCGGACTGCACCGGATTATCCAGAGAAATCCGGCCTGCATCACCGAACAGCAAATCCTGATCAGGCAAAGCATCCTGATTGCAAAAGAACCCCGATACGACATCTCCGCCCGGTCCGCAGCGCTCCAGATCTGCGCAGAAAATCACGACACTACCGTACTGCCCGACGCACGTATCCTGGCCGCTGATTCCACCTCCACCTTTCTTCAGCGCACCGCCATTGCCACACTCGGCGATCTGGGCGACGCCTCGGATCTGGATCTGTTAACCGACCTGCAGAACCAAAACAACCCCGACCTGCAAACAGCCATTTCAAAAGCCAAAGATAAAATTATACAAAGAACCGATGGAGTCTGATATGAAACACACACCCCTGTACCTTCTGCCGACCCTGCTGATCCTCTTCGCCCCGCTCCAGCACGCCCGCGCACAGGACCTCGTCAACTGCTTTGAAGAAGGTCCTTCCAGCAATTTGGTTTCACGCATCCCCTACTCCTTGGGCGACTGTCCGTATACACTGCAGGAAATTGATAGCAGCGAAAACACAGCGCAACAATGCACAGCAACCCTGAATGATATGCCAGACCCCGGACAGTCTGGCCATAAGGCCATTCGGTTCGGAAATAAAGCCCGAATCGAATTCGACCCGCAAGTGGCCGACGGAGAAACCCTTTGGAGGGTCATTGAACAAATATGTACCGGCGAAATAGTGAAGCAGCATTATGAAAAAGCCCCCGTAAAAGCACCTGACGCAAAAATTACTTTTGATCATTTTTCCGGTCTTGAAGGGAGTATCCAAAAGATGGATGAAAATGGTTATACGTTCGTTTTTACCCCTTCCACACAATCCGTTGGTTACGCATACTTTAATATCAACGCCGGAGGGATATCAAAATCTGTAAAAGTGTATATCGAAGTCATTGAATTCTGCCGCGTATTCCTGACTGGCAGCGAATTGAACCAGAAAAGAAATAAAGCAGGAATTGTAGAAAAGATCGACTACTTCATTCGTCCTTTTAATGTTTCAGAAAAGGTTGAGTGGGAAATGATTCTTAGCAATGGCAGTAACTACCATACACGTGGCACTACAGCATCTGCTGTTGCTCCTCCCGAAAAAGGCACCATGTGTATACTGGGGAAATATGACGGTTATGTTTATTCTAACGAGCTCACTATTGTAGCCCCCACTAATTATTATCTGGAAGACGCAAAAGAAGGTGTAGGGCATATATATGGATACTCTAGCGTCGCACTTACTACAAAATACTACGTACCGCCTTTCGATGTTTCTTTTGAACATGTCGCCTTCAGAGAAATTGATTGTATGCCTTCGCTTGCAACAGGCTTGTGGACAAAATTTGCAACCAACACTCATGGAGCATCTGGTTGGATGTGGTTGCCTGCTCCTGTTGCTAATGAAACCCCGGTTGCCGTAGGTAAAGATGATGCGATTATAATGAATACTGTTCCGAAGGAGTATGGCATCGGATATCTTCAGCTTGATATTCCTGTTTGTTACACCGTAAACGGAAAAGATATTCATTTGCTTGGAACCGCCCAGCAAATATTTACCTCTGACGCTTTTGGAAATGTAACCGTTACAAAGGATAAAATACCAGCAAAGGCCTATATTTATGATCCAACTACCAGGGAAATCCTTTTCGATAGATTCAAGAAAAAGGTTTCTTCTCAAAATAATATCGTAAATGAATCAGCATGGTCTACCTCTCTGAATCAGGAATATGACTGTTCCGACGACGAATCACGGTTTTTACAAGACCACCTACGATTTATGTTTGACAAAACTGATCATAGTTCGTCGATCAACATCTGTGATTCTATTAGCACTCTTACCTCTGGTTCCCAAGACTTTTCATCTCGAAGGGTTCAGGTGGAACAATGGGTAAAAGCCTGGAATGTAATGCTATCATTACAAGATGACAATTGGACCCCAGATGCAAATATGTATCTGAAAGATGACGGAAACATTGAGATAAAAGAAGTCTCCGCATATAACAATCGTCAGGAAGGTATTCGAAATACTATCAAAGTATACAGAAAAGCACTTGAACTCAAACTTATCGCTTTATACGCCCAACCGCCCTATAACATCGAAGAACTGGATGAACTGCTTGTGCAACTGAATGACGAAGAGTTGGCGGCACGGATTCATAACGAAGTGGAAAAATATAAACCGCACATCGAAACGCCGAAAGAAGCCGAAGCCATGCTGCTTTACCCGGCGAATTGATCATCGGCATTCGTCTACTCGTCCAACCGCGGCATCCAGACACATTCCAGGAATGACCCCGGAGGGGTCTGGGAATACAGCCCGGGGGCGAATAACCCCGGGAATAGGAAAACAAAAGAACTCAAGCGCCCCGGACGGGGTGCAGGAACACTCAAATGCTACGAATCCAAAGAGGCTCGGTGTCCCCGGCGCATCGAGGCTTCTGTTACGAGCTTATGTCCAATGACTGGGACGGCGCTTTCCTCCTGTACAACCTGATCCTTGCGCTATAGTATCAAACCCGTAAACAAGGATCATTCACACAGGAAGGCAGGAAACGGCTCTATGCCCGAGATCATATCCGTCCATTCGTTTCGCGGGGGTACCGGGAAATCCAACACCACGGCCAACCTCGCCGCCCTGATGGCCCTGAGCGGGAAGCGCGTCGGAATTGTGGATACGGATATTCAGTCGCCGGGCATTCATGTGATTTTCGGAAAGGACGAGGAATCCTTCACCCACGTGCTCAATGATTTTCTCTGGGGTCGCTGCGAAATCCAGGAGACCGCCTACGACGTCACTGATCGGCTCGGACCAGCCGCCACCGGTCGCATTTTTCTCATTCCCTCCAGCGTCAATGCGGGCGACATTGCCCGGATCATTCAGGAAGGGTACGACATCAACCTGCTGAGCGAAGGCTTTCGCAGTCTGATCACGCACCTGAAACTGGATTACCTGCTGATCGATACGCATCCCGGCCTGAACGAAGAAACGCTCCTCTCGCTGGCCCTTTCCAACAGCCTGGTGATTGTAATGCGTCCGGATTATCAGGATTATCAGGGCACCGGCATCACCATCGAAGTGGCGCGCGAGCTGGAAGTGCCCCGCATTCTGCTGCTGGCCAACAAAATTCCGCCCTCGCAAAATATCGACGAACTTTCCAAACGCATCGAAGCGGCCTACGGCATTCCGCCGGCGGTCGCCATTCCGCACAGCGACGAGATGATGCTGCTGGCCAGCCACGATCTGTTTGTCTGCCGCTTCCCGAATCATCCAACCACTCAACATTATCAACGCCTCATGAACCAACTCACCGGGCAATAAGTCCATGAAACGTCACGCCTCCGCTTCAGTTTATTTCTGCTGTTTTGTCGGGGTGGCCCTGTATGGCGTGATGAATTATCTCTCCGGCATCCACTTTCTGCCCGGCTGCTCGTTCGCCGAATTGCGTCCACAGGTCTGCATTCCCATGTTCCTGGGGCTGTATTTCGGACCGCTCGCGGGCTTTGTTACCGGGGCCGCAGGCGACAGTCTGGGCTATGTGCTGGCGGCGAAGAATCCGATACCGCTCTGGTACTGGGCGTTGGCCAATGGACTCATGGGCCTCATTCCGGGCTTGGCCGGGGGCCCCGGCGCGCGCGTGGTCACGAATCTTCGCGCCATGCAAAAAGTGTATTTCCTCCTGATTCTCGCGGCGCTGCTCCCCTTTCTGTTTTCGTCGGGCATGGAGGTGCTGTACGGGCATCTCCCGCTGAAAGCAGCCTTTTTTCAGCTTTTTTTGCCCATATTTATCACCGATGCGCTCTTTGCCGTGATTCTGATTCCCTTTTTTATGCTGCTGTTCGGCTTGCTGAAGCCGTCCATCCCCACCGGTACGTTTCTGCTTTCGACCTACCTCACCAGTCTGGCCGTACTGGGCACGTATGCGGCGGCGATGGTTACGGTCTGGGGACGGAATGCGCTCTCTTCGGTGGCGGCGAATGATTTGTATGTGATCGGGATTATGGCCCTGCTGGTGATTGTGATTGGCTTCATCGCCGCGTCCTTTTTCATTAAACGGCTCACCGCCCCCATCATTCACCTCACTCAGGTTTCCGATCAAGTGGCGGCGGGCGACTATCAGGCGATTACCGGACTCGACTCCCTTTGCACGCGACCCGACGAACTCGGACAACTGGCCTCCGCCTTCCAATGCATGGCGGCCAAAGTTCACGAACGCGAACGCCTGCTGCAATCGCAGGTGCAGGAACTGCACATCGAGATCAACAAGGTGAAACAGCAGAAAGAAGTCGCACGCATCACCGGAACCGACTATTTTAAAACCCTGAAATCCAAAGCCTCTCAACTGCGATTGGAAAATGAATAATCAACAACACCCGGCAAAGAAAAACATCAATGGCATTCTGAGCCGCCTGCGTACGGCGGAACGCTTTGAAGCCAGACCACGCGTTACCACACCCAACGCCCGCCCGACCTTTCTGGGCAGTTCCCTGCTCATGCAGGAGGACGGACATTATCAAATCGACCTCTCCACCTGTACGGTCTTCAAAGGCATTCCGCAGTTTGTCCAAACGCTGGCCAATCAATTCTTTGAACAAATACGAACCTCAGACACCGACCTCCTCATTCACCAACCGGTCGATGAACTCCTGACCCCCGAGCTGGCCGAGATGGATATCCGCTACGTCTCGCTCTCTGCACTCTATGAACCGGCTCGCCTGCTGACCGACGACCGCGATTTCTTTTATCAATGCCTCCTGCGCGTATTCAGCGCCGTGCAGCACCTCTGGAAGGAACGACAGTCGGGCGATAAATCCGCTGAAATACAGACAGAGACCGCCTCCTCCTGGCTCTTTACCTTCCCGCGCGAACCCGTGGAAACCGGCTTTGAAATCCTGTTTGAATACGAACGCGAAAACCGTTTCATCCGCCTGACGCTGGACCACACCTGGAAACCGCGCCTGAACCTGAAGCGCATCCCGCACCGGGCCTCGGAGGCTTGCGGCGACCACCTGCTGCTCCAGGATGTGGATGCCCTCGCCTCCATCATCGCCACGGCCATCCATCATGAATGCCAGAATCAGCGGGAAGAATATGTCGAAGTGCCCGGACGCCAGTCTGCCCTCTTTGACATGCTGGCCGGCAACGGACTGGACGCTGTGAACACGCTCCGCTTCCGTTGGGATTCCACCCGGATGGTGCCGTTCCTGCTCGGACAGCAGCGCGATATCATCGAACTGATCGGGCGCGCCCTCCTCTTGCTCGAAAACACCAGTGCCGCCGCCATCCTGAATGAACACCGGGTCATTGAAGTGATTTCCGGTGGACGGCGGGCCTTTCTGGACCTTTCCCGCCGCAACACCTGCCTGAACATCAATCTGGATGAACGACGGGAAATTCCCTCGCTGAAAACCCATCTCGAACGCATGCCCGCCCTGCACGCATTCGCAGAGCAAAACCACGACCTGTTTGCCAAAACATCCGTTGTGCTCGTGCATCACCTCACCTCGGAAGTACTGGGTCTCATTCAGGCGCTGAGCGAAACAGGCTGCGCTGCGCTGCACACGCTCTTCATCCGCTACAAAGGCATTGTGCCGGACTCCTTCGTGGAGGCGCTGCTGGCCCTGCCGGAAGAGCGGTTCTCCTTTCATGCGTTGCAGCAAATGGATTCCGACGACCTGTTGTGCGGCATGTATGTGCTGTCGCATCAGTTTTCCCCAACCACCGGATTGGAACATCTGGACGAACACCTGCACAGCCAACCGGTGGAATATACACCCGCTATGCGACTGGCTACGGCGCACATTTTCTTTCAGGAAGTCATCCGGGCCAAAGAGCGCGACGGCCAGGTCCTGCTCATTGAAGATGGCGGCTACCTCGCGCCGCTGATGAATCAATTCTGCCTGGAAAACAGAACGGTCGCCGATTTTATGAGCCACTTCCATATCGCGCCCGAGACCTGGAAAGACCCCTCGGAACCCGACCCGACCAAGGTCCCACTGTCCGACTGGCTGGCCGGGGTTGTCCACGCCACGGTGGAACACACGCGCAACGGATACGACCAACTGCTCGAGGTGCAGCAGGCCTTCGGTCGCCTTCATTTCCCGGCCTATACCATCGCCCTATCCATCTGCAAGAACGTGGAAGAAGCCCGAGCCTGCGCACTCTCGCTGCTGATGACCACCGAACTGGTGATGAACGGCCTGGGGGATTGTCTCTTCAACCGGCACGGCGCCGTGATCGGCTCGCGCGGCAACATCGGACGCTTTCTGCTTTCCCTCTTTGCACAGCGCCTGCCGGACAACCACGCCATCGGCACCGACCTCCAGGCCTCGCCCGAATCCAGCGCCATCCTCTGCAATGCTCCGGAATATGTGCGGCTGGACGATATCCCCGACGATATTTTTCTGGAACTGGACGTGTTTCTGGGCATCACAGGCGTCTCCGTATTACAAGCCGGGCATATGGAGCGCCTCCTGCTGCACGGACGCAAAAAAAGAATTTATCTGGCCAGCGGCTCAACCAAAACAGCCGAATTCTCGGATATCTCCCGCTGGATTCAGGAACTCCGAGATGCCTCGACGCCCACCATCGGCGGACGCGATGTCGATCTGCATACCTACGACCTGCGCGACCCGCTGACGCACATGAATCTCGGAACGCGTATCCGTTTCACGTTCCATTCAAAATCCGCCGAATCCGATCAGCGCGAAATCATCCTTATCGCCGATGGCATGCCCGTGAATTTCCTTTTCTACGGCGTTCCCGGCGAAGTGATCGACGGCGTCATGTGCGAACTCATGCAGATGGCCGCCCTGCCCTGCCGAACCACACAGCCGAAAGCAAAACCCATCATTCACGCCCTCGACATCCACATCGACAAACAGGGACAGCCGATCTAAAGCGGGTGCCCCGCAACCCAGTTAACGTGTATGGATATTTTCCGCATTGGGGAGTGAGTTATCGGCGGGTTCCAGCCCGCTTTAGTGAAAATCGCCGGCGCGATTTTGGAAACATTGGCGGCCCTTCAGGGCCGAATCACACGCGCCTAAAGCCCGTGCCGTGATGAATATTCATTGTTTTAATGCATGAAATTCTCCTTTATATTTTTTTGCAGGAAGTGAAGTTTTAAGGTACTGACTGTATCGTTCACACTGCATAAAGAAGGAGGAGGAGGAGGAGGAACAACCATGAAGAACTCAACACGATTCATAACAACCGGAGCCGCTCTGTTTATATTTAACGTCTTGGTGACGGCCGAGCCCCTTCATGCCGCCTGTTGCGCATCAGAACCGACACCCGCGCCAACCCGACAGGAAATCATCGACGGCCTTGGGCTGATCCCCATGAACGACGGCGCCTGCATCGGTTACTACAAAGAACTCTATGAATGCAACGTGAAGGCTGACATCGATAAACCCCGCGCCGCCGCCAGCAGCATCTATTATCTCATGTCCGGCGGCCTCTTTGATCCCTGGCACAAAATCACCTGTGACGAATTGCTCGCCTACCATGCCGGCGCACCCATGAATCAAATGCTCATTTATCCCGATGGTTCCTTCAAAACCTTCGTCCTCGGTCCCGACCCGCGCCTGGGCCAACAACCGCAGATCATCATCCCGGCAAACACCTGGATGGGCTTCCGCATGGCCGACGACTCCCCCGATGCCTGGGGACTCTACGGCGTTTTCTGCGCCCACGGGTTTCATCTGGACGACATCTCCATGACCAACGGACCCGCGCTGGGCGAGTTATATCCCGACACCATTGAAACCATGAAGAAGCTGCGGATGTACGAATAACCCCGGCAACATTCACCGTACATAAAAACGCAAAACCAGTTCATCCAACCAGGCGCGAATGATCGTTTTCTGCGCATCGTCCAGGCCCTTCACCCAGGTCAGAAAACCATCCTTTGCATGATTTGCGGCCGAGGTGGCAATCTCCGCGATGCCGGTCGCATCGGCCTCCTGCCCCAAGAGCGTCTTCAGCAACGTCTCGCGCTCGGGCCATTGCCGAATCCACTCCACCTGCTCTTCCGCGCACTCGCGCAGAGCGGCATTCTCCTGAATCAACTCATACGATACGCCCAGTTTTTCGGTCCACTGTTTCAGGCGTTTCATCCGTTCATCCAGAATCAGGTTCAGCACGCGAATGGCGCCGGTGCAGCACGCCCGGTCCGCCACGGTCTCGGTCATCATGCGCGACCGCACGTTCCGATACCACTCCCGCAGCGCGTATATGTTGCCGATATAATGCAGATTGTTCTGCGCCACCCGCCGAATCCGTTTATACACACGCATATCGTAACACTCCGTTTTGGGCGACGACGCGGCAGGAAGATGCAGCATACCCGGTTGCAGCACATCACTGCGCAGCACCGAGCCCGCCGGAATCACGGTGCCGAACGCCACACGGCACGGCCCGGCCAAGCCGCCCTGCCCGCCCAGAAATACGGGATCATTATCCATCAGCACGCCACGCGGCACATCACCGATCAGCGACGGCGTGGCCTTGTCTCCATGCGGCGTAAAATTAAAATGAATATACGATGATCCGATTTCACTGTGTTCTTTTCGGTTCCGACCGCCCGCCATCAGTGCATCGCAGAAATTGATCAGGCTTCCCGCTGTCACGCAGGGCAGAAACACGGTCTGCTTCAAGCCCACGCTGTGCGCCACGCCCGCCTCTTCTTCGAGCAGACAGCCCGGACGAATATGCGCACCACTCCCCGCCGAGGCCTTCGACAAAAACACCGACTCTTCAAAATACCCGCCCGCCAGATCCACCTTGGAGGCCAACTGACAGTTCAGCACCGTGGCGGGCGCTTCGCGTCCAATCACGCAACCCGGCCCAATCGCCGTCTTCTCCCCCATAATCCGGCATCCGGGATAAATCGTCACGCCCTCCGCAATATGCCCCGCCGGAACAGCCGGATCAATATACACCGACTCCGAGTCGATCAATTTCACCCCTTGGCTGATCCATCCATCGTTGTTTTCTCTACTCATTGCATTTCCCTGTTGCTGGTTAAGCTTGAATCCCGGCCTGGTCCCGTAAGGCCTCGAAGACACGAATCAAATCGCCCGAAAAAAGTGATATTCGGTTTATAAACGCCACCGCACGTACAATGCGGCACTTCGCCGCGGCGGATGACTTCATTCAGGGACATCGCCTCTGTTTGCCGACCACAACGCAGGCAGGTGCTCTGCATCATATCCCCGTGCAACGGATACACGCTCGAAGAACCGGCACGCTGATGCAAATCATCCACGTTCTGGGTCACTACTTCCACCTTGCGCCCGCCGCGTTCCCAGCCCGCCGTCATGCGGTGAGCGATATTGGGAACAGCCGACCACACCAACGGATAAAACTCCCTGGCAAAGCGATAATACCACGTCGGGTCTTCACGAAAGGCATCCAAATCAAAGACATTGCGATTCTGCTCCAGGGAGTAGAGTCCACCCGCAGATCGAAAATCAGGGATGCCGGAGGGCACGGAAATGCCCGCCCCGGTTAATACGACAATCGAAGCGGCCTCATCAATCCAATCGGCCAAGTGCTCTATGGAGGCGTCGAAAGTCATGCGCTTACTTCAGCAACAGGCCGATCACCACGCCCCAGGCCGTGAAGGCCAGAAAAATTAACGATTTCATTCCGCTTACTTTTGTGAACAGCAGGTTCACCTCGGTGTTCCCGCGACTCAGCACCACCACAATCACCACCAGCGCCAGCATCAACAGCGCCCATATCATCTTTTTGCTCATAAACACCCTTTCCCTACATGCCTCGTGTAATGTACCACACCATAAAAAAAATACCGATAATCATCAGACCCGACAAAATCGATTCCATACGCCTTCACTCCTTGATCCGTCCGCCTGTTTTGAACATCGTCTATTTAACGAAACCGGCTCCCGCGGAATCAACGCTTTTCAACACTTTGTTTATTCGACCGACCGCCTGCGGGTTTACTTTGCTCTCTTCCCATCGTCTTCCGGCACAAACTCAATCACCTTTCCGCCTCGTTCTTCACCCACCGAAACCGTCAGGTTTGAACCGGGCTGAACCGTTCCGCGCAGAATCTCCTCCGCCAACCGATCCAGAATCCGCCGCTGAATCACCCGCTTCAGCGGGCGGGCCCCAAAGGCCGGATCATATCCCTCTTCGGCCAGAAATTTCCGCGCCTCATCGCTCAGCGTGAGCTGAATATGCTGCGGCGCCAGGTAGCCCTGCACCCGCTTGATCTGGATATCCACAATACGGGTCAACTGCTCGCGCGTCAGGCTGTGGAAGATGATGATCTCATCAATCCGATTTAGAAATTCCGGACGGAAATTCGCCCGCAGGGCCTCCTGCACCTTTCGCTCCATCTCCCGGTATTCCGGATCGGCACGCTGCAAACGAGGATACAACTCAAGCGTCTCGTGAATGATGGAACTGCCGATGTTCGAGGTCAGAATCAACATGGTGTTGGTAAAATCCACCGTCCGCCCGTGCCCATCGGTGAGGCGTCCGTCATCCAGAATCTGAAGCATGATGTTGAAGACATCCGGATGGGCCTTCTCGATTTCATCGAAGAGCACGACGGAATACGGCTTGCGGCGCACATGCTCGGAGAGGTAGCCGCCCTCGTCGTAGCCCACATAGCCCGGCGGCGCGCCGATCAACCGGCTCACGCTGTGCTTCTCCATGAATTCCGACATATCCACCCGGAGCATCGCGTGCTCATCATCGAAGAGAAATTCCGCCAGGGCACGAGCCAGTTCCGTTTTACCAACCCCGGTCGGCCCCATGAAAACAAACGACCCGATCGGGCGGTTCGGATCCTGCAAGCCCGAACGGGACCGACGCACCGCATTGGATACGGCGGAAATCGCCTCCTCCTGCCCAATCACCCGCTCGCGTAGACGATCTTCCATCTGCAGCAGCTTGCTTTTTTCACTCTCGAGCAGACGGCTGATCGGAATATGCGTCCAGAAGGCCACCACCTGGGCGATGTCTTCATCATCCACTTCCTCTTTAAGCATCTTCAGATTTTTTTGCAGTTCATTCAGGCGGGCCTGGGCGGCCTTGACCTGTTTTTCCGTTTTCGGGATGCGGTCATACATGATTTCTGCGGCCCGCTCGAGATTGTTGTCGCGCTTGGCGGCTTCCTCTTCCCCACGGAGCAGTTCCAGTGCCTGGGTGAGACCGCGTATTTCGGCGATGAGTTCCTTTTCCTTGGTCCAGTGCAGCTTCATGCGGGCGCTATCCTCGCGCAGATGCCCGAGATTCTCCTCAATCTTCTGCAAACGCTCCTTCGAGGGCTCGTCTTTTTCGAGTCGCAAGGCCTGGCGCTCGATTTCAAGCTGCATGATACGCCGATCGACTTCATCAATTTCGGTGGGCAGGCTGTCGATTTCCATGCGCAGGCGGCTGGCCGCCTCGTCCACCAGGTCGATGGCCTTATCCGGCAGAAAGCGGTCACTGATGTACCGTGCCGAAAGGTTGGCGGCGGCCACCAGCGCGGCATCCTGAATGCGCACCCCGTGATGCACCTCATACCGTTCGCGCAAACCACGCAAAATGGCAATGGTATCCTCCACCGACGGCTCGTCCACCATCACCGGCTGAAAGCGGCGCTCAAGCGCGGCGTCTTTTTCGATGTATTTCCTGTATTCATCCAGTGTCGTAGCGCCCACGCAGCGCAATTCGCCTCGGGCGAGCGCGGGTTTGATCATGTTCGAGGCATCCACCGCGCCTTCGGCACCCCCCGCTCCCACCAGTGTATGCAGCTCATCGATGAACAGCACTATCGCCCCCTCGGCCTCGATCACCTCTTTCATAAAGGCCTTGAAGCGATCCTCGAATTCACCTCGGAACTTGGCACCGGCCAGCATCGCACCCAAATCCAGTGAAATGACTTTTTTATCCTTCAACCCTTCAGGCACATCGCCGGCCACCATCCGCTGCGCCAACCCTTCGGCTATGGCGGTTTTCCCCACCCCCGGCTCGCCAATCAGCACGGGATTGTTCTTGGTGCGGCGCGAGAGCACCTGAATCACCCGGCGAATCTCATTGTCCCGCCCGATGACGGGGTCCAACTTACCATTGCGGGCCGCTGCGGTCAGGTCCACCCCATACTTCTTCATTACCTCGTATTTATCCTCCGGATTCTGATCGCTGACCCGCTGCCGCCCGCGTACCGCCTGCAAGGCCTTGAGGACGGCATCGGAAGTCAGGTCCAAATCGTCCGCTATTGTTTTCCACTCGCTTCCGCTCTGCTGCAAAGAAGCCAAAAAAAGATGCTCTGTGCTGACGTACTCATCCTTCATCTTTCCCGCCAGATCAAAGGCATCGTCAAAAAGCTTTTTCAGCCGCCGCGACATGTGGATTTCCACCGAAGCGCCTTCCACGCGGGGACGCCGGCCCAACACCGCCTCCAGGCGCTCACGCAGAAGATTCTTATCCACGCCCAACCGCGCCAGCAGCGGTGTGACCACCCCCTCCTCCTGTTCAACCAACGCACCCACCAGGTGTTCCACGTCGACTTCCCCGTGGCCATGCGTTTCGGCCATACGCCGCGCCTGCTGTGCCGCTTCCTGTGCTTTAATCGTCAGTCTGTCCAGTTGCATATCCTCACCTCATCCATTTCATCAAATGACTCATACGTCCAAAAACGGACGGCATAATACAATACGCTGTGTTTCAATTCAAGAACTGCCGAATAATCCCTAATCTTTCCTAGACAAAACACTTGGGAACGACTATTTTTTCTCGTTGTAACTGTGTCGTTCCCGCATATTCAGACCGGCATAACCGGCAAAAATCAGGAAGGTTCTGCAACCATGTCCGACCGTAAAATTGAGATCAACATGGAAGTTCAGGGAGACATCACCGTGGTCACCATCAGCGGCGCACTGGATTCTTCCAATCTCCGCCGCTTTAAAAGCGAACTGGACCCGCTCTTCAATGAGTCGGATAACCATGTGGTGATGGA
The DNA here is from genome assembly GCA_028708815.1 of Kiritimatiellia bacterium. GTDB lineage: Bacteria > Verrucomicrobiota > Kiritimatiellia > RZYC01 > RZYC01 > JAQVYB01. The sequence goes on along the minus strand of JAQVYB010000001.1, from coordinate 65,656 downwards.
CTGCTCCAACCTCTCGTACGCCAGCAGTCAGGTGTTCGGGCTGCTCTCCTGCTACAACAAGACCAGCCATGCAAAAAACCGCTACTTTGCGCTCTGCAACGTCAGCTCTCAAATGTATAACATCCTGGACATACTCGGGTTGATTCCCGTGTTTCGCCTGTTCGAAAACCGGGATGAAGCCTTCAACGAAATCCAACGACTGATCGTCGAAAAGTAACTCATCAATCCCGGGAGCGACCATGGAAACCAATGTGCAAATGGATCCCTATGAGCTAATTGTGCCGGGGGATCCAAAGTCTCTCTCTCTGATTCGCATGGTCGTCACAGCCATTGCCCGCGAAGCAGGCCTTTCCGAGGAGCAGGTCGGTCGAGTGGAAGTGGCCGTGGATGAAGCCTGCACCAACGTTGTTGAGCACAGCTATGAAAACCTTACGCCGCACCCGCCTGTCGAGGTACTCGTGCAGGCAGACGGAAAAGACTTCATTGTGGACATCGTGGATTCCGGCCCCTCCTTCGATTTCAACAACCGGGTCCGCAACAAATTCCCCGACCATTGGATGCACGAAGACAACATACGCGGCGCCGGACTTTACCTGATGATGTCGCTCATGGATTCGGTGGATTACGAAAGGCTTCCCGACGAACGAAACCGTATGCGTATGATCAAAAAAATCTCTTAACAACAGGGGTAAAACGATGACTACATCAAAAAAAACCTGGTGCCTGAATGCCTTTCTGACACTGACCTGCGCGCTGACGATCGCTCTCCTTTGTTCATCCTGCGAAAGGGATGACGACGATAACTACGACCATGACATACCGGACGGAATGGGTACTCTGGTCATTGACAACCGAACCTTCTCCGACATCTATGTCTACATCTCGGGACGCGAGCAGGAAAAGGTAAGCAGTGACGACTACGAATTCTATGACCGCGACCCCGGAACCTACCGCGTGGCCCTCGAAGAAAAGCGGGGCGATCGCGCCTGGTTCGGCGATGCCGACGTCATGGAAGGCAAGAAGACCGTCATGAAGGTCTACATCGGTTCGCGATATGATGAGTATGACGTAAATTGGCATATAGACTGACAGCCTATGACCTTTTTTCGGCACCTTTACCTCACGCGCATGATTTCCGTTGTCTGCCTGCTGGCCGCCTGCGCCGCAGCGTATGGGCTGGATGAACAGGCCTGCTTCGACAAACTCACCACCCACTTCTCCCCCTCCAAACCAACCGTGGTGATGACGTACAACGTCACCTACCGCCTGCTCGGCATCCACATGCTCAGCGTCGCAACCGCCACCATGGAGGCCACCGAAGGCTACTGGACCTACCCCGAAAGCAGGCGCACGGAACCCTGCTGCCTCATCAGCATCCGCCTGCAATCCACCCGATGCGACGAAGAGACCAAAAAAAACGGACGCATCTACATCAATGACCACCTCGTCTCCGTTTCCACCATGCCCGGCCTCAATACCATCCTCTATATGAAAAAAACGGATGAGTACATCAACCCCCCCTTCAAAAAAGCCAAACGCATCGAACACACGGCCGTCTATGATCTGGAAAACGGCTCCCTCGATTATTACGCGCAAAACTATCTGACCGGCGAAATCCAAACCAACCTCACCGGGGCCGCCGATATGGCAACCCAGGGAAAAGAAGTCTCCAAGGTCCTGCAAATGGTCTCCGATGTCTATCACGGACGCCGCGACCTCATCACCCCCGAATCCGACTTCCGCCTCATGATCAATTGCGACGGACTGGCCGTCCCCTTCGCCGCCCAAACCTCCCGCGAAAACCTTTCCATTCTCGGTAAAGCCTGGCCGACCCTCTGCGCGGAAGTCATGCCGGCCCGCGAAGCTCCGAAAATCAAGAGCCGGGATTTCAGCATGTGGGCTACCTCCTTCGAAGAGATGGCCTCGCAACTGGACGACCCCGTGCTCAAACAACTCGCGAAAGAGACTCCCGCCTGGGGTATGACCCCCCTGCTCGCCAACTATGGACTGGCCCTCGGCTACATCCGCTGCGCCATCACCGATATACACACCATCGCGCATCTACCCGATGAAACGGCAATTCTCTCCCGTTCCGTTGCAATCGACTCGCCTCCCAATGAAAAACTCCCCCTGAGCAATCATCCATTATGAATAAAATAGGCATTATCGGCGGCTCCGGACTTGACCAGCCCGACATCCTCACCAACGCAAAACACCTGACCGCGGAAACCCCCTTTGGAGCCCCCTCCTCCCCCCTCACCTGCGGCACCATCGAGGGCACCGAAATTGTATTGATCGCCCGACACGGCCACCAGCACACTCACACGCCCTCCGGAGTTAACTACCGGGCCAATATTCACGCCCTTAAAGAGTGCGGCTGCACCCATATCCTCGCCACCACCGCCTGCGGTTCCCTCCGCGAACAAATCCGGCGCGGCGACCTCGTCATTCTCGACCAGTTCATCGACTTCACCCACCGCCGCATGAACACCTTTTACGAAATCTTTCAACCGGGCCCCGAAAACGCCAAACATACCCCCATGGCCGACCCCTTCGCCGCCGAACTGCGCAACACCCTCGTTCAGGCCTGCCGCGAACTGAAAGTACGCCATCACGAACGCGGAACCGTCGTCACCATTGAAGGCCCGCGCTTTTCCACGCGTGCCGAATCCAACATGTTTCGAATATGGGGTGCCGACGTTGTCAACATGTCCATCGCGCCCGAAGCCGCCCTTGCCAATGAAGCGGGCATTCCCTACGCCGCCGTGGCCATGGCGACCGACTACGATTGCTGGAAAACCGATGAAGCCCCCGTTGAATGGTCCGAAATACTGCGCATTTTCGGGCAGAACGTACAAAACGTGACCCGGCTGCTCCGCACCGTGATTCCGCGGATATAAGCCATGCCCACCCCTCTTCTCGCCGGAAACTATCACTCGCACACGCAACTGTGTCGCCATGCAGAAGGGATGCCCACAGACTATGCCGCCGAGGCCGTACGCCGTGGTCTATCTATACTCGGAATTTCGGATCACACACCCATCCCGGACGACCGCTGGCCCGGCGTACGCATGCCCATGGCCTCCCTGCCACTCTACATCGACTCCGTCCGCGAGGCACGCGAAGCCTGGCCCCAACTCACCATTCTCATGGCACTCGAATGCGAGTACATCCCCGAATACCATCACTTCTATGAAGAAGAACTCCTCGGGCGGCTTGGGATGGATTACCTCGTCTGCGCGCAACACTGGTTTCCATGCCAAGGGGAATGGCTCGGGTGCTTTGGACAAACCAACACCCCCGAACGCCTCACCGCCTACACCAATCACACCATCCGGGCTATGCAGACCGAACTCTTCGCCTTTACCGCGCATCCGGACATCTTTGGAAATGACTATCCCGTATGGGATGCCCATGCCGAGGCCTGCGCCGCAGCCATAGCCGAAGCCGCCGCCGAACTGAACATGCCTCTCGAAATCAATGCCCTCGGATTCCGGCGCGAAAAGATAGAAACCCCGTCCGGCATACGATGCATGTATCCTTGGCCCCCCTTCTGGGAAACCGCCGCCCGCTTCCCCGTAACCGTCACCATCAATTCGGATGCGCACCGCCCCGCCGACCTCACCAAAAACATACCCGACGCACTCGCCCTCGCCCACCGGTTCAACCTGCCTGTGGTCACCCCTGTAAAACCAAAATAACCCCAAAAAAAAACCCCGAACAATTTGTGAACTATTGTGTTTGTTTCGCATATAACGCCCTGCGGAAAAACCCACGGATGAGCACTCGAAAAAGAGGGATCATGTCAAACATCCGCCTGAGTTTCACTGTCCTGCTGATTGCCGCCTTTCGAATCTGCCCCTTGGCAGAGTCCGCCGAACCGGATCAGGTGCGCGTAAGCATCGACATGGACCACCCGTTGGGGACCATATCAAAGTATCTGACCGGCGCTCACTTCGTCTACGCCTTTGAAAGGGACTCCCTCTACGCGGATGAACGGATTACCGACTGGATGCGCAGGAGCAAGGTGGGAGTGATTCGCTGGCCGGGCGGAACCGCCGTACAGAATTATCACTGGGACAATCTCAACGGAATTGCATTCAAACAGGATAGCTGGAGCCCCGACTACCAGGCCGCGTCTGCCGATCCAAAGGAGTACATGGATCTGGACGAATATATCGCGTTCTGTCGCCGGGCCGGCGCAGAACCCATGGTTGGAATCAACATCAAGTCCGGGAAAAAATACAAGCGGGAGGCGGAGTCCATCGAGGAAGCGCGCAGGCTGATTACCTACTGCCGGGAGAAAGAGTACGCCGTCAGGTTCTGGTACATCGGAAACGAGTGCTTTAAAGGCTTTCAACCCAGAGAATATGCCCGATATATCGACCGTTATGCAGAGGTTCTTCGATCCGTCGATCCAAACATTGTGATTATCGGCGACTGGAAATTCGCGCCGGAATCGAAAAACCGATTGGCCCAAAGCATCGAGGTCGCCGCCACATCCAAACAGTTGGACGTGCTCGACATTCACGAAAAGTGGGGAAACGACTGGTCCCTTTCCAAAGGCGGGAGCATTTCCGATTGGCAAAATGAATGCCCACTCTATCACGGCAAATTCGGCGACTGCATCCGCACATTTTATCGGGCGATGAAAAGCGCAGGGCGCCCAAACGTCAAGCTGGCGTTCAATGAATGGGGCGTAGGGAAACTGACCGATGGAAACGAGTTTGATCAGGCGCTCGTTGCGGCGGATTACCTGATTGAAGTGTTCCGGAACGACGTCTATCAGGCCTGCTGCTGGAATCTCAATATGGGCCCGGCAGAGACTCGGATTCTCGTCACCACGGATAGCAAGAGACGACTCCTGAAACTCAATCCCATCGCCCATGTTTTCGAGATGGTTGCACACGCCATGGGGAACGAGCTGTTGGAGACGGAATCTTCAGCCAAAAGCGTATATGGGTTTGCCGCCCTGGGGCAGGAAGGCGACCTCCAGGTCTATCTGATCAACAAGGGCAATGAAGCCGCATCCGTGCAGTTTATTATTGAAAACGCCGGTTTCGATGCCACGAAGGCTCATGCCGAGTCATTCGTCTCGCCCGGCATCAGGGTGAGCCACGAAATGGCAGAGGGTGCGGACGGACGAAGCCTTCCGACCGACTTGCCTCCCCTATCCTTCAATCGAATCAGGTTCTCTGCGAGATAGAGCGTTCCAAAGGGTTTTGCGTTTAAAAATGGCGGATTATCAGGGCCGTGACACACCCACACGGTAGTATCCTGACGGAAACGCATTGGTGTCCGACAGGGAAAGCATACCGCCGTCCCCCGCCACGTTGGATTGCAGGTTGCTCCAGCCCCCGGACAACAAAGAAGCCCTGTATTGCAGGGTATAAAGCCGCCCGGTGGAAGAGGACACTTCAAGAATTTTCCCCGGCTCATTGGGAAGAAGCATCGCAACGACCAGCGAGGACGCGGCGTTGGTCGGATCCGTGTCGGCGAAGTACTCCTGCAGATTATTCAACCCATCCTGATCGGCATTTGCCGCAGGATCCAAATCGCCGCCATACCGGATTTCCCAATGGTCATCGATTTGGTCCCCGTCACGGTCCACAAAGTCACGGTTGGACAGTTCAAACGACATGCCGGAGAGATCAAAATCGTTCGTAAGCATGAGTACTTTCAACACATGGGGTCCGACAGGTAGGGTGAGATTGGTGACGATCACGTGCTGCCAGTCATCCCATCCGGTGCCCTGCCGAAGCATCACCGCACCGGTCAGATCGACCCCATCGAGGAAGAATTGGATGCGCCGATCCGCATAGGGCGTGGCGGCACAGATATCTAAATCATACACCCCGGCGTGAAGAATCCGAACGGTGTATTTCACCCACTCATCGGAATCGATGTACGCCACGTTGTACTGATTGCCCGTGCCGCAGGTGGAAAGGTCTACACCATCGCTTCGATAGGTCCACCCCAAATTCCACCCCTCCCCCTCATACGTGGTGTTTTTATACCGACTATCGTGATACGCAATGCCCTCATTCCCCACATCGTAGTCCGAAAAATACACAACGCCGGGAATCACATGGTCCGCAAACGGCCGAGAAAGCACAGGGAACTGCGGATCGAACAAAGCCTCGAAATAGCCGGGAATATAGGTGCAATGGGTTGTCGAGACACGATTCGCAAGGTCCATAAGCCCACCCTTGACACGAACCTCATCAACCGCCGGGGCGTCACGCCAGTTGTCGATGACATACTGGTAGTCCTCCGTCTTGTCGACATGGTAGACCACGGAATTGACGTCCACCTTTTTAAAACCCCACCAAAAACCGCCAATCCCATTGCTTTCCATCAATTGGTTGATTTCATAAACCCACGGATTGGAATTTTCACCGGATTCGGTCATGAGGAGCGGAACATTGTAGGTGGAGCGTGCATCGAGATACGATTGAACCACCCCGTCCTCATAGCCCGTCTCACGCCAGTACCGGTGAAAAGCGAGGGCCATGTTGTCATCCCAGGGCGGGGTCAGACCATCAATGAATTCGGCAAAGATATTTCCCTCCACAAAAACGATGTGATTGGTATCCTCCTCCCGGATGGCGGACGTGATTCGGATGAACAGGTCGCGTAGGTCATTCGTGGTGACCCCGGATGACGTATAAAAATAGGGTTCGTTGATCAGTTCATAACCCAGAATGGCCGGCTCGTTGACGTAGCGCCGGGCAATCTCCCGCCACAGATTGATCGTTCGCTGCTTATTGGCCTCCGGCGTACGGCCCGTGGCCGCATAATATTGCGCATTGGATTCCCATAGCACCGCCACGCCGTGTTCTCGCCATACCCCGTTCCCGTCCTCCGACCAATACGTGTGTTCGGGATCGGCATACGCATCGTGCGACTGGCCACCGGGACAGGCATGCATATCAAGCAACACCGACAACCCATTCGTTTTGCATAGCTGGATCACGTTATCAAGAAATTGAAACCCTTCCTCCAGAAACACATCCGGTTCATTGGTCACACTCATCAAAAGCCGATAATTAAAAGGAAGACGAACTGAATTGAACCCGATCGCTTTGAATGCCGCCAGATCCGCCGTGGTGACATAGTTGGAGGTGTAGGTATCCCAGAACAGCTTGGCATCGGCATCATTGCCGAGAAGGGCACGGATGTTGGCGCGTATATCGGTGTAGGCGTTTATGTGCCGATCGTGAACCTCGTCGAGCTTCAATCCATACGCCTCGGGTATCAGCCAGCCGCTGAGCACCAGACCATGAGCCACGTAGACCTCATTATTGCCATCCAGAATCTGCTGGCCGGACGTGTGAAAAAACGACGATTGAGCCCAACCCGCCATGCTCCAGAAAAGAAAGTAACCGGCGATCAAAAACCATTTTTTCATAAGACTCCCCGTAACGATGCATGCGGCCTTCACCTGAAAACAAAAAGCCTTCTCCAATCGAAAACACCGCATCCGTGCAAAACATGACTAGTTGTTTCCTAGTATGCAGTCAAGGTTCTTCGGCGTCACATGAATATCAGGGTTGAATCCCTTCCCAATCGATCCCCGTACGCGCCTGTTACATTTTTCAAGAAACACGGACTTCGACGATTGATCCCCGGGCGCTCTTTGCACTATCATGGAACCGATACCGAACTTATTTTCATTTCCAGCACCAACCACGAACAGACAAAGGAACCGCCATGTTGACACGAGTTGTACTCTCCCTCGCCTTCCTGCTCTTTGCCGGAACCGGCGCATTCGCCTCCGCCGAATCCACCACCCCCGATGCCCCCCCCGCACTCTCCATGCTGCGGGCCGAAAACGGGGATATTGTGAACGAAGAGGGCCAAACCGTCCACTTGCGGGCCGAAAACATCGGCAATTGGCTCGCGTGGGAACAATGGATTCAGCGCTTCAAACCCGACCGCTTTTTCAACCAGCTCGGGCGAATTGTCGGCGAAGGAGACAAAAGCAACCGGATTGAACTCGAACCCGCTCAGGCCGAAGGCTCCGGAACAGAACTCCGGGAACTGTGTTGGCAGAAAGCGGCCACCGGATTCGGCCCCGGCGATTATCTCCGCTTTAAAAAGATCCCGTTCAACACCTACTTGGGTGCTTATATTTTCCGCTACGTGCAATCCAATGAAGTCCCGGGAACCTTCGAGCTTCGCGCCGATGCGGTGGACGGCCCGCTTCTGGCCCTCATCGAAACAGCCTACTCCAAAGGAGAGGAATGCCACAACGCCGAAGCACGCGGACTCCTCCTTACCTCCCTCGACGGCCCGCACGACCTCTATCTTGTCGCCCGCCATCCCGACGGCCCCAGCAACGCCGCCTTCCTGCACCTCAGCCTGATCGATATCGAAAACAAAGCCTCCGCCGAGGAACTGTATGATCTGCTCGTGGATAATGTGGATGCCTCACTCACCCTCTATGCCACCAACGCGCAAAAAACATCCGGCGTGAACATCGCCTATGATTGCCAACCGGACGGTATCGGCGGCTACGGCAACGGCGACTTCATTGAATTTCAAAATGTGAACCTGCCTGCCGGACTCACCAACCTTTCCCTCATCGCCGCCACAGGAAACGACCACCCTGAATACGACGGGCGCTTCCGCATTGAAATCACCGACGCCTCCGGCGCCCAACACCTCTTCGGCGAAGTGCCTCTCTTCAACTCCGGCGGATGGAACAATTACGAAGAATACGCCATCTACAACGGCACACTGCTGCCCGCCGGACCATGCACCATACGGATCACCGGCATCACCGGCAAGGGCGTCGGCGATGTCGGAAACCTCCACTCCCTCCGCTTCTTCAGAGCCGACCGCGCCAATGCCCTGATCGAGCGCCACCGCGACGCCTATTTCACCGCCACCGATCTCGACTGGCTCCAGTCCATCGGAATCAACTGCATCCGCCTCCCCTTTAATTATGATCTGATCATGAATGACGCCGGAGAAATGCTCCCCGAGCAGCAATGGAGCCCGCGCCTCGACGGGGTGGTCGCCGAATGTGCGAAACGCGGTATGTTTTGCATCCTGGACCTCCACGCCACCCCCGGCGGGCAGAATGATTATGAGCAGTGCATGCGCAAGGAAGGCATCCGAAACCGCCTCTGGTACGTCCCGGAGCATCAGGACCGCACCGTCCGCCTCTGGGCCGCCGTGGCCAGACACTACAAAGGAAATCCCGCCGTAGCCGGCTACGATCTCATCAACGAACCCGCCCCCTGGTGGCACAGCAGCGACATGAACAACGAACTCCCCGCCCGATATAATCAATACATTCTCCCGCTGCACCGTCGCCTGTACGAGGCCATACGCGCCGAAGATCCCGATCACCTCATCTTTATGGAAGACAACGCCCACATGACCTGGAACGCCCGCTTTCTTGACAAACTCCCGGATCCACAAAAAGAAAACTGGAGCAACGTCGTCTACGAAATACACAGTTATGAACACGCCCTAAACTCCACCCATGGCGACTGGCGAGACAGCGATGTCCTCACCCAAAAGAATGTCGCCGATGAAAACATCCAACGCATCGTCCGCTTTCAAAACGAACGGAACGTACCCGTCTTCATTGGTGAATTTCAGCCCGTCGCACCCGAAAACTATGACTATGCCCTGCGCCGCTACAACCGCTTCGGCATTCACTGGTGCCACTGGAATTTCAAAGTAGCCGGCTGGGGCAACCGCCAATTCCCCGAGCGCGGATGGGATCACTGGGGCCTCCAATATCGAATCAACCCACACACCCCGGAACTCGTGGACCTGCAAACCGATTCCTTTGACACGCTCGCTGAAAAATTCGACGCCTTCGAATCCGCCGATTTCCAACCCAACGCACACCTTATACACGTCATTGAACCCCGAAACCGACTCGCCGGAGAAACCCTCTTCACCGATCTTTTCCAGACCACCTTTGCAGCCCCCGACACCAAACGCCTCGATTACGGCTGGTGCGGCGACATGGTTACCCTTGTCGGACGCCCCGAGGCCTTTTCAATCAGCAACCGGCAACTCCGCATCGCCACCGGCGACGGACCGGCCGCACTGCGCCTCAAATCACGCAAAGAAACCGAAGCTCACTTCAACCTCAACGGAGAGGGATGCCTCTTCTCCGCCGCCGTCTCTGCCTTTGGCGGCGAGGAAAACGCCTCCGGCACCGAGCTGAGCCTGTGCTTCACCCGGGATTTGATCACCAATGCCCTTCCGAGCACCTTTGGGCCCTCCATTGCCGCCCGCTTACTCTATGACGGAACCAATCGGGTCAAAGCCTGCCTATCGTCCATGGACACCGCAGAAACCGTCCTGACCGAAAGCGACTGGATGCCGTTCATCCCCGGCGCGGCATTCATCCTGAAGATGAACGAATCCGGGGCCTCCCTCATCTACGGCGACTGGACCTCCGAGCCAATCGCCCACGGATACGCCCTGGCCGACTGGCCCGAAGGCGGTCTCGCCGTCATTACCGCCAAGGGTCGCCCCGGGCGGGAACAATTCGTGGAACTCGACCACCTGCGCGTGCAGCAAATCGACGCACCCGCCGATACGTGGTATGTCCATACGTTCAACGACGCACCCGAGATGATGATGCTGCGTGCCCTGACCGATCAGCTCAACATCCTGCGCACCTGGTCCACCTCCCGCAGCACCTCCTCCTTCATCCAGGACAGCGCCGCCGTGTTTCTCCCGAATGACGAAAACTACCAAAGCGTATGGATGAATCTCTACCGGGATTATCAGAATCCGCTTGGCCTGCGCTTTGATGAACAACACGCGGTCGGCCTCGCCGCCACCCTCTCTGCCTTCACCGAAGGTCGCGCCAAATTCTGTTTCATGCCGGAGCCCTTCTTTGGCAACATCTGGAACGACTATTTTCGCCAGGCCATCTATGTGGAAATGTGGCGCGCAGACGAGGAGATCGGATTTCTCCCCTTCCGCCACCGCGGCATTCAGGGTGACCGCGAAGAACTCGGGCTCCCGGCGAACACTCCCTATGTGGACGGCGCGCCCCTCGCGGTGCAAATGGATGCCAAACGCCTGAAGGTATTTTACAACAGAAAAAAAATCATTGATGTGGATCACGGCATCCCCGATGCCAACGCCGTTTACCACTACGGCGTCTACCCGCATATCGAATTTCAGAACTTCGATTCCACCAATGCGTATATCGTACTTGATGATCTGGTCGCCGTTTCGCTCGCAGAATAAAGCAATCCGTTTTCAATATTTCGTATGCAAGTGGCCGACCGCTCGCCGAGCGGACGTTGGTAGGGCGAACCGTCCCGGTGAGCCGTCGTTGACGGTCATGCAATCCCTTCTGGTGAGCCAACCTCCACGGCTCAGCCGGAGGCATTCACCCTACCCGATGCGCCGCCGTCCGCTCACGAGCCCGGACGAATAATCCGCTGCAGAAAATCCGGAACCTTGAGCGTTTGCAGGTCGGGCTCAAGGCGGGGCGTCTGAAAATGAAACGAGGGATCAGGCGCCGAAAGACAGGCATCGGTCCGGACCGCCCGGCAGTCCCGACCATCCAGCGTCACCCGCATGGCCACCCGATCCTGCACCTCCAGCATTCGAGCAGCTCCCGGTTCCAAAACCATCGAAATTTCATGAATCGCCCGCTGCTCATCGGGCAGCCGTACCAGTAGCGTAAGCGGGGCATCCAGATGCGACGCCTCAACGCCGATCCGGTCCGACCCCTCCCTGGACACCTTGATCTGCTCTTTGTTTCCAAGAGTCAGCACGCAGGAAATCTGCTGCAGCGCCTTCGGAAGGCGCGGCTCGAACACCAACCGCCGCTCCGTCATATCCACCCGAATCCCCAGGTAATCCTGATAAAAATTACGGACGAATTCCGCTACCGACCACGCCTGCGAATAGGTTCCTGTCAGCACCAGGTGCCCCTCGTCATCCTTCAGCGGCTCCACCAATTCGGACATCGAGCCGGGCATGCCCTCGCCCAGAATCTGGCCGGCCAGATTCTTCGTCAGCTCAAAAGCCAGATCGCTCTGCCCCACCTTCACCATACCGCCCACCGCCGGACCCGCATTCCATTGCCAGCAGAGCCCATTGTGATACGCTGCATCAAAATGATAAATCTGATTGTGATGATACGGATGAAAATGCGCATCCTGCTGAGCCAGCGACGCCACGCCGTAGGGGTAGGTCAACTCCGTCACGACCTGGTGAACGACTCCGCTCTGCAACGACGGCTCGATCAGTTCACCGAAGAGCGGAATCGTGAGCGCGAAGAGTTGGTTGGGCCGCACCTGATGATCCGGCGAACCATCCTCATTCAAATGATCAAACAACGCCTCATGCTCCGCATCCGTGAAGAGGCGCCTGAAATTCTCTTTCAACCGGTCGGCCTGCCGCTGCCAGGCCTCCGCCTCCGCCTCATGCCCGTTCAAGCGGGCCATCCAGGCACCCGCTTCAAGCTGCGTGTGCCACAACACCTGAATATCCACCGCCCGATTGCCGCGGGGCGACCAGGCCTCCCGCCCATCCAGCTTCGCATCCATCCACGTATCCGCATCCTCGTGCGTCATAAAACCAAATTCATCCGTGAAATGTTTCAGCACGCCCTCGATGGCGCGCCGCACCACAGGAAGCATCTCCTCCGCAAACGCCCGATCACCCGTCCAAAGCACATATTCGGCAATTTCACGAATCAGCCAGGGCGTACCATCTGTCGTGTTGTAAATGATGTCCGTAGGAGAGCAAACGCGGTTCGGGATCCGTCCATATAACGGATGATTCGGATCGGTAATCTGATAACCCGCAAACCCGCGTATAATATCCGCCGCATCCTGAAACTGCCCGGTGACCATCGACGTACCCGGCAGAGAGATAAACGTATCACGCCCCCATCCTTGATGAAACCAAGGCAACCCGGCCCAGATCCCTTTGCTGAACTCCTTCACGACCAGCTCATTCGCCGAAATTTTCGCCCAGGCCAGCGCCCGATCATACTCGGGATCATTCGTTTCCACCCAGGATTGCGCGAGCAGATTCTCCACCCGCTCCGAGCGTTCCCTCGCGGCACGCGCCGGATCGGCTGCCCATTCCTTCAAGCGCCGCTCCAGCGCGTCCCCTTCCAGGTCAAACAGTATAATCAGCGAGCAGGTGGCCAGCGGCTCCGATTCAAGTTGGTTGCTGCAACACCGGGCATCCTCCCACGGCGCACGGGTCGGGCCGGCCCCTGCATCCAGTGAGGTACATTTCGCCGGACCATCCAGCCGAAAACCCGTCTGCCAGTCGCCCGCTTCCCTCTCCACCCGAAGCATCCGGCCATCCGTCGAAACCGTCTCCTGCTCCGGCGCCTCATGAAAAACCGCAGCCACACGCCAAACCACCGGGCGTTCCGCCTTCAGCGTAACGATGAGACCATGCTCGCCCTGTAGAACCGTCCAACCCGCCGAAAAGCCCTCGCCCCAACGCTGCACCAACTGATGCGGGCACACATCCACCGACACCGCATTCGCCGGATCCAGCGTCGTTTCATCCGCCGCCAGATACAACTCCTTCAGATAGCGCCGACCCGAAATCATATAGCCTTCATGTTGATTCCGGGAAAACGTCTGACCATCCCAAAAACCACCCACTCGATCCGTGAAGGCAACCACGCGCGACGGTTCATTCATCAAATGAAGCATGTATTTCTCTAACATACGCGGGATACTGCCCAAACCCCTCCCGGATGGCAAGCGTTGACTCATCTCCCGCTTCCTGTTATGCATTTCCCGGAATGGACAGGAGCAGACAAAATGGTAGCACTTGGGTTTATGTTTGAGTCAGGCCCCGTTTTTTTGGGCATTTGCATCTTGGCGCTGCCTTTTGTCGGCGTGGCCTTTTCGGTGTCGGACTACCGCAGCGAGCGGAGACACGCCCGAATCAAAGGACGCCCCCTCCCCTCACGGCGAATCTTAATTCGAAGCCTGCTGATGAATCCATACATGGGATTTTTTATCGGAATCATCGGCTTCATCACCGCCATCATCGGTTCATTGAGCTTTTTCCACGTGAAGGAAATCACCATCCTGATCATTCTGAAAGCCGCTGCCTGTTTGATCATCGGCATCGCCCTGATGATTGCCGGCAAGTTTGTGATGCGTACCTCTTTCCGCTAAAATCGCTATCGGGTTACCGGCTTGACAACGCAGTCAAAAGCCAGATAATGCCCCCGTTTTACAGGATACTCCATCCTGCACGGAGCCGGCTTAGCTCAGTTGGCAGAGCAGCTGACTTGTAATCAGCAGGTCCTCGGTTCGAATCCGAGAGCCGGCTCCATCTTTTCCTTCGCCAACCGGTTGCGGGGCATGCCATGAACTACCAACAGATTGCCTGTTTATAGCGGCTGAAGGCGACCCACACCCCGCCCTGATCCGGAAGCTCGGAAACACTCCCGTACTGCGTTTTTTCAGCAGCATCCTGTTCCGGTCTATGATCAATCCCCGTTGCCTTCTGCCACGTGAATGACCATCCCCTCAACATCATCTGGAGACCGGCACTCAGGAACGGAAAGACAGACAGAGATTCATCGCCTTTCTTTATGAAGACCTTCTCGATCTGCAAACCCGTTGCTCACGCCTGTCCTTTCCGGGACGGGCAGTCGGCAGCGATTCGGCATTGATCACAGGCGGGGGTTCGGGCCTTGCAGCAGTAGCGCCCGTGAAATACGATTCCGTGCGACCAGTCGCCCCAGTCTTTTTCCGGCAGGAGCACCTTCAATTCGGTTTCGATGTGTTCGGGGTTGACGCTTTTCGTAAAACCGAGGCGTTGAGTGACCCTCCTGCAATGCGTATCCACGGTGATGCCGGGCCGTCCGAAGGCACTGATAAGCAGTACATTCGCGGTTTTTCGGCCGATGCCCGGCAAGGTGATCAGGGTTTCGAGATCTTGCGGGAGTTCCCCATTGAATCGTTCCAGCAGCTCTCTGGCCAACCCCCGGATATTCGCGGCCTTGTTGCGGAAAAACCCGGTGGAATGAATATCCTTTTCGAGGGTGGCCTGCGGGATGGCGGCCCAATCCTCCACACGAGGGTATTTCTTAAAGAGCGGCGGGGTGACCTGATTCACGCGCTTGTCGGTACACTGCGCGGAAAGAATCGCCGCCACGGCCAATTGAAAGGAATTGGCGTGAATCAGCTCGCACTGCGCTTCGGGATACATGACGCGAAAACCGCGCAGAATCCGCTGCGCTCTTTTTTTCTCGGACGGCGAAACTTTTTTCAAGGGCATGGGCACAGGATAAAAAAAGGGCGTTGCCGAAGCAACGCCCTTTACACGATTTCCGAAGCCGGAATTTTATTCTTCGGCGGCGGCGGTGCCGTCCATTTCTTCCATGGCTTCCTTGCGGCTGAGTTTGATCTTGCCGCGATCATCGACTCCGATGCACTTCACCCACATCATATCGCCGATCTGACAAACATCCTCCACCGCCTTCACGCGGAAATCAGCCAGTTGGCTGATATGGACAAGCCCGTCTTTTCCGGGGATGATTTCGACGAAGGCGCCGAAGTCTTTGATGCCCGTGACGCGACCGTGATAGATCTTGTCGATCTCGGCCTCGGCAGTCAGCGCGGAGACTTCCATGATGGCGGCATCCAGCGCGGTTTTATCCACGGCAAAAATGCTTACAGAGCCATCGTCTTCGATATCAATCTGGGTGCCCGTACGTTCGGTGATCCCGCGGATGTTCTTTCCGCCCGGTCCGATCAGCAGGCCGATCTTCTCCGGATCAATTTTCATAACATGAATACGCGGGGCATACTCGGAAAGCTCGCTGCGAGGCGCTTCGATAACGCCTTTCATGAATTCCAGAATCTGCAGGCGGGCTACGCGGGCCTGTTCAAAGGCGCCGGCAACCAAATCCCACTCCAGACCACGAATTTTCAGGTCCACCTGAAAACCAGTGATGCCGTCTTTCGTCCCGGATACTTTGAAGTCCATGTCACCGCAGTGGTCTTCGGCACCGAGAATATCCGTCACCAGTTCGGCTTTGCCTTCGCCGGTGAACAGACCAATCGAAATGCCGGCCACCGGCTTAGTGATGCTCACACCCGCATCCATCAGCGCCAGACAACCCGCACAGACGCTCGCTATGGATGACGAACCGTTCGAGCCCATGATTTCGGAAACCACGCGAATCGAGTAGGGATAATCCTCCGGCACCACCTGCAGCAGGGAGCGTTCGGCCAGATTGCCGTGTCCGATTTCACGACGGCTGGTAAAACCAAGACGACGCACCTCGCCCGTGCAATACGGCGGGAAGTTGTAGTGCAGCAGGAATTTCTTTTCCGCCACACCGCCGGTCACCGCATCCACGCTCTGCGTGTCCTTCATGGTGCCCAGGGTGACCACGGCCATGGCCTGCGTTTCACCGCGATTAAACAGCGAGGAGCCGTGCGTACGGGGCAACAGGCCAACCTGCCCGCCCAGCGGACGCAGTTCGTTGGAGGCGCGCCCGTCAATACGCTTGCCGTGAAGCAATACGTTTTTGCGGACCAGTTCAATTTCGAGTTCATCAAACAGATGGGAAAACGTTCCGGCTTCCAGTTCCTGATTGATTTCCAGGAGCTTCGCATTCAGCTCTTCCTTGATGGCCGTCACGGCATCGTGCCGTTCCTGCTTGCCTGCGATGAGCAGGGCGGCGGAAAACTTCTCACCCACCAGCTCGCGTGCCTTGTCCAGCAGAGCGGTATCCTTTTCAGGTTCCGTCATCACCTTATCCGGCAGACCGGCCTCACGCCGCAGCTCAAGCTGCGCCGCAATGATCTTTTCAACAAACGGCTGGGCAAATTTCATCGCCGCGACCAGATCGGCCTCGGAGAGTTCCTTCGCACTGCCTTCGATCATCATCGGGAGCGTACGGTGGCCCACATAGACCAGATCCAGATCGCCCGCCTGAACTTCGTCATGCGTTGGATTGACGATGAAATTGCCATCGACCCGCCCAACGCGCACGGCGCCGATCGGGCCCATGAACGGGGCTTCCGAAAGCATCAGTGCGGCGCTCGCGCCGTTGATGCTGAGGACGTCCGGCTCGTTCTGGCCGTCCGCCGACATGACCATGTTGTTAATCTGCACTTCATTGTAATACCCGTCCGGGAAAAGTGGGCGAATGGGACGATCCGTCACGCGCATCGTCAGCACTTCTTTTTCCGAGGGTTTGGCCTCCCGTTTGAAGTATCCGCCGGGAAAACGCCCTGCGGCATAGAATTTTTCGCGGTATTCGACCTGAAGCGGAAAGAAATCCACTCCTTCGCGCACGGTTTTACTGATGGTCACCGCCGAAAAAAGGACGGTGTCTCCGGCGCGTACAGTGACGGCGCCCTGTGCCTGCGAAGCCAGCAGGCCTGTTTCGAAAACGAGGGGTTTCCCGTTTATATCTGCTTCTACCCTGGTTATTTTTGTCATACTTATTCTCTTTTCTCCTACTTGCGGTTTGTCCGCGGTCTCATTCGTATTCCGACAGAAGATGTGAATGGCTGAAAGAGGAATACAGACCTTCTGCGGGGGCGGCAGACAGGCCGCCGCATTCCGCAGATTGCTGTTTCGACTTAGGTGATCCCGTTTTTGCCGGGACGGATAATAAAACTGGGTGCGCTGAAGAAAACATTAGCGGCGCAAACCGAGGCGCTGAATCAGCTCCCGGTAGTGCTCGGTATTTTTCTTTTTGACATAATCCAGCAGACGGCGGCGCTTGCTGACCATCATGATCAGGCCGCGACGCGAACTGTGATCCTTCTTATGCAGCTTAAGGTGATCGGTCAATTCCTGAATACGACGCGTAAGGAGGGCAATTTGCACATCGGATGAACCGGTATCGCGTTCGTGCATCTGGTACTCTTTTTCAATCGTGGTCTTGGTCTCTGTATCCATAACTACCTTTGTAGAATTCTCTACTGC
This sequence comes from Kiritimatiellia bacterium, assembly GCA_028708815.1. GTDB lineage: Bacteria > Verrucomicrobiota > Kiritimatiellia > RZYC01 > RZYC01 > JAQVYB01. Next base: position 47,719 of record JAQVYB010000001.1, on the reverse strand, counting down.
TTTCTTACTTCTGTTTGTTTGGGCGGCCAATATAGATAGGCCCCTGTTCATTGTAAAGCCCCATGTTCACTTTTTTCCATCCTGTCGGCCCGAGGCAGATCAATCCCGTCCTCGCGGCTCCATCCCCATCGCTATCGCTATCGAAATCGGGGCCGGAATCCAAGACAAAACCGCTATTGAAATGCCGATTTTTATTTGGATGATTTCAACGCGGGTCTGCCTCCCGCGCCGCACAGCCTTGCTGTGCGATCAGGCGGCGGACTGTTTCGATGTCGAGAGTGATTTGCGCACGCAGGGCGGCGGCATCGGAGAAGGCGCGGTCATCACGCACTTTGTGAAGAAACTGGATTTCCATGTCGCGCCCGTACAAATCAAAGCGCTGATCGAGCAGAAATATTTCCACCACCCAGGCCGTTCCCTGAAAGGTGGGGCGGCACCCCACATAGGCGGCGCCGGGATAGGTTTCACCATCGAGCTTGGCGCGTGCGGCATAAATACCATCGGGCAGATGCACTTCATTGTGCGGTTTGACGTTGGCTGTGGGATAGCCGAGTTCGCGTCCGATTTTATGTCCATGCACCACCTGGCCGAAGATGCTGAACGGGCGACCGAGCCAGGCACGCGCCTGTTCCAAATCCCCCATCAAAACCGCCTCGCGGATGCGCGTACTGGAAATAGAGCCATCGCCGCTGATCACCTGCGGCACCACCGATATCCGTATACCCCGGGTCTCGGCCAGGGAACGCAGCAGGGCCGTATCGCCCCGGTGCCCGGAGCCGAACGTCCAATTGCGCCCAACCACGATTCGCAGCAGGCCGGGAATCTGCTCCGTCAGCAGGTGAAAGAAATCTTCCGGGGAGCGTTGCTGCATGGCGCGGTCAAAGCTCATCAGAATGCATCCATCCAGACCAAGTTCTTCGAAGAGACGGCATTTGTGATCGGCAGAGGTCAGCAAGCGCGGCGCGGACGATGGGTTGATCACACTGAGCGGATGAGGATCAAACGTCATCACCCAAGCCTCGCCTCCCGCCTCACGCGCACGGCGCACCGCCTCCTCCAGCACGGCCCGATGCCCCAGATGAACACCATCAAAAAAACCAATGGCCAGCACCACCGCCCCTTGGTCTTCCAGCTGCTGTTCGGGATAGCGGATCACCTTCATGGCATACTCACAACCCTCTGCGAATGACGTCGTGTATGGAAATCAGATGCGGGCGCAGTTCCTCGCGCGACATGCGTAGAATATCCGCGAGCGGGAGGGCGTCGCTCAGACTGAGCGCCCCGCTCCGCGTCCGGCACAGCGACTCCAGGTGCGCCCCGCAGCCCAACGCTGCGCCGATGTCGGCGCACAGCGTGCGCACATAGGTTCCCTTCGTGCAGCGCACCGAAAACCGAGCGCAAGGATTTTCAAAATCCAACAGGCGAAAATCGTAAATGTGAATCAGTCGTGCGGCACGCTCGACCTCCACACCTTTTCGGGCGAGTTTATAGAGGGGGACGCCGTTCTGCTTAATGGCCGACACCATCGGCGGCGTTTGCATGATATCCCCGGTGAGCCGCTGCATTTCGGCTTCCAGCATGTCGCGCGTCACCTGCGAGGCGTCACGTTCTTCCAGGATCTCGCCATCGGCATCCTGGGTGTTGGTGGCCACCCCCAGCCTGATCGTACCTTCATAGGCCTTGTCGCCGCCCATTACGCGATCGGAAAGCTTGGTTCCTCGACCAAGAAGCAGCACCAGCAGACCGGTCGCCGCCGGATCCAGTGTCCCGCCGTGACCCACTTTTTTAAAGCGAAACGTGGAGCGGAACTTAGCGACCACATCGTGCGAGGTGAAGCCGGAGGGCTTATCCACCAGCAGCAGGCCGTCAAGGGAATCCTGCGAGCTGCGCGGCGCGGCATACATCCTACTCCCATCAATCGTCATGCCGTTCTTCTCCATCCGTTTCCGGCGTCGGTTCTTCGGCATTCAGCGGGGTTTCCCGCTCGATTTCGGCCATGATCCCAAGCACATGATCGCCCTTTTCAATGGATTCATCCAGTCGAAACCAGAGGCGCGGGGTATAACGCAGACGAACGGAGCGCCCCAGATCGGCCTGAAAATCCTTGCGGTGGTGATCCAGGAAACGGATCATGTCGTCGCGTTCCCCCTCGTGGCCGAGGATGCTCACATGGACGTAGGCATCCCGCAGGTCGGGGCTGGTCTTGACGCGCGTGATGGTGGCCGCCACCAGGTCAAACCCGGACGCCCCCAGTACGCGGTGCATGTGCTCGGCCAGCGTTCGTTTGATCAGCTCATTCACCCTGACCATGCGCTTTTCAGACATACATCACCCCTGGAATAAATGTGTTAGCGGCGCCTCGCGGAAACCGCCCGATGGAGAATGGAAAAATTCGACTGATTACAGAGCCTGCGTAATCCGCTCCACTTGGAAAAACTCGATGATGTCCTCTTCCTTGTAATCCTCAAAATCACCGATACGCAGCCCGCATTCCTGTGTTTCACGCACTTCGGCCGCATCGTTCTGGTAACGCTTCAGCGACGCCAGGCGCCCCTGGAAAACAACCGAACCATCGCGCAGCACGCGCGCATTGGACTTCGAGGCGATGCGCCCATCCGTACAGACACAGCCGGCCACCCGGTTTCGCTTGCCCAGCGAGAACACCTGCAGCACCTTCGCATGCCCCGTGACACTCTCGCGCACCTCGGGATCCAACATCCCGGACATGGCCTCGCGCACCTGATCCAACAGCTCGTAAATAATGTTATACAGGCGCATTTCTACGCCCTCGTGTTTGGCGGTTTTCTGCACGCCGTTTTCCATACCCACGTGGAAGCCGACAATAATCGCATTCGAGGCACTGGCCAGCAGCACATCGTTGTTGCTGATATTACCCACACCCATCAGAACAATATTGACCGACACCTTGTCGCTCTTGATATCCGCCAAGGCCTGACTGATGGCTTCGAGCGAACCTTTCACGTCCGCCTTCAGCACAATGGCCATCTCCTTGGCCTTGTTTTCCGCCGTTTGGCCGATCCAGTCATCCAGCGACATCTTTTTCGGCGTCAGATTATCCATCCGCCGATCCGCCTGACGCGATTCGGCTACGGCGCGGGCTTCCTTGTCGTTCTTATGCACTTCCAGTCGCGCGCCCGCTTCCGGAACGCTGGTCAGGCCCATGCACTTGACGGGCGTGGAGGGCCCCGCCGTACGCACAATAATGCCATGGTCGTTGATCAGCGACTTCACCCGGCCCCAGGATGTACCGCAGGTCACGGCATCCCCGACCTTGAGCGTGCCATCGCTGATCAGGATGGACGCCGTGGGGCCTCTTCCGGCCTCCATCTGCGCCTCGATCACATAGCCATCGGCGGGTTTGTTGGGGGTACATTTAAGCTCAAGCATTTCCGCTTCGAGCAGAATACGCCCGAGCAGTTCATCAATCCCTTCGCCCGTGGCCGCGCTGACGAGGCAGCATCCCACTTCCCCGCCCCATTCTTCCGGGGCGAGCCCTTCCTGCTGAAGCTGCTGCTTCACGCGATCCGGGTTGGCATTGGGTAAATCCATTTTATTGATTGCCACGATAATGCAGACTTCCGCCGCCAGGGCGTGCTGCATGGCTTCGCGGGTCTGCGGCATGATCCCATCATCGGCGGCCACCACGAGTACGGCCACATGCGTCAGGTTGGCGCCGCGTGCACGCATGGAGGTGAAGGCGGCATGCCCCGGTGTATCCAAAAACGTAATTTTCTTCTCGTTGTATTCCACCGTATAGGCGCCGATATGCTGTGTGATTCCTCCGTCTTCTCCGGAGGCTACGCGTGCATTCCGGATGCGGTCGAGCAGCGAGGTTTTGCCGTGGTCCACGTGACCAAGAAACGTCACCACCGGCGGCGCATCCACCTGATAGACATCCTGCACTTCCGAGGCCTTGGCCTTCTTTTTCTTTTCCTTTTCCTTGCGGCGTTTTACGGCGGCACGGACATCCTCCGGCGTGGCAGCAGACCCATCCTCCGCTTCCGGAAGGGCTCCCCCTTCCACAACGGGAGGCGCAACAGGCGCCGGCGGAGGCGGCGGTGGCTCTTTTTTCGGCAGTTCCAGCACCATGTCGTGCTTTTCGGCCAGCTTCTGCGCAACTTTGAAATCCAGTTTGGCGTTGATGGAAGCAAACACGTTGAGCTTCATCAATTCGGCAATCAACTGATTGGGTTTCATGCCCAGATCCGTCGCGAAATCTTTCACAATGATCGGGCCATCCACCAGAATGGCCTTGGGCCCTTCCTCTTCCTCGGGAGGCGTTTCTTCTTCCTCTTCTTCCTCCTCGATGGACGGCTCCCCGGGCGCGTCGCCGGAGGCCTCGGACGGCTTGCCGGAAAGAGTCACCCCTTCTTCGGCCAGTTTTTCATGAACCACCGCCATTTGTTCAGCGGTCAGTGCACACATGTGGTTGGCGGCCTCGACTCCGAAACCGTTCAGTTTTTCCAGTATCTCTTTGCTGGAAACATTCAATTCTTTTGCTAATTCGTAAACTCTCATCAATCCTCTATCGGTCCGTTCATTGCTTCGTATGCTTTTTCGACGGCCTGATGGACCTGGCTGGCCAGTTCCGCATCAAAACCATCCAGTGCGGCGATATCTTCCAGCTCGGCAGTCACGATGCCTTCCATGGAGGCAAAGCCGCCATGCACCAGTTTCTCCGCCAGTTCCGGGCCAACGCCTTCGAGTTGGGCCAGATCGGCAACGGCTTTTGCGACTTTTTCCGCAAAACCGCCATCGGTCTCTTCGCGTTGGATATCCACCTTCCAGCCGGTCAGCTTGGCCGTGAGCCGGGCGTTCTGCCCTTTCTTACCAATGGCCAAAGAAAGCTGATCGTTATCCACCTGAACGCAAATCTTGTGTTCGGCTTCCTCCACGCTCACATGTCTCAGTTTCGCGGGCGCAAGAGAGTTCGTCACAAACGTGCGTATATCGTCGCTCCAGCGGACAATGTCAATCTTTTCACCCGACAACTCGCGGACAATGTTCTTCACCCGGATGCCGCGCATCCCAACGCACGCGCCCACCGGATCCACTTTTTCATCGTGTGAATGCACCGCTATTTTGCTGCGGAATCCCGCCTCACGGGCGATGCCCTTGATTTCCACCGTGCCATCTGAAATCTCCGACACCTCGAGTTCGAAAAGACGGCGCACAAAATTCGGATGACTGCGCGAAAGAATGATTTCCGCGCCCTGCGGCGTATTATCCACGCGCACCACATACGCACGAAGCCGGTCGCCCACCTGATATTCTTCGATCGGCACCCGCTCGCGCATGGGCATCAGCCCCTCGGCGCGGCCCAGATCCACCACCACGTCGCCGCGCTCGAAGCGGCGCACCGCACCGCTGACGATATCTCCCGCGCTGTCGCGATATTCATCATAGACGCGCTCTTTTTCCGCCTGGCGTATCTTGTGCATAATCGCCTGTTTGGCGGTCTGTGCGGCGATGCGTCCGAAGTTTTTCGGGGTCACCTCGACGTCCACCGTACCGCCCAACTGCACTTCGGGACGCAGCATCCGGGCCTTGACCCAGGAAATTTCATCGTGTTGATTTTTGACTTTTTCGACCACCCGTTTGCGGGCAATCGCTTTGATGTCATAGGTTTCGCGATCGATGTTAATGCGAATATCCGTGGATTCCACCACGCTTTTTCGTGCGGCGCTCAACAAAGCCGATTCCAGAGCCTGTATGAGGGATTCCCGCTCAATACCCCGCTCTCTCTCCATATATTCCAATACGGCCAATAATTCATTATTCATCGTTTTACCCTCGCCGTCCTACCGCTCAAAGAACCACACCACCCGCCCTTTACGCAAAAGAGTGGGGGCAAACCCACTCTTCGCAAACAGGTCGTCAGAATCAAAGGCGGGATAGTACTGACACCCTCATACCGGGTCAAGGCCTAATTCAATCCGTCGGGGGGGGGGGCCACTAACCTTTCCCGGGCTTTTCCAACCATTGGAAACTTTTCAGAGCATTTTTCCAATCATTGGAAACTTTTTGGACGTTTTTTCCAATCATTGGAAACTTTTTGGACGTTTTTTCCAATCGTTGGAAAAAGTCTCGGGCGAGGCATTTCGTCCGAGCCGGGCGGGGGGCTGTCGCACCAAACATCGCAATGAATCAGTGCACTCGGAGCTGCAACCATCAAGCACCCGACGGATTACCGCGGGCCCGGGCGACAGCCTGACGCCATCCTTCGAGAAGCGCCTGCCGATGCGCGGGCTCCATTTGCGGCTCGAAGCAGCGTTCAAGCCGCCAGAGGGCCGCCAGTTCCGTACGGTTTTTCCAGAGGCCCACGGCCAGGCCTGCGAGACAGGCCGCCCCGCGGGCGGTGGTTTCGGTGATTTCCGGGCGCAGCACCGGAACGCCCAGCACATCAGCCTGAAACTGCATAAGAAAGTTGTTTGCACCGGCACCGCCATCCACGCGGACTTCCCGGAGGGGCGCACCTGCTTCATCCGCCATGAGCCGCAGCACGTCGGCCGACTGGTAGGCAACGGCCTCGAGCGCGGCGCGCACGAGGTGATCCCGGTTGGTTCCGCGTGTGATGCCGGTGAGGATGCCGCGCGCGTACATATCCCAATAGGGTGCTCCGAGCCCGGTAAAGGCGGGCACAAGATAGACGCCGTTGGTGTCGGGCACCTTGCCTGCGAAATATTCGGTATCGGCGGCATCGCGAATGAGGCCGAGTTCATCGCGCAACCACTGCACAACGGCCCCGGCGACAAAGACCGACCCTTCGAGGGCATAGTCAACCGTCCCTTCCACGCCCCAGGCCAGGGTCGTCAGGAGACCATTCTCCGAGAAGACGGGATGCCCGCCCGTATGCTGCAACAGAAAGGCGCCGGTGCCGTAGGTGTTTTTTGCCATACCGCTTGAATAGCACGCCTGCCCGAAGAGCGCTGCCTGCTGATCGCCCGCGATACCGGCGACGGGTACGTCATGACCGCCGAGGCGGGCCAGGCCGTAGACTTCGCTCGAGGTCCGCACGTCCGGCAGCATCGCCCGCGGGATGCGGAGGCGTTCCAACAGGACGGGGTCCCATTCGAGACGGGTGATGTCAAAGAGCATGGTTCGCGAGGCGTTGCTGTAATCGGTGGCGTGGCAGCGTCCGGCGGTCAGTTTCCAGAGCAACCAGGTGTCCACCGTACCGAACAGGAGTTCCCCGCGTTCGGCGCGTTCCTGCGCGCCGGGTACGTGGTCGAGTATCCAGCGGATTTTCGTGGCGGAGAAATAGGCATCAATCACGAGCCCTGTGACACGGTGTATATGCGCGGCGAGTCCGTCGCTTTTCAACGTCTCGCAGAGTTCCGAGGTTTGGCGCGACTGCCAAACGATGGCCGGATAAATCGGTGTCCCCGTGCCCTTCTCCCAGATCACCGTGGTCTCGCGCTGATTCGTGATGCCGATGGCCGCGAGCCGTGCGGTCCCCAGACCCGCCCGCTCGATCACTTCGGTCATCACCCCGCTTTGCGTGGCCCAGATTTCCATCGGATCCTGTTCCACCCAGCCCGGCGAAGGATACGACTGACGAAACGCCTTCTGCGCGGAGCCGACCACCCGCCCCTCGCCATCAAAGAGAATCGCCCGCGAACTGGTCGTCCCCTGATCCAATGCCAACACAAACTTTTTTTTCATGCGCTCACTCGAAGGGAAAACGATATTGATTCAACTGCTGTTCATCGCGCATGGCGATGATCTCCCGCTGCAACGCAGGGACCACCGGTGCGCCGCGATCACGGCGCTCCACTTCGTTCAGATATTCCTTTTCTCCATGCGTATAGATCCGCTCGTTTCCGGGGGCCTTGCGGGAGGCACGCAGAGCACGCAGAATATCGCCGGTGGTTTTTTTGAAAGCGGCGGGTTCGGTGAAGGCGGCAATATCCATGGCGATGAAAAAATGCCCGAGCCGATACGGGGCGCGTGCGCCGTGCTCGTCTATGCCGTTGAGCATCTGCAGAAATGCGCCCTGCTGAAGCGCGGCGCTCAGGATTTCCACCACGGTGGCAAAGCCATAGCCTTTATGGCTGCCGGTTTCTTCGGAGAGCCCGCCGATCGGCGCCAGGGCCGCTTCGCCGGCGGTGAGCGCTTCGAGAATCCGTGCGGAGTCGGTGAGGGTTTCGCCGTTCCGGTCAATAATCAAACCCGGCGGACAAGCCCGCCCCTCGCGCGCATATTGCTCGATTTTTCCGCGTTGAATGATGGACGTGGCATAATCATTGGTGAAGGGAAAGGGCTCGTCGGAAGGCATGGCAAAAACCAGCGGATTGGTTCCGAGCATGTTTTCCACCCCCAGCGTGGGGGCCATGGAGGGGCGTGCATTGGTGCCGGTCACGCCGATCATATCCGCCTCGCAGGCCATGATCGGATAATAGGCGGCAAAGCCATAGTGCGTGGAATTCCGCACCGCCACCATGCCGAGGCCGTAGGTGCGGGCCTTTTCGATGGCCATCTCCATGGCGTGTTTCGCAATGACCATCCCCATGCCGTGATGCCCATCCAGCACGGCAGTCGCCTTCCGATCGCGCACCACTTCGATCTGCGTCACCGGATTCTGAATACGCTGCCTGACAATGCGGTCGTAATAGATGGGCTTCAACCGCCCCACCCCATGCGAATCAATGCCCCGCCGATCCGCCGTGATCAGCACATCCGCACAAATCCGCGCCTCACCCTCCGGCACGCCGATCGACCGAAACACATCCACCATAAAAGACTCCAACAAGTCAAACGGCACCCACACGGTCTGCTCCTCTTTCATAAAGTCCGCTCCTTTGGCGTCAGTATGCATAAAACCAAGTCGCTGTACAAGGGGTGTTTAGGGGCCGGACCTTTCGTTTGGGCCGCAGATTACGCCGATTGAAAAGAAGAAACTGATTGGATTGCGGGGCTTCCGCGATAGTTCAGAAGACGTCCCAGCTCACCTGTTCCCAGTTGAGTTCTTCCATTCCGAACACGCGCGTCATGCCGGGCGGGCAGTTGGTGCGGTACATTTCATCATACCCCCAGTCACGCCTCGGGGCGGAATAATACGAGCCGCCGGACCCGTCATTCCAGCGGGTCGCGGCAATTTCGCTGTACCATAAATCAATGATGGATCCTCGATAGTAGGTCGTGATCCCGCCCCAGTCTTCCAAAAAGCGCAACACGTTTTCCACGCCGCCGTTGTAACTGCTCCCGATAGTGGGTGTGTTGCCGGTCATGATAATGGTGAAAAACGCGGTATTCACGGCGCGGCGCTGATTGAGCCGGTAGGCTCCCGTACGTGCATCCTGCCAATCGGAGGAGAGCAGCGTCACGGCGTCACCCGCCACCAGCGAGGCCTTTGTATTGATGGAATTGAAATTCCCCTCCACGTAGAGCGGAAGGTCCGTCACCACGGAGAGGTCAGTAGCCATCTCTTTTCCGTTGCGAAGACGGACACACGGAATGGCGCTGCCGGAAGCGGGGGGGTCCCGCGTGACGTAAATCAACCCGCTGTAGTCGTTCGTGCCGAAGTTGAAGTCCGGATTGGCGTTGTTCGTGATGATGGGCAGAAACTCATCCAGATAGATATCCACCGGCGCCATGTAGCTGTTTTCGCGATCATCGTAGAAATTGGAAACATCCAGGCCGATACAGCCATTGGAAGTGACATAATACCCGTTGGTTTTCAAGAACGACGGGGTTCCATTGATGGAGCCGTTCACATAGGGGTAAGCAACCTGAAAATTGGTGCTGATGTCGGCCGAACTCCAGCTGTTCGTACCTGTTTTGACTCGGTTGGTGGCCCAGATATTATTATGGGAATCAATGTGAATGAAAATCGTCGCCTTGTTGGCAAACTTTTCGGCTTCGGTTGCTATGGAATAATGCGCCGAGTTGGTGGTCAGCGGGCGTTCGATCAAATCATGCAGATTGGTCTGGCTGTCGGCATCCACGGGTGGGCGCAACGTTTGAATGCCGTGCTCCTGGGAGAGGACGTTGGCATCCCAAAGGTTCAACGACTGATTGATCCAGTTGGCATACGTACTGTCGAGGCGGTAACTCCCGCGGTTCATGGCCTGCGGAACCTGGTTGCCATCCACAATGCGCACATTGCCGGCGCCGGTTCGACCGTCCTTCCCGAAATTGTAAATATTGCCTGCGGAACAAACCCGGTCCGAAAAAATCAGCGAGGCATTACAGCCGATATACATATCCGAGTTGGCATGGGTCGGGCCCGTGATGTACATATCCGGGCCCGGCCAGATTTCCAGGTCATCCTGATAAAAGAGCGCATAGCGGATCAGATAAACCCCCACAGCCTGCAGCTTCAATCTGAACACACTCCCCGCACCCGACGAGGGATTGTAGGCGCCGGAACGAATCGTGAAGTACTGTACATCGCCCCGCAATCCCCGGCAGGCGGTCCCATCCGCGATGAGCCGATCATACAGCACGTCCCCTTCCACGGTTATTTTGAATGCACTGCCGCCGGTCGGCGTCATGTACTGATACGTCGGATCGGGAGACATCGGGGTCGGAATGGCATTGACCACCGCCTGCATCTGACTGCGAAAAGGGAGCCCCAGTGAATACTGAAAGATTTTTTCCTTCAGTTTCAACTCGGCATATTCGAGGCCGGCCTCCGCCACCATGCGGGCCTTCTGCGTATCAATCACCCGTCGCGTCATATGAGCATTCTGAATCGTGTAACGCATATAGACCGTCAGCGTCCCGGCAGCAATGAAGATCATGATCAGGGCAAAGATCACCGTCGAGCCGCTACGGCGTAACGTTGCTTGTCTGAAAGAATGATTCCTCATCAGCCGCTCCTTTAGTCGAACCAGGTTTGCACATTTCGGGGAGTCACATAGAACCGGACTTCCTGCCCCTGGTAGCCTGGGCCACTGCCCGTCGCCAACTCAGAACCCGCCGGATCACCAATATGGTAACTCACATACACCACTTTGCTCCGCTTGCTGAAAATCGGCTGATTGCTGATCGCCGTGACATAGCTCGCCAGACGGTTGGTCTCCGTCACACACCCATATGTGTTCAGCTTTTCATGACAGATTTGATACGTGCTCACATCACTCCCGCTTTGAATATAACGCAGGCGGCTCTGCTCCAGCACCCCGCTGACCGGATTCGGAGAAAACAACGACAGCTCCGTCGAGGAAACACAATTGAAAAACTTACAGCTCTCAATATAGCGCGCGATCTTTTGCCCGCTCAACCGCGCCTGGGTGGTATAGTTCATTTGAGCGAGCCCCGAATGCGTCCCCTTCAACGTATTGAGATAGGTCGAGGTAATCACCCCGATAAACCCGAAAAAGAGAGCCATGGCAATGATAATTTCAATCAGCGTAAAGCCGCTCGAAGGGGCGGCCTTCGCCCCCTTTCCATCCGACCCCTGATGGATCGTTCGGCTATTTTTTATCATAAATGACACCACGCACCTCCTGGGTCCGCCCACGTCCGCGGAAACTCCACGTCACGGAAACGTCCACCACCTTGCGATCGGGCGACGAATACGAGGCCACCGAGTTGGACAAATAGCCGTAAACCGGCAATCGCTGCAAGCCGTTGATATAGCCCAGCTCAACCTGCCCCGCCGGAAAATCATTCGTGGTCAGGGCCGAATAATTCGTTCCCCGCATCTGCTCAATCCGGGCACGTGCATGCTGAAAAGCGGCATAGTGCTGCGAAGCCGAAGCACTCAATCTGTTGGCCGAAAGCAGGCCGCCAATCATCGCAAACAACACCATGGCCATCAAGGTGATACCAATCACCACCTCCACCAGAGTGAACCCCCGGCGGCCCTGTTGCCGCTCCTTTTTATGGAATAATCCGCGCATGCCGTGCTCTCCCGGACAGAAGATTCTGCCCCATGCTATTACCAGCACAATGCGTACCATGTCGGCACGATACGTCACATTGCTCTTTCTTTTTCTACCCTTTCTCCTCCAAAAGTCACAACGCTTATCCCAAATAATCACCCTGCTATTGGAGCTTCCCTTCCGAACCTTTTGCCCTTACATTAGCCAACCATGCGCAAGAATTCAACAGCAACATCAGCGCCACGACCCCGGAAGCACCGGGCGGTTCTCCCACGCACGACCCTGATATTGGCCGTCTCCGCCGTGATCATCCTCGCCTTTGCTCTAAGCATACACCGACTGCAAGCCCGCTTGGCCAGGCAGGCAACAATCAGGCAATATCAACAGCGGTTGGAAAAATGGGCGCCCACCCTCCACCGCATCACCGCAAAGGATCAGGCCTTACGCCACAACCGCCAAACCGCCGAAGCGCTTGCCCGATGGAAACAGGAAAGCCCACGCCTTCAGAAACCCCTTCAGCTCATTGCACAGGAAACGCCCGAATGCATTCAACTGCAACGCCTCACCTTCATCTCCGCCCCCGATAAATTCCCAACCAGCCCTCTCTCCCCCTGGGATCAAAGCCTCGACATTCAGGGGCTCGTCATTCACCCGGAGGCGGAAATTCTGGTGCTCCGGTTTCAACAGGCCCTTTCAGCCCTCCGCCCAATCAGTCGGCTCGCGCCAAACCTGAAACTGATTTCCTTCACCCGGCCCGAGACCGCGCCGGAACTCCAGACAAACACCACACCACAGGCCGGATTTCTGCTGAGCGGAAATTCGTTTGAACAGAAACAATCCACCGGACCCTAATCCTCATCCGAAAGAGACCCGTATGTATCTGGCTTTTTACAACCTCAACGAACCACCCTTCAACGTCACGCCAGACCCGCGTTTTCTCTTCTTCACCCAGGAGCATCGCGAGGCCTTTGACTCCCTTCGCTACGGCATTGAACAACGCAAAGGCTTCATCACACTCACCGGCGAAGTGGGCTGCGGAAAAACCACCGTTTGCCGGGCCGTCCTTTCAAGCCTGCCTCCCCCCACCCGTACGGCCCTGGTGCTCAATCCCTCGCTCACCGAATCGCAACTGCTGCGCGCCATCCTGGTTGACCTCGGCCTCAAACCGCGCGGGCGCGACCGCCTCGCCTACATCGAACAGCTCAATGAATTTCTCCTGGCCTGCGACGCACGCAACGAAAACGTCGCCATTGTGATTGATGAAGCGCAGGATCTCGAAGCCAAGGTCATGGAACAGGTCCGCCTGCTTTCCAATCTTGAAACGGATCAGCACAAGCTCATGCAACTCATTCTGATCGGGCAGCCCGAACTGGCCAAGCGCCTGCGTGCCCCGGAGTGGCGCCAGCTCCGCCAGCGTATCATGGTACACTGCAACCTGCGCCCACTGGAACTCGAAGATGTCAAACAGTACCTGCGTTTCCGCATGCAGGTGGCCGGCGGAGGCTACCCCACCCATTTTGACGAAGGCGCAATACGTCTCATCCTGAAAAAAAGCGGAGGCATCCCGCGCGTTATCAATATGATTGCCGACCGCTCCCTCCTGGCCGGGTACGTGGCCGGAACTCATACAATCTCCCCGCAGGAAGTAAAAAAGGCTGTGCGGGAAATGGAGACCATGCTACATTGATCAACATCATACCACTCGGTATCGGGCCTTAATTTAGACATAGAAGGAAGGGCGTCCATGAGTCTTGTTCAGGAAGCACTGAAACGAAAAGCAGAGGAAAAGCAAAGCAGGGCGCCTTCGGAACCCACCGCCGAAACGCCCGATCTCCCCGAAGCCACCGGCGGCGTTCCGCCGAGCCCTCCTCCCCCCGCACCCCCCTCCGTTCTGCCGCCCGCCTTTCAGCGCGGCGAAGAACCGCCGCAGCCCCCGAAACAAAACGCCGTGAAAACAATCATCGTCTGGCTGATCATTCTACTGGTGCTCGGAGGCCTGGCCGTGGCCGGATACTACGCCCTGGAAGCCGGACTCTTTGCCGGAATAAAGACCAAGGACAAGCCCGCACCGGCACCCACACCCACCGCCACACCGACCGCCCAACTCGAAACACAAAACGAAAAAGCCGGCGAACCGGAACAGGAACCCAAGCGGGACCCCTCCCTCGCCTATAAACTCATTCAAAAAACAAAAGAAATCACCGCCAACGAGCGTGCCGACCGGGAAACCGCTGCTACACTCATGGACGCCCCGCCCGAAACGCCGCCCGAAACAAAACCATTGCAGCCGGCACCCACCGCCACCCCACAAAAACCCGCCCCGGAACCCACCGCCAAGCCGGCCCTGAAACAACAACCGAACACCGTAAAATCCCTGCCGAAAAATGCGCCGATTGAGCAAAAAACCTTCACCGCGACACATGCGGAAACCAAAACCACCGAGCCCGGCGCACAGGACGCCCCGATCGCCTGGCCCAGAATACGCCTGACCGGCGTGATGGCCTCCAAAAACAAGTCGGCAGATGGCCTCGCCATCATCGACGGACAGATTATTTCCTGCGGGCAGCGCGTCCAGGGCATCAAGCTCATATCCGTCCATGGCGACGGCATTGTACTGGAATTCCAGGGCGAAATCCGTACCCTGCGCGTGGGCGGAGAAATGTTTTGATTCCAAACACAGAGCCACCGCGCATCCGCGGTGGTTCACCGGCAGGATGGCGGGCCAAAGCCCGACACGCCGTTAGAGCGCCTCTTTCATCTTCTTAAGAAGGCCATCGTATTCTTCTGCCGTGATCAGGTAATAGTGGCAGGTTCGACCGGTCATCTCCTCGACGGCATCCTTGAGCTTGCGGTCGAAGGGATTAAGCATGGCCACCAGCAGATCCTCCTGAATCTTCTTAAATACAATCGCGGCATTGTGATAGACAAATTCCGCGGGAAGCAGTGTCACCAGTTCCCCGGGTACATCAAAATTCGCCAGCGAAATGAACGGCGAGCCCGACTGTTTGGCCATGTAAGCCACCACGGAGGAAAAGTGGGAATAGCTGCGGTCGAAGAGCACGTGCATGACCGTGCTGGGCACCATCGCCTGCTTCGAAACCATCTCCGTCAAATCTTTTAAAATCATGGTGTAATCGTCTTCGGTGATCATGCCGGCCTGATAGAGATTCCACACCAGGGCCACCTCGGCATCCTTGCGGTCCTCCTCGCCGATTTTCACTTCGCGCAGCGCAGGTGCTTCCCCCGCCGACTCCACCGTCTCCGCCGTCTCCGCTTCCGAAAGGACCGGCGCGGTATCCGCAAACTGCTGAAGCCGCTCAATCAACGGCACACAGGAATCATCGATCAGGTCTTCATACTGACTGAACTGATCCAACAAAAAACCCGAAAGATCATGGTTATCCTCGGCAAGGACAATTTCCGTCAGACGCTGGAGCATGGAAAACGCCTTTGACGTTTCTCCGACCTGCCTATAACTGTCGTACAAGGTGCGGATGGCCATTTCGTCGTCCGGCATGACCTCCAGGATCTGCTCGAACATGGTGATGGTCTCGCGCAAGGCGCCATCGGCCTGACTCGAATCACCGGCTCTTTCCTGCTCACTCATGGCCTGCTTATAGAAGGACAGAAAAGCGAACTCAACAAAAAAGGCGTCTCATTTTTGAGAATTATGTTTGATAAATTTGAGAATCGTGTGTAATACATGTTTTCTCGCATCGGGTTCAGAAAACACAGCAAGACGGGGCGGATTTCGAAAAACATGATTACTGCTTCTCATAACCAACTGGTTAAGACGATCTTGAAACGGACGTCTCTGGAGGCCCACGTCCTGAACACCGTACAGGCCGAGTCCGAGCAAAGCGGGGTCGCTCTCGAAAAAATCCTGCTGGATAAACAACTGATCACGGAATACGACCTGATTCTCAGCATGGGCGAATATCTGGATATCCGCCCCATTACCCTCGACGACTTCACCCCGCACGATGTCCTGATGGAACTGCTTCCAAAAGCCACCTGGAAGCAATTCGGGATGCTCCCTATCGCACGCATCGGAAAGATGCTTACCGTGGCCACCTGTGACCCGTTCAACGTGCCCGACATCGAAAACGTTCAGGCACAAACCGGACTCGACGTGGTCATCCTCGTCGCCACCGAAAAAGAAATCAACCGGGTACTCGACAGTTTCACCAAGGAACCCGCGCAGGCCTTGGAAGACATTCTGAAAGACATGGCCAACGACGACGAAATTGAAGTCGGCGAAAACGCCGCCGAAGATACCAGTCTCGATGAAATGATGGAAAGCGCCGAGGATGCCCCCGTCATTCGCATTGTGAACTCCATTCTGATCGAAGCCCTGCGCAAAAAGGCCAGCGATATTCACATCGAACCGATGGAAAAATCCATCCGCCTGCGCTACCGCGTAGACGGCATTCTCTACGAAAATCCCAAGCCGCCCAAGAGCCTGCAGAACGCCATCATCTCGCGCATCAAGATCATGTCCAACCTCAACATTGCCGAGCGCCGCGTTCCGCAGGATGGACGCTTCAAGATCAAGGCACTGGGGAAAGAAGTGGATCTGCGCGTCAGCATTCTGCCCACCGTGCACGGCGAAAAAATCGTCATGCGTACCCTGGACAAATCCTCCCTCGCCCCCAATCTGGCCGCCCTGCACCTGCGCGAGTCCGACTACGAAAAACTCATGTTTGCCATCAGTCAGCCGCACGGCATGCTGCTTGTGACCGGACCCACCGGCAGCGGAAAAACAACCACCCTCTATTCCGCCCTGCAGGAACTCAACCAGCCGGATGTGAACATCATCACCGTGGAAGATCCCGTTGAATACCAGCTCCCCGGCATCAATCAGGTCCAAACCCACGCGGAAGTCGGCCTGACTTTCGCCGCCGGACTGCGCTCCATTCTGCGTCAGGACCCCGACATCGTGCTCATCGGAGAAATACGTGACAACGAGACCGGCTCCATCGCCGTACAAGCCGCTCTCACCGGACATCTCGTGCTCAGCACCCTGCACACCAACGACGCCGCCGGCGCGGTAGCCCGTCTCGCCTACATGGGCATAGAGCCCTTCCTGCTCGCCTCCTCCCTGATCATGACGCAGGCCCAGCGCCTCTACCGCAAACTCTGCCCCACCTGCAAAAGAATCACGGCCTTCCCGGAAGAAACACTGAGGAAGAACCGCCTCGATCCCGAAAAGTTCCGCGAGGCCTCGTTCTATGAAGCCGTGGGATGCCCCAAATGCGCCAACATGGGCTACAAAGGCCGCGGCGCCCTCATGGAAATTCTCCTCCTGAGCGAACGTCTCCGCCATACCATTCTCGAAAGCACCGATGCCAATGTCATCCGCAACGCGGCCATCGAGGAAGGCATGGCCACCCTGCGCGATGTCGGCCTGACCCAGGCGGAGGCCGGCGTCTCCACCATCGAAGAAATTCTGCGCGTCACCACCTCGGAGTAACCCATGGCCACAAAAGATTTCACCCAAGCGGCCCAGGATGCCAAAAAGAAAAAAAAGAAGAAGGGTTTAAAAGTCCGTGGCGCCGGAAAGATACGGACGAAAGCCCTGCCCATCTTCACACGGCAGCTCTCCGCCATGCTCGGTTCGGGCATGCCGCTCGTGCAATGCCTGATGGCTCTCGAAGAACAAAGCGAGGATGTCAACTTCCGCCCCATTGTTTCCTCCGTTCGCATGCGGGTGGAAGGCGGCTCCATGTACTCCGAAGCCCTCGCGGCCTATCCCGGCATCTTCGACGGCCTCTACGTCAACATGATGCGGGCCGGAGAAATGGGCGGCATTCTGGCCGAAACCGCCTCCCGCGTGGCGACCTTCCTGGAAGCCAGCGGACGCCTGCGCCGCAAGGTTAAATCCGCCATGATGTATCCCATCATTGTTTTGATGGCAGCCATCATCCTGGCCTCGGCCCTGATTGTGTTCGTCTTGCCCACGTTTGTCGGCATGTTCTCCGATTTCGGCGCCGGACTGCCCGGCCCCACGCAGGCACTCCTCGACATCAGCAATGCCATACGCAACAACGCCCTGCTCACCATTGGCATACTGGGGGGCCTGATCTATGGATTCATCCGCTTTAAAAAAACAAAAAAAGGCGCCTACATGGTGGATGAAATGAAATTGCGCTTCCCGCTGCTCGGCAAACTCAGCCAGGGGCTCGCCATCAGCCGCTTTTCCTCCACCTTCAGCCAGCTCATGCACAGTGGCGTACCGATTCTTCAGGCCCTGGACATCGTCGCGTTGGCCACTGGAAACCTCGTTATCGGCAAGGTACTCAACGAAGCCAAGGCCACCGTGGAACGCGGCGAACCCCTTTCCACCGCCCTTCAGAAAAGCAAATACTACCCACGCATGCTCATCCACATGCTCGCCGCCGGTGAAAAAACAGGAAAAGTCGAGGAAATGCTCGATAAAACAGCCGAGTTTTACGAGGACGAAGTGGAAACCATGGTCGCCGGACTCACCTCCATGATCGAGCCGCTTCTCATGGTTTTCGTAGGGCTGCTGATCGGCAGTATCGTCATTTGTATGTTCCTGCCCATCTTTAAAATGAGCGAAATTATCAATATGTAACAGAGAAGGAGTATTCATGGCACGTATTCTAACGGTGGATGACGAACCGGTCATCCTCAACATCCTCAACAAAATTCTCATCAGCAACGGCTATGACGTATCACCGGCAAAAAATGGCGAAGAGGCCATGCACCTGCTGGAAAAAGAAACCTTTGACCTGCTGATTTCGGACATCAACATGGAACCCGTCAACGGTATGGAAGTCCTGCGCTTCGCACGCGAGAAATCCCCCGAGACCCAGGTCATCATGCTCACCGCCTTCGGAACCGTCTCCACGGCTGTCGAGGCCATGAAATGCGGCGCCTACGACTATATCACCAAGCCCTTCAAACTCGATGAACTGCAAATCACCGTGCAGCGTGCCCTGGAATACGGCAACGTACTGGCCGAAAACAAAGGCCTTAAAGAACGCCTCATGGCAACCAACCGGCTCGACAACATCGTGTCGGAGAGCGACGGCATGAAGCAGGTGTGCGAAATGATTGAGCGCGTGGCCCCAACCGACACGACGGTCCTCATCTATGGAGAAAGCGGCACCGGAAAAGAACTGGTCGCTCGAGCCCTGCACCAATACAGCAACCGGAAAAAAGAGGAATTCATCGCCGTCAACTGCGCGGCACTGCCCGAACCCCTCCTCGAATCGGAAATGTTCGGCCACGTCAAAGGCGCCTTCACCGGCGCCACCTCCAACAAGGAGGGACTCTTCGAATCCGCCCACGGCGGAACACTCTTCCTCGACGAAATCGGCGCCATGCCCCTCGCCATTCAGTCGAAACTGCTGCGCGTCCTGCAAGACATGCAGATACGCCGGGTCGGCGGCACGCAGAATGTCGCCGTGGACGTGCGCCTCATTGCCGCTTCCAACGAACGGCTGGAATCCCTCATCGAACAGGGGCGCTTCCGGGAAGATCTCTTCTATCGTCTAAGCGTCATTACCATTGATATTCCCCCGCTGCGCGAACGCGTCACGGACATCCTGCCCCTCGTTCAACACTTCCTGAAACGGCGCGCCCGTCCCGATCAGCCAACCATCTCGATCGATCATGAAGCCGAAATCATTCTCGAACGCCACCCCTGGCCGGGGAACGTCCGCGAACTGGAAAATGTGATTCAGCACGCCCTCGCCTTCGCGGAAAACAATACCATCACCCGCTCCGCCCTGCCTCCCAAACTCGTTGAATCCGTGGGCGAAATGCCCGCCGGCGAAAGCGGCTCGCACGCCGCCGCCTCCAGTCAAGCCGCCAAGTTCAAGGGCAAATCCCTGAAAGCCTTTCTCCGCTCCAAGGAAAAGGAATACCTCTCCAATGTCATGAACAATCTCAATGGCGACAAGGAAAAGGCGGCGCAGGCCCTGGACATCAGCGTGGCGACCCTTTATCGCAAACTCTCCGACAAATCCTGAATGGCCCCTTGCGCAACAATATGATTCTGTTCGGAGCCAAGGATTCCGCTCAGAACCAAGACAGGGCGAACCTGCGTGCCTGACATAGCCTTGGGCGACGTCAGGTCCCGGTGAGCCGCCCCCCGCGTCCAGTCAATCGCCCAACGCCGGCTCGTGCGAAGGCCTCGCCCTACTCAAAACGTGCAGGGCTGCGGGTCTCTTCCCAGGCACCCTCCTGTTTTCTCATAGTTGATTAATTCTTATTTTTGAGAAGCTCAACCCACTCATTCCCTTCTATTTTCTTGCTCCTTTTCGGATTCGCTCTATAATTCAAACCGTTCAGCAGGCGTTATCCAGATTTGGCACGTCTTTTGCTGAATAGTACATCTGTTCCGGGAATCCGGCAGATCGGCGGGGAGCGGAGAGGCTCACTGCCGGCGCAAAGTTGCCTGCGGGCCTTTCCGCAGGATGAACAACGATAAAAAAGAAATACTGAAAATAAATCAAAGGAGCATGGGACAATGAAAAAGACAGAAAAAAGCAAAGCTGGTTTCACGTTGGTCGAGATTATGATCGTAGTCGCCATTATTGGACTGCTGGCCGCTATTGGTATTCCTTCTTTCATGAAGGCCCGCACCAAGGCTCTGGGCACAACGAAAGAAGCCAATATTGCCAAGATTGAAGATGCCATTCAGGAGTGGGCTCTGGATAATGGCGCAACGAACAGCACCGTGGCCGTCACATGGGCCGACGTCGCACCTTACCTGAAGAAAACAAACCAGACCGATTACACCGTATCCACGAAGACCATTAACTTCCCGGCTACGATCGGCGGTTCGGTTACCTATAATGATTAAGTCCTGAAACAGGGATAACCTGGATTCACAGCCCCCGGAGAAATCCGGGGGCTTTTTTTGGCATTGTTTCTGCTCAAGTAATAACTTGCCCACATGGGGTCCACTGAAGAATACCCCTCTCATTCTCGAGTTTCTTCAGGACTCCAGGTGGAACTTAATAAAAATAAAAACATGAAAAAGAAACGCCACAATGAACTCAACCAACAACAGGAAACCCCAGGGCTTCACCCTGGTGGAGATCATGATCGTCGTGGCGATCATTGGCCTCCTGGCTGCCATAGGAATCCCGTCCTTCATGAAGGCCAGGGAAAAGTCACTGGGCACCAGTAAAGCGACGAACTGCACACAGATTGAAGGCGCCATTGCCCGATATGCCATGGATGCCGGAGGCGCCGAAGGGGATACCGTGGAATGGGACCACATCGGAGAATACCTGCGTCAAACGGACATCAGAAAGTATGATGTGGGCAAAGAGCAAGTGGACACCTGCTCGCTGACTATAGGCGGAACAGTGGCCTACAAGACTCGATAACGCAACATCCGATCATGTATAGCGTGGTGGGCGAGGCGGGACTCGAACCCGCAAGCCGTAAAGCACCAGATCCTAAGTCTGGCGTGTCTGCCAATTTCACCACTCGCCCAATCGCTCCACATGGCAACCTGAGCTACCCGAATCCGCAACCAATGAAAAGAAAATTCTAAGACCAGAGCAAACACAAGACAGCCCTCCCGCCAAACAACCGGCTCTGCCGGAGGCTTCGCCCTGCCCGAGAACCATTCTTTTCAGCATCACGGCCAGCGCGTACGCACATGCTCCACCAAATCCGGCCCGCGCATCTCCAGGGTTTGATTCCCTGAGCGCACATACAGGTGCTTGTCAATGTAGACCGGTGCGGGAGATGGCTTGACCGTAATGCGGCAGATGTCCCTTCCATCCACCATGTGCTTGGTGATGGTGTAATACTTGAAGGGATTTTCAATGGAAATACGCGAACGCAGCAAGTTGCGCAAATGCAGATGATAGCCGTCCCAGTTGGGTTTGCCTTTGTCCACCCGCTCATACTCCATGTTGATTCCGCTCACCTTGCCATCATCGGCTACGCCGATCAGGAGCGTCCCGCCAATCGAGCTGTTCATGAACGCGGCCACCGTCCGGACAATCGCTGCGCCGTGCCGCTCGGCGTCGCGCGTATCCGTGGTGTAGGTTGAAATCGCCTCCTTAAATTCCAACTGCTGGGACTCGCCTCCGGCAATCAGGGCCATAACACGCGGATCCGAGGCAAAGCGGTGGTACTCCTCCAGCCCCACCGCCGGCTCCGGATCATCGGTCATGTTCAGACTCTTGAAGATCGGATAGGGATTCTCATCCTTGTCCAACACCACGCGCACAATCATAAAATGGCGCAGCAGGAGATCATAGAGCTGGTGATAATCCACGGGGCGCTCCGTAAGCGTGAGTTGTTCCATGAAAAACTCCGTGGCCCCGAACATCGGCTCGCCCTCGGGATGCGGTTCATTCTCCAAAGTATGAAAAAAAACCTTTCGATTCGGCTCTTTCGGCAGCAGTTTGTACCGGTAATTCCATTCTTCCTCTTCGTTGATCAAACACTCGCGCGTGATCCGTTCCGCCAGCTCCAACCCGGCATCCCGCGCACAGTTCCGCAGCGCCGCCAGCAGGGCCAGCACCGTAATTAAACGCTGCTGCCCATCCACCAAAAGATACTTCTGCACCCCCTTGGGCGTTGAATCAATCGGCATGATTGCAATCGCCCCCAAAAAGATTTCCGCCTGCTTCTCCTTCGTGCATAAATCCAAGACCCCCTCCAGAAACGTCTGCCATCGCTCCTTTTTCCAGCGATAAGGACGCTGAAACGAAGGGACAACATACTGTATGTTCCCATTCAGAAACTCTCTGCAGGTGCATTCCGCCGCGCGCATGGCCTCTCCTTTAATGAGAATGGTAGCTCATCGACCCCGCTTTGAAAACAGATAATTTTCAGCCGCCACCCGCCCGAAGGCGACTTTTTCCAATCTCCATTCTATACATTTTGAAGTTCTTGTTTTACTATGATCGCGATTTTTTCAAATCCAGGCCGTGCGGATGGCAAGCCATCCGGGTCATGAAAACAGCAAATAATTCAGTTCCATGGAGGATGTTTATGTCGGAGAAGTCAGTCACGTATCAATTGGGCGCAGGCGGAGAGTTCATCATCGAGCAATACAATGACGCCAAGCCCTTCTCCAGCTTTTTCCCCGGCGTGGCCGGCATGCACGGCATCCCCATGTGGACATTCTATGTGAATCGCGGCCAATGCATTGCAAGCGCGGGCGTAGGCGACAAGCATCAGTCCATGATGGAGTTCCTTTCCGCCAACAGGGCCTACCAGCTTACCCCCACCCAAGGCTTCAGAACCTTCCTGAAAATCACACGCAACGGCGAAACAGAATTCTATGAACCCTTCCAGAATCACATCACCCACATCGGAATGAAACGAAATCAGCGCATGATCATCGAACCCAATGCGCTGATTCTGGAAGAACAAAACTCCACCCTGGGACTGAATTTCCGAGTTTCCTACAGTCCCGCCTCGGAAGAATCCTTTGCCGCCCTCCTGCGAACCGTGCAAATTGAAAATACCGGCAAGAACCCCGTGCAGATCGAAGCATTGGACGGCCTCGCTCTGATGGTTCCCTACGGCGTGGACAACGAAAACCTGAAAGAGATGCGCTATCTCGTTCAATCCTTTGTCGAATGCGTCAACCTGGAGAACAACGTGCCTTTCTTCAAAGGCAAGGTGAAGCAGATGGATACCCCACAGGTACACCGCATCACCCGGGGCAACTTCTACGCAGCGTTCACCGAAAACCGGGGCAAGACCAAACTGGTCAACCCCGTGGTGGACCCGGCCTGTGTTTTCGGCGCCCGCCAGGACCTATCGTATCCTGAAAACTTTCTCCAGACGAAAGGCCCGTTCAAGCCCGGTGCGCAGCGCCTGGAAAACGTCCTGCCCTGTGCCCTCGCCCACGTAAAACTCACGGCAGCCCCCGGACGAACCGGCACCTTCTATGCCATTGCGGGGCACTGCAGCAACCGCGATATGCTCAACCGCCTGATTCCAAGAATCGCTCAGGCCTCCTTTTTTGCCGAACAGCGTGAAATCGGCAAACGGGTCGTGGAGCAGCTCTCACAATACAACTTCATCTGCAGCAATTCCCCCCCATTCGATTATTACTGCCGACAGAACTTTTTGGACAACACCCTGCGCGGCGGACTCCCGGTTACTTTCTCCTCCAAAGCCGGAAAGAAAACCACCTTTCACGTCTATTCCCGGGCCCACGGCGACCTCGAACGCGACTACAACTCCTTCTTTATCGACCCCACCCCCTACTCTCAGGGCAACGGCGCTTACCGCGACATCAATCAGAACCGCCGCATGGATGTCCTCCTCAATCCGAATGTGGGCATGAACAATATTCTCCACTTCTTTAACCTAAACCAACTGGATGGTTTTAACCCACTGACGGTCATGCCCTCTTCCTTCACCGCCAGAAAAGGCAAAGCTCTTTCGACTCTCCTGAAGAGCTGCGTCCCGCCCGGGAAAACCACCCGCCTGGAAACGCTGGTAACCAGCCCCTTCCGCCCCGGCGACCTCTGTATGAAACTGCAACAAGAGGGCGTGAATCTGAAAACATCGACCGACACCTTTCTCGCCGAACTCCTCCCGCTGTGCGAACGCAGTGAGGAAACCAGATATGGCCACAGCTACTGGTCTGATCACTGGCACTACAGCCTCGACCTGATTGACAATTTTCTGGCCGTCTACCCGGATAAACTGCGTGAACTCCTGATCGAAACGCGCCAATTCACCTTCTACGACAACAGCCATGTCGTACGCCCGCGGGCCGATAAATACGTCCTCTGGGATGAGCTCCCGATGCAGCTCGAGGCTGTCGCACAGGATCCGGCCAAGGAAAAAATGATTCAGTCCCGCAATAAAGATAAGCACGCCGTACGGACACGGCACGGCATGGGCGATGTCTACCAAACCAACCTGCTCGCCAAATTACTCACCATGATCACCTGCAAAATGGCCTCGTTGGATATGGCGGGCGTCGGCATCGAAATGGAATCGGAGCGCCCCAACTGGTATGACGCCCTCAATGGACTGCCCGGCATGTTCGGCTCCAGCATCTCCGAAACCCTCGAACTGAAGCGCTTTGTACGCTTCTGCCGCCAGGCTCTTCAGCGCCTGAATCTCGAACCGGAACATGAAGTCATCCTGCCCGTTGAAGTGCTGGAATTTCTGAACGGACTCGACGCACTCCTCATCAAAAATCTGAAAAACAAAAGCGCCGAAGCTGACTTCCGCTACTGGGATGCCTCCGCCTCGCTGAAAGAAATTTATCGCCGTTCCGTCCTCATGGGACTGGACGGTGCTGAAACCGGACTGAAAATCAAATCACTGGGTGCCATGCTGGAACGCTTCGAGCGCAAGCTCGACCGAGCGGTAGCCAAAGCCATGGACTCAAAAACCGGCGTAATCAAAACCTATTTCCGAACGGAAATACTGAAACACAGCCTGATCCATATCCGCGACAAGAACGGAAAACGGGTGGTCAAAACCAACGCAAAAGGAATGCCCTGCTTTATTCCGCAGAAGATCCGGCACCGGGCCCTTCCGCTCTTCCTCGAAGGCCCCGTTCACTTCCTACGGGTCGAAGGCCCCTCCGCCCAGGCACAGGCACTCGTACAACAGGTGCGCAAAAGCGACCTGTTCGACCGCAAACTGAAGATGTTCAAGGTAAATGCCGACCTGAGCGCCGAGGCCCTCGAAATCGGACGCTGCCGAACATTCGCACGCGGCTGGCTGGAAAACGAATCCATCTGGATGCACATGGAATACAAGTATATGCTTGAGCTGCTGCGCGGAGGACACCTCAAGGAATTTTTCACCCACTTCCGGAACGTACTGGTCCCCTTTCAGGATCCGGCGGTCTATGGACGAAGCATTTTGGAGAATTCCTCCTTTATCGCCAGCAGTGCCAATCCGGACAGCCAGATACACGGCGCCGGCTTCTTCGCGAGGCTGAGCGGCTCCACCGCCGAGTTCGCCCACATGCTCTCCCTGATGACCGTCGGGCCAACCCCCTTCCGTCAGGACGCGGACGGCAGCCTGCTCTTTGCACCAGCTCCCACACTGCCTGCGTGGCTTTTCACTGAAAAGCCGACGGATAAAACGCTCTGGAAGGAAGAACGGGAAAGGCCACTCTCCTTTGAGAAAAACACCTTCAGCTTCATGTTCATGGGCGGGACACTGATCACGTACAGCAATCCAAAACGGCGCGACACCTTTGGCGCAAAAGCCGTGAAACCGGTGCGGTTCAACGTTACGACACGCGGCGGGGTCGTCAAGGAATTCTCCGGGGAAACCCTGAATACCCAAACCGCCCAAGCCATACGCCAGGGCGATGTCGCCTCAATAGAAATAACCTTGGGATAACCTTATGATCACACCCGAGCAATTCATCGTCAAGAATCTGGGCGTCTGCACGGTGCGCTCTCCGCTTCCGTTGTCTATCCGGCACGGCGATGGCGTGGGCAACTTCACCCCGGACAACGCAAAAATAAGCTATCAAAATGAATTCAACACCGGCATCCCGCCCTACGAAGGCATCTTTTTCGAAAAGGCCGGCTCGCGGGAAATGATCTATTTCGATCCACAGCAGATTACTGCAGCAGTCGTTACCTGCGGCGGCCTCTGCCCCGGATTGAACAACGTGATACGCTCCGTGGTCCGCCAGTTCCGAAAATACGGCGTAAAGAAAGTACTGGGCATACGCTACGGCTTCCAGGGGCTGAATCCAAACGAAGGACTTCCGCCGATTGATATGGAAGACGAGATGGTGGAGGACATCCACCGGGAAGGCGGCACCATGCTGGGCTCCTCGAGGGGCCCCGAGGATGTAAGCGTCATGGTGGATTTTATGATGGCACGCAGAATACGCATTCTCATCTGCATCGGGGGCGACGGCACCCTGCGCGGCGCACGCGATCTGGCCAATGAAGTGGAACGCCGCGGGGCCGAAATAGCCATCGTCGGCATTCCAAAAACCATCGACAACGACATCATGTATATCTCCCGTTCGTTCGGCTTTTCCACCGCCATTGAGCAGGCCAAAGCGGTGTTGGATTGCGCGCACGCCGAAGCCAAAGGGGCCCCCAACGGCATTGGCCTGGTCAAGGTCATGGGCCGCGAATCTGGGTTTATCGCCGTCCATGCCACACTGGCCAGCCAGGAAGTGAATTTCACCCTGATTCCGGAAGTACCTTTCAATCTGGAGGGCGAGGGCGGTTTTCTTCCGCTGTTGAAAGCCCGCCTGCAACGCAAGCGTCATGCGGTGGTCGTCGTGGCCGAGGGCGCCGCCCTGAATCTGATGCCCGAATCTTCGCTTGGGGTGGATGCCTCCGGAAACAAACGCCATCCGGACGTGGGCATCTTTCTCAAAGAGGAGATTCAGGCTTACTTCAAGAGAGAAAAGATGCCGGTCAATCTTAAATACATTGATCCCAGCTATATCATTCGCAGTGTTCCGGCCAACACCGGCGACGCGCTGCTGTGCGATCAACTGGCCCGGCGGGCCGTCGATGCCGGCATGGCCGGGAAAACTCAGATTCTGATCGGCATGTGGGATGGTTCCTTTGTTCACCTGCCCATTCCATTGGCTGTCGCCGCCAAGAAGAAGGTGGAGCCCGAGGGCGAAGAATGGATCGGCGTATACGAGGCCACCGGCCAACCCCTCCGTTTCATCCCTGAAGGACAGCCCGTGGAAAGCAATCCGGCATGATGATTTGGAATAGAGCGTAGCCATCATCGTTGAGTAACGCTATCGTGTATAAAAGCATCTCTCACCCAACGGATTGCTAATCGTCCAGCGCTTCGACCACATAATGCCCGCACCGAGCGTCGGTCCAGCGTATGCGCACGCCGCCGGATTCATCCGTTCGGCGAAAAGGAATCCGGCGTGCGGCCAGACGATCCAGCACCCCGACATCCGGATCACCAAACACATTATACAGACCTACGCTTAATATCGCCACATCCGGAGATACCCGTTCCAGAAAACGCCTTGAACACGTCCCTGCCGCACCATGTGCGCCGGCCACCAGCACCGGGGCCGAAAACAAAGAACGACCACGCAGCATCTCGTTTTCCGTGCGCCGGCGTGCGCCACCCATAAACAGCACCCCGCCCCCCTCCCGAGCTATCCGAAGCACCAGGGCGGCATCCCGCACCGAACCGGGCTCGCCCCCGTCTGGCGGATGAAATACATCCCATTGCATCCCGGCCAAAAAGCCACCATCCCCGCGCGAAAGATACCGAATGAACACCCCTTTCTCCCGCGCCTGGCGAATCAGACTTTCATACAACCGAACATCGCGCTCTTCCCGCAACGACATCGAAAACACCGACGGATTCACGCACCAGAGTTCACGAACCGGTATCGCCAATAGAATTTGTTCCGCTCCCGCCAACACATCATAACCCGGATAGGAAAGCACCAACACCCCGAGACGATCCACACCGCATCGGCGCAGATGGCGCACAATCGGCATCGCACTCCGGGTACAGCCCGCATCCACCAGCATGTCATCGCGCTCCCCCGGCAGATTCACCAGGGCTGCATAACCATGTCCCACATCCAGAACATCCACACTCATCGTGCGCTCAGTCAGGTGATACCAGACCCCCAGACAAATCAATACCGTAATGACCACCCAGAGCAAACGACGAAGAAAATGCGTGCCGAAAAACAAGACCGCCAAACCCGCATACCACCCAACCAACATCCATCCCGGCGGCGACTGAACAAAATAATGCCCTCCAGGCACCTGTTGCATGCCCCGCACAACCAGAAGCAACAGGTCGAGAAATGCTTGATTGGCAAAATTGAAGAGTTCCGCTGCGGGTGGAATGATCAATCCGCTCAGCAACGAAAGGCAGCCCGTAAACACCACCAGAAAGGTGCCCGGGACCACCAGCACATTCCCCAGAAGAGACACGGGAGAAACCAGGTTGAAGTAATACGCCGTCATGGGTGCCGAGGCCAGCCAGGCCGCCAGCGAAACACAAAATAAGTCGCCGATCCAACGCGCTGCGTCACGCCACAGAGCCACCGGACCGGTCTCGCGCTCAAGTCGCAAAGGATCAGGCTGAATCACCCGGCGCCAAAATGCTGAAAGTGTTGGAACCATCAGAATCAGACCCGCCACCACCACAAAGCTCATCACAAATCCGGGTTGCATCAACTGCGAGCTGTCCACCACCAGAATACCCAGGGCCGCCAGGGCCAACGCACTCAAACTATCTGCCCGACGACCCACCATTGGCGCCGCCCAGAAAATCAATGCCATCACACAGGCGCGTACGGCGCTGGCCCGACCACCGGTACCCAGCGTATACAACACCAGCAACGGAAGCAGCCCGAAGAACCAGTGTTCGCGGGAAAGCCCCAACAGCTTGAGTAACCCGATCAGCAGCACGGCAACAATCCCCACGTGCAGCCCTGAAATAGCGAAGATATGAAACGTACCGGTCGAGGCAAAGAGATCACGAAGCCCTACGGGCAGGTCACTCCGATAACCAAGCAGAAGGGCCCGAATCAGCAGAGCCGCCTGCGAGGATTCGCCGATCCCACGCGACAATATTTCCGCACACCGATGGCGGGCGCGAAAACAATACATGGAGAGATTCCAATGTGAACCGACGAAAAGCCGGCGACTGTGATCCACATCCGTATACAACGTAAAACCATCCCGCATACTTTCAAAGTTGGAGCGGATCAGCAATCCATCCATCGTCCAACGCTGCCCGAACTCAAAGAATCCCGGAGAAGTCCCTCGCACAAAAACACGAACAGTCCCCCGGGCCTGCTGCCAGGGAATCCGCTGACGCAATCCATGCAAACGAAGTCTCAGCTCACAGCTCCCCTCGCTCCCGCCTTCCTCCTCCGGAGTGAACACGGGATCGTCCATAATCACCCCGTCCAGACTGAGGTAAGTCCGTGATGACGAAATCTGATTCTCCAACGCACACGGCGAGAAATCGCGCCGCCCTCCCGCACCACACAACATACCGAAAAGCAGAAGTGCGGCATACAGAAAAAAATGCGCCCACCCATTCCGACGCAGAAAAAAGGAAAGGAACAAACAGACAGCGGATGCAGCCGAAATCACCAAGCCCACCGACATCCACTCCCCCGCAAAGACGCCCAGCATAAAGACCAGACAAAGCGCCATCAAAGGACGACGCACCCGAACCGGGCCCACCGACACCGAAACATCCATCAGGCGGGAGGCGTCGTGTGACACCGGTTATTCCTTCGTATATGCCATCAGTGCCGCAGCGGCATCAAAATTCAGTGGCGTATGCGGCCTGGTCGGGCGGGCTTCCTCCAGTGCACGAACCACATATTCCTTGGCCAAGTCCACGGCATCGCACAGCAACCGACGCTGTGCAAGAAAGGCGGTCAACGCGGCGGAGAAGGTGCAACCCGCACCATGCGTCTGCCTGGCCTCAACCCGATACGACGAGTAAATGAATTCCTCGCCCTCGTCATACAGTACATCCACCACCTCATCGCCGGGCAAATGCGCTCCCTTGATCACACAAGCCACATCATACCGATGACCAATGTCACAGGCCGCCCGGCGCATATCATCCTGACTGCTTATCGAATTCCCCCAAATCACTTCCGCCTCCTGAATATTCGGCGTCACTACGCGGGCCAACGGCAGCAGTTCGCGACAAATCGCCTCGATGGTATGATCCTTTTCAAGCCGCGCGCCGCAAGCGGAAGCCATAACCGGGTCCACCACCATCACCGCGATGCCTTCATAGATGTCCTCATCCGCCACCACCCGGACAATTTCCGGCGAATACAACATCCCCGTTTTCATGGCAAAAATGGGAAAACTGTCGCATACCGCTTCAATCTGCTTCGCCACAAACAAGGGATCCACCGGAAGAATGCCGAAAACCCGGTCGGGGTTCTGTGCGGTCAGGCAAGTCACAACGGACGTACCGAACAACCCCAGAGAGGTAAATGTTTTCAAATCCGCCTGGATGCCCGCTCCGCCACCGCTGTCGGATCCAGCAACGGTCAGAATGCTTCTCATCGGCTTCACCACATTTGCAACGTCTTCTGTTTTCATGCGCTCATGATAATGACATATCGGGGTATAAGGCAAGTGAATTGCTCACCTTCGGAGAAGACCTTAAAATCATATAACGAGGGGAGCCCGGAAATCAAAATCGGCATCGGCGTCGCTCGGGATGGCATCCGTCAGGACGGACGGGCAAAGCTCACCGACCTGCCGGACAACGCCCTGAATTCAGGCTAAAGCGCTTGACTTGAACCGCCTTTTCCCGTGTCATGTAAGCGTGTTTTTTCGTGGAGTTTGCTTATGCTGAAAAAGGTGATTATTCTGACGTGGATGCTGTGCTTTCCGCTTGCCGGCCTGCATGCAGCGCCACCGCTTGTGCTCACGCCGCGCCTCTTTGCCATGCCCGGAAAAGACGAGCCGACTCCTTGGCTCCTCTATCAGAACCCAGCGGCCACCAACGTGATGATTGCAGGCTCCTGGAACAAGTGGTCCGTTCAACTTCCCATGCAGAAGCATGCGCCGAGCGGCACCTGGACTTTTGATAGCCGAACGCTCGCCGTTCCTTTCGGTCGTTATGAATACAAGTTCGTGGTCAACGGCGACTGGGAGGCCGGCGCCAACCGGGTGCTCTATGCCAACATGGAATCCATGCTGGAAGAGCCGTCATCCCTGATCGCGCGCTGCGTTGTCACCGCGACGAATCGGATAGATGTTTTTTTCAACAAACCGGTACCCCCCTCCGCCCCCATTAGCGTTTATGTCTCACCCGAAATCGTGGTGCGAAAATGGCATTTAACCACACCCGAAGAACGAGGATACCCGGAAGGCTATACGGCACAAAACGGAGTCATCACGTTTCGTCTGGCCGCCAAAACATACGGGCTGAACCTTACCCCCGGAGCCCAGGTCACGGTGGCGGGAAATTTCAATGGATGGAAGAGCCAGCCGGGTCCGCGCTGGACCCTGCACGATGCAAACCGCGACGGAAACTGGGAACTCTCGGTTCCTCTACAGGCCATGCGCCTGCCTCCCGGAGAAAACGACCTTCTATTCAAGTTTGTGATCAATGGAAAGGACTGGCTTTTCCCACCGCGTACCGCCATGAATTTTGCCCCGGACGGCGCAAAAAATGCCAATCTGCGCATTGATCCGGCACTCAGCGGCGCCTCCTCCGTTGTCATTGAAACGCTGGAACCACTTGACCCGGCCCGAAACTATGTGGTCACCATCAACGGTCTCTCCGAACGACCGGTTCACCACATGACCACGCCCGGCTATATCCTGGATGCGCCGCCATCCGAAAAAGAACTGGGCGTCATCCTGCACCGATCACAAAATGCCACCACCTACCGTCTGTTCGCCCCGCGGGCCACAGAGGTCTATCTCTGCCTCTATGACACGCCCGCCTACCAAACCTTCAAACCAGCCTATAAACGCCATATACCCAAAGAACGCTACCGTCTCTGGAAGGATCCCGCCGACGGCGTTTGGGAAATCTCCCTGGTTGGTCTCGATGTGGGCGCTTATTATTCCTTCAACGTGGATGGCCCCTCCGGCGAAGGCGAAGGATTCTCCTTTTCCGAGCAAGTCGGCGACCCCTACGCACGAGCCGCCGCACACGCTGAAAACAACGCGATTGTTATCGATCCCGAAGAGACCAACGAATGGTTTTCCGGCTGGACGGATCAGGAATACCAAACCATTCCCCGCCAGGATGCCGTCATCTATGAAACACATGTGCGCCATCTCACCTTTCACCCCTCCTCCGGCGTCCCCAACAGCCAACGCGGAAAATACGATGGGATCATCGCCTCCGACGACACCGACACCGGGCTTCAACACCTCCGCAGCATGGGCTTTAACACCATCGAATTGATGCCGCTTAACGAATTTAACAACGACACCGGCGGCCACAACTGGGGCTATTCCACGGTGTTCTATTTTGCGCCGGAAGCCAGCTACGCGCATCGCCCGCTCAAGGGCTCGCAGTACTTCGAATACAAGACCCTGGTCAACGAACTGCATCGGCGCGGATTCGGAGTGGTCATGGATGTCGTTTATAACCATGTGGGATGGCCCAACATCTTTTCCATGATTGACCGCAAGTATTTCTTCCGCCTCAACGATGATTATACCTTCAGCAATTTCAGTGGGTGCGGGAACGATGTCCGCAGCGAAGCCCCCATGATGCGGCGCCTGATCGTGGACAACATTCTCTTTTGGATGCAGGAATTCCACGTGGACGGGTTCCGCCTAGACCTGGCGGAACTGATCGACATGGACACCATGCGCACCATTGAGGAGGCCGCTCGTGCCATCAACCCCAACGTCCTGCTGATCTCGGAACCGTGGAGCCTGCGAGGTGAAAACAAACAGGATCTGACCGGCACCGAGTGGTCAGCCTGGAATAATGAATTCCGTTATGCCGCCAAGGACTTCATTATGGGCAGACACAACCGTGAGTGGCTGAAAAACTGCATCTTCGGCTCGATGAACTCCTGGGCCGCGACCCCGCTGCAATCCATCAACTATCTGGAAAGTCACGACGACATGACCTTGGCCGATGAGCTGTGCAGTCACCCCGACCGAAACGGCAAACTCCTCTCTCATGACGATGCCGCCGCCAACCGCATCGGCGCCACGATTCTCTTCACCTCCCTGGGCATCCCTATGCTTGCCGAAGGGCAGGAGTTCATCCGCCACAAGGAAGGCCTGAAAAACACCTACAACATGGGCGACCGAATCAACGCCGTGGACTGGGAACTGCGCAAGCGCCCCCTTGCTTCACAAGCCATGGACTATTACCGCGGGCTGATTCACCTGCGCAACAGTCCGGAAGGCGCTTCGTTACGCCTTACCGAGCGCCCGCCCGAAAACTACTATCAATGGATTGAACCATCCGAAAAGGCCGCACTGGGATACATCATCAACGCCGACGGGCATTTGCCGGGCCGACGTTTCATCGTATTGCTGAACGCCTCCTACGACCCCACCGCCATCCCCGTTCCGTTCCCGTCCGGGCGTTGGCGCATGATCGGAAACGGCAAGGAGATCAACATGGACGGCCTGAAAAAGGCGGTTGATGTCCAAGGCCCGCGCACCGTTCCCCTGAACCTGCCCGGGCTCACATCCGCCCTCTTCATGGACGTCCCCTGAAGACGGACAGATACTGAGCCGCCACTGCTTCAGGCGTGTATTTTTCCAACACAGCGGCACGGGCCGCCTCCCCGAGACGCCTCCGCACGGGCTCATCACCCAGCAGACTCACCATCGCATCGCGCAGGGCCTCATCCTGTCCCGCAGGAATGATTCTGCCCGTAACACCATCCCGAATCACATCCTTCAACGCGCCCGTCGGCGTGGTAATGATGCCCAGCGAAGCGGACATGGCCTCGAGAATGCAAATGGGAAAGGCATCGTTTTCCGTCGGCAGGATAAAAAGATCGCACACCTTGAGCCAGGCATCCACACAGCGCACGGCGCCCGTAAAAACAACCTGGCTCTCCATCTGCTGATCCGTCACATAGCACCGCGCCTCCGCCTCGCAATTAAAAACATCCACCCCTCCCTCGCCAATCAGCAACAGCGTCACCTCGGAATAATTCCGACGCAATCCATTCCAAACCCGCAGCAACCGCATGACTCCCTTGTAAGAAACCAAACGCCCTGTATACACCACATAACGGCGCTCCGGCGAAAGCCCCAGTTCTTCGCAAAGCCGATGGCGCACCGCCCCCTCCACCGGCGCGAACCGGTCCGGGTTCACCGCGTTGGGAATACACCGAATCCGCGCCTCCGGAACACCGCAGGAAAGAAACTCCTCCGTCATCTCCGAATACATGCTCACAAAGGCATCCGCTGTTTTCAGCCAACGGTTTCGTACGGCCACAAACAGGCGCATCCCCACCGAATGTCTCCCCAGCCCCGTCCTATCCAGCCCTCCAAAGAAAAAGGCCCCGTTCATTTCACCCATGCACTCGGCCTTCAGAATCGTCTTTTTCCCCAACAGTTTTCCGATCAACAATGCCGAAATACCCAATACGCGGAAACCGGAAACCAGCAACACATCATAACGCCGACGCTGCCGAATCAGCATCGGAATGCACGTCAGCATAAAAAACCAACGGTTACGCGAACTGCGACCGGTCGGCCCGCAACGGTACACCGGAATACCATCCACCTCATCGCCCCGCCTTAAGTCCGGCGAGGTGCGACGCGTGATTACGAAAGGCGCCGCATCCCGGCACTTCAGTGCAAGCGCCAGCGTTCGCCCCTGGGCTTCCATCCCCCCCACCACCGGATAATAACTCTCCAGCAGAATGCAGCATCTGGATTGCGTTGAATTCATGCCGCCAATGTACTGGGTCAACCTTCCCGCGTAAAGCGCAACCCGCTCACGGAGTGACCCCTCCGGACACATACGTTCCCGGGAACGCCGACGCCCTTATGGGCGGCATATCCGGAAACCCCGCCGACCGGATACGCCTTTTCGGAACGCCCGACCAGGAGAGATGCCGTTTTCACCCATTAAACAAGACAGAATTTTTGTTTGCCAAGCACGTCTCAACCCTCTCTACTATAAAAGGAGGGGCTGCACGTGAAACGCAGGGTAAGACGCATGCGCAAATTAAGACCATGGTATTTCGAGTTGTTGTTTTTCATCTTCATGGTCATCCCAATGGGCCTGATCCTTGCACTATCCTCCCAGTATCTCCAAGTCCATAAGGCACGCTACGAACAGGAACAACGCATCAACATGCTGCACCAGCTCAGCTCGGTCAGGGCCCACATCGAAAACGCCCTGAACCAGAACCTGCTGCCCCTGCGTGGCCTTATGGCACATATAAGCCTGCACGGAAGAATCTCACGCGAAAACTTTGAAACCGTCGCTGAAGCACTCCTGGCCTATCACACGGATGTTCGTAATATTGCCTTGGTGGAGGGCACCGTCATCCGTCTGGTTTACCCCTATGCTTCCAGCGAAATGGTCGTGGGCGTGGACCTGTTAACCGTGCCGGAACAAAGCAACACGGTCGCCCAGGTCCGCGAAACCCTGGAACCCGTACTGGCCGGACCGTTCGAGTTGATCCAGGGAGGCCGGGCACTGATCGGGCGTCTTCCCATTTCCAGCGGGACGAACGATCCGTTTCAACAAGCCACGAACTACTGGGGACAGGTATCCGTCGTAATAGACTTTGAACAATTTCTGGATTCGTCCGGATTATCGCAAAGCAACAATCTTCGTCTGGCCCTCCGTGGAGTGGATGGTTCAGGCGCGAAGGGCCCGATATTCTTCGGCGATCCGGCCCTGTTCGCCACCTCCTCCGTCCTTCTTGCCGTCTCCCTGCCCTCCGGGACCTGGCTGCTTGCCGGCATGCCACAGAAGGGCTGGCCCGATGAATTCCCGCTCATCTGGCCCATTCGAATTGTAAAATGGCTGCTCCTGGTGGCCTGGCTACTGCTCTCCCTTTCTATCAGGCACTACTTCAAACGACACGAAGAAAGCAATAAGCGCCTTCAGACCATGAACGAAGAATTGGAAATCCGGGTGCGCGAGCGCTCGGATGATCTGGCTGAAAAGCAGGCGCAACTGGCGCATGCCGGACGGCTGGCCTCCCTGGGCGAAATGGCTACCGCCATTGCCCACGAAGTGGGCCAGCCTCTGCAAATCATTAAAACATCCACCGGAATCATCCGGGAAGATCTCAGAAACAATCAATTGGATCCTGCACAGGTCCACATGCTGGTGGAAAAGATCGTAAGCAGCGTGGACCGTGCCGCAACAATCATTCAGCATGTCCGAAACTTCGCACGACAGGATAATAAACCCGTGACGGATCGCGTCTCCCTGCAACGCCCGGCCAAAGAAGCCGTATCCCTTTTTAACGCTCAGTTCCGTGAACACGAAATCATCTTGGAGACCACCATTGAAGAAAACCTTCCGCCTATCCTGGTTCAGCCTCACAAAATTCAGCAGATCATCGTCAATCTGCTTTCAAATGCCCGATATGCCGTGGAAGCCAAAGCAACAACGGACCATACGTTTCAAAAGGCCATCCAGTTGAAACTGTACGCCGATTCCACCCGGAATACCCTTGTCCTGGAAGTCACGGACAATGGCATCGGCATAACCGACGAGGTAAAACAACGCTGTATGGACCCCTTCTTCACCACCAAACCCATGAACGAAGGCACAGGCCTCGGCCTATCGATTCTACATGGCATCGTCAAAGAATATCAGGGAACCGTCGAAATCGAAAGCACGCCGGAAAAAGGCACCACCTTCCGGATTACCCTTCCCGTAAACCCCTAACAGGTCTTTGGGCCGTCATCCTGCCGGGAAGCCAAAGCGAGTATGCTGTGGTGTCTTGGCAGGATGGACAACGCGGCACTCTTCGAGCAGTATTTTAAAAACACAGGAAATGCAAATTTCGGGAGGGACCAATTGGTCCCTCCCAATTTCTCTCTCTGTATTCCACACGATCTTTGCGGGAAACCCGGCGGAGGAGGAGCATACTTCCCCGAAAATCAGACCGCATCGATCGGAGAGAGTCTGCATCCAATGTCCGACCGATTGCTGCTAATACTTTCCGAATTCGCGGTCATCCAGATTGATGATGTCCCCATCCTCCGCAGGTTTCGCGGCGTGATCGCCCCACCCGCTTTTCGAGACATCGCCTCGGGGTTTCGATTGCTTCGCCGAAAGACCGCGTGAACCTTTGTGGGCGCCGCCCGAAGGCAGGGCCGCCTGCTGCCGGCTCCCTCCGCGCAACTTGAATTTCGCCACCAGTCCTTGCAGATGCGTCGACTGACTGCTCAACTCTTCGGCTGCCGACGCCGTCTCTTCCGCATTGGCGGTATTCTGCTGCGTCACCTGATCCACCTGGCTAAGCCCAATGTTGATCTGCGAAACGCCCTGCGCCTGCTCATTCGAGGCCGCCGCGATTTCACCCACCAGATCATTCGTCTTCACGATGCCCGAAACAATATCCTTGAACGATTCCGCCGTTGAGGTCGCCACTTCCATTCCGGCGCTGGTCTTGGCGCCCGACGATTCAATCAACTCCGCCGTTTCTTTCGCCGCCTTGGCGCTGCGACCGGCCAGATTGCGCACCTCATCAGCCACCACGGCAAATCCCTTGCCATGACGCCCCGCCCGGGCTGCTTCCACCGCCGCATTCAATGCCAGCAGATTCGTCTGGAAAGCAATATCGTCAATCACCTTGATAATCTTAGCAATCTGCTGACTGGATGCGTCAATGGAATTCATCGACTCCACCATCTGCGTCATCTGGTCCGATCCCTTTTCCGCCGCTTTGCGTACGCTGTCGGCCAGACTGTTCGCCTGATTCGCGTTTTCCGCATTCGTCTTCGTCTGCGATGCAATTTCGGTGACGGAACTGGTGATTTCCTCAAGCGACGACGCCTGCTCCGTGGCACCCTGCGAGAGCGATTGGCTCGCATCACTGATCTGCTCGGCACCCGAATTCACCTGCTCAATGGAATCGCGTACTTCCGCCAGAATCGCGCTCAAATTATTCCGCGTATTTTCCAGGCTTTTATTGATACTGTCGAACGTCTTCTTTTCGTTCGCCGTATCTGCATCGCCCACATCGGTTGCGACTTCAAAATTAAAATCACCATCCGCCAACAAGGCAAGATTCGTTCCCAGCTTACCCACTTCGCCCGCCTGATATTCCCCCCTCTTAGCCGTCAATCGTTGCGCGGTTTTGATATCCGTCAGATCCGTTATAAACTCCAAGCCGCCCACGACTTTTCCATCGTGATCGTGCAGCGGGATACCTTTATACTCAATGTCTAGAGTCATTCCATTGGGATGAGCGTCCGTTTCTTCGGAAACGACCTGATTCTCACGCATACAACGCCCCGTCGCACACTTGCTCGTATTGCACTGAGGCGTCTTGAAATGCGAGAAACACTTGGTCCCCACGCATTCTTCCCCAGACAAACCCAGAACTCCGGCGGCGGCACTATTGACAAAGCGAATGTTCATCTCCGGGTCGATGGTGAAGAGAGGTGTCGGAATGGTCTCTATGATTCCAACCAAACTATTCACCAAGGCATTGAGACTCTCCATCAACTCCTTATATCGTCCACCAAAAGCGCCCGTATCCGTACGGTTGTTCAGCTTGCCGCAAAGCATATCCGACGTAAGTTCGCCGACACGTTCCAATGCGCCCAGGATATTCACTCGAACACTCCGCAAACTGTTGCTCAGCGTCACTTGCTTTCCAGGGAGTTCGCGCATCTCACGACCAAAATTACCATCGGCATATTCATTTAGGATGGCAATCCCCTCACTCAAGGGTTGCACAATCCCATCCAGGGCCTCATTAACTCCTGCCGCAAGACGGGCATATTCACCTTGAAGCCCGCTCAGATTATTGCGCGCATCCATATCGCCCTTCTTCTGCTCTTCACAAGTGTGTATCGTCCGAGAAATAACGTCCAGCAACACGCTCCGAATGTTTTGCAAAGCCTCAGCCACATGCTCGTTTTCACATTGCACCTGCTGCACAGCCTGCGCCAGATCTCCGACCTCATCGCCGCGGGCAGCATAACGCCTCATGTCGACCTGACCGGCCTCATCGACAAAACCTTCATTCGCAGCCTTCGCCAAATCGCCGGCACTCAAGGCCAACGCACCTACGGCCAGTGCCTTATTTCGGGAGGCAAGCAGGCCGGCAACACCGGCAAGCGCGCGAATGGGTTTTGAAATGCTTCGGCTGATCAGGAAACCCAATGCCAGCGCTCCCGCCAAGCCAATAACCAGGACGATAGAAACGATCATTTTTAATGTCGAAGAAAAGGCGCTGTCATGCTCGACCTTCTTTGCTGTGTTGGTGATATTATTTTCAGTCAGCAGGTCAAAGGTCTCGCCCATCGCATTGGAATCAGGAATCATGGCAGTAACCTGTGCTTGATATTCCTGATATAACGCACTTCGTTTTTCCGGATCAGACGTCTTGGCAAGCCGAGCTATCGTGGCATCCAAACCAGCATAGTGCTTGCGCCAGGCGGCATATTGCGTGCCAAGTGAGGCAACAATGTCCCGGCCACGCTGAGTGGCCCGGGGAATGGAAAGAAGGCGTTCCCAGGCGGCATCCACACGCTGCCAAGTCTTTGCTCTTGAACCCAGGATTTTCTCATAAGCAACCGCTGTATACGGCTGGTTTTCAAGAACGAGGACGTCGAGTGTATCCGCGCGAGTCGACATCCTCTCGAAATTCAACACGCCCAACGTCTGTAAATCGGGGATTCGATTCTCTCCCAGATATTGAAGCGATTTAGCTGTCTCATTTGTGCCGTAATAGCCGACCACGCCAACAAACAGCATAATGATTGCAACGGCCGAAAAACCTCCAACTAATTTTTTTCCCAGTGTCCATTTCATAGTCATTAACAACCTCCACAGGGGGCCGACCCCCAACTTTTTTCAACCTCACCCAACAACCTCTTCTCCCCGAAGTCGGAGGGCTTGCACCCTTATGACCAAAAACTTCCGGGGCATCGTTGGCGTGGACTTTACACAACACATTACTTCCTGTTTATTCTTTTCCGTGAAATAAGCGTTCTGATGGGAAAGCAGCCTGTATGACTGTATGATAAATCTTAAGCGTCACTGTGTGATATAGACGCGGGTATCAGCATACCGAAGGAACAAGATATTTCGATTGTTTGCTCCTACCTGAATCGCTACCCTTTCTGTGCAGGGAATCGTCACTCTGAAAAACAGAAACAGGGACATGAGAACAGTACAATCCATCGACCACACGAATACCCACAACGTTCCATTTCGAAGCATTATGCTCGCGGCCTGTGCTTCCGGACTGACCGCCATGGTACTGCAGACCCTCCTATTCCGTTCTTTTTTCACGGTATTCGATGGCAATGAATGGAGTGTGGCGCTTTTCTTTTTCTCCTGGCTTTTTTGGGGTGCTGTCGGGGCGGGCCTGGCGCGGGCCATCCCGAAAAAACTCCGTATGGGGCCGCATCTTCCGCTTCTGCTCACGGCCTATCTGCCCGCAGGCGTCCTGCAGTTTTATCTGCTGCACGCCTCGCGCCACATGGCCGGGCTGACCTCCTTCGACAGCTTCACCGCTTTAAGCATCCTGCCCGGGGTACTCCTTGCCAATGCCCCCACCTCGCTGGTGTCAGGAATACTGTTTGTCCTTCTCGTCCGCGCCACCGAGCAGGCCCAACCAGACAGACGGCGTCCAGCTTCACACGTTTATATATGGGAAGCCATCGGCGCTTTTGCGGGAGGCACGACCGTCACGACGCTGCTTTATCTATCGTTTTCCTCCATCCGTGTCAGCCTGCTCCTCACGATGCTCCCGGCACTGCTCTTTCTGGGCATGACAATCTCTCCGCGACCCGCACGAACACTTCGGCACGGCATCCTCCCCGGGGTTCTTGCCCTGCTGAGTCTCTACGCCCTCTTCACCGGTTTGGATAAACGCCTCACGCAGACACTGGATCGTCAGGCCTGGGAAAAGCTGCTGCCGGGCGGCCACTGGATCGGCACCTTCACCACGGCAGCCAACCGCTATCTCTTCGGAACGTATCAGGATCAATTCAATGTTCTGGCGGGAACATCCATCATCGAAAGTCTGCCAAACCGCGACACCGGAGAACGTCTCGCCCTGCTGCTCCTCGCGCAGCAGCCGGACGCCGCGTCCGTCCTGTTGATCGGGCCGGGTCTTCTCCCACTCGCCCGCGCACTGCAAGAAGGCACCCCACCGGTTCAAACCACTTGGCTGAACCCGGATGGCGAATACGCCGGGCGCCTGCTGGGTGTCCTGCCGCCTTCCTTTCAAAGCGCCCTTCCATCACCCCAAACCCCCGACGACCCCGTCCGGCGAGCCCTCGCCGATTCCACGCAGCAGTTTGATGCCGCCTTCATTCACCTCGCTGCCGACGATACCATCGCCAACACCATCCTCTTCACGCCCACCTTTCTGCAACAGGTCAAATCCCGCCTATCGCCCAACGGGACGCTCTACCTGAGCATAGAAACGGGGGCCAACCACATGGGCCGCGAACAAACACTGACCGCCACCACACTCTACCAATCACTGAATCAATGCTTCCGGAACGTCGTGATTTTTGCCGGGCCTCCCACCTGGCTGGCCACCTCCGATGCGCCCACCCTCACCGCCGAACCCGACCTCCTGATACAACGCCTCCACTCTGCCTTCTCCACATGGAGCGGATCCCCTCCCGAACTCCTTCACGACCTCGCCGCCCCACAACGCGCCGCCAGGATTTACCACATGTTGGACGACGAATCCGCCACCCTCGGCCCGCTGGTCACACACACCATCGCGCAGCCGCGTCTGACCCTCTTTTCCTCGCTCGCCATGCTTCGAAAAGCCAGCCCCAACATGCCGGACCTCACCGCCATCCTGCCGTTTCTCACACGGGCCGCCTTTCTACTGCTGCTGCTTCCGGTGCTCTGGCTTCTCGTCCGGGCGGGCCGTTCCACTCTTTCCGCATGCGTGCACCCGTCTCCCCCGCAGGCGGCATGGATCATACTCTTCGCTGGCTTCTCCGGCTTTACACTGAACTACCTCCTCCTCATTCTCTTTCAGACATACTTCGGGACCCTCTTTCTTCGAATCGGCTGGCTTTGTGCCCTTTTTATGTTCGGACTGTGTGCGGGGGGAACCGTTCTCGTCAGGCTCCTGGACAAAACCACACTGCAAATCGCTGCACGTATTGAACTCACCCTTTATCTTTCCACCTGTCTTGCCGCGGGCCTGCTGCTGCGACATCCTTTTCCTCCGCTGTTTGACCTGCTCTTCCTACTGGCCGGCGCCTCCACCGCCGGATTCATCCCCCTTGCCGAAGCACTCCTCCGCAAACAGCAACTCACACCGGATCAAATCGGACGCCGCATCGCCTGGTGTGATCATCTTGGCGGGGCCTTGGCCGCCCTTTGCTGCGGACTGCTTATCCTGCCGCTCATCGGCATGGCTCGTCTGTTACTTCTACTCCTCCTGGCCGCACCGGCTCTCCTGCTCCCTCTTTGTCGGCATACCCACCATCCGATGCCCCCTGCACGCATCAAACCATTCAGTCCAACACCACTGCTTCTTCTTCTCGTGGCAGCCCTCTCCGCCTGGTTCGTTTACGACGCCAAACACGCGCGCACACCGAACCTTCCCGACAAAAAGCCCTTGTCCATGCCGCGCACCGAACAAACCGCCCCGACGGCGCCGGAAACATCGCCCCTTAAAGAGCCTTCCTCCGCTTGGACCGAACGCACCCTGCAACTTTCCGAAGGAATCCTCTTCCCCTACGAAGAACGTTTCGCCACCACTCCCTCGCAGCACCTTTTCCGCTTCCAAACCCTTCCTCTCGCCAGGGAAATCACCGGCTTTAAAGGCCCGATTCCC
Organism: Kiritimatiellia bacterium; assembly: GCA_028708815.1. GTDB lineage: Bacteria > Verrucomicrobiota > Kiritimatiellia > RZYC01 > RZYC01 > JAQVYB01. The sequence continues at coordinate 4,444 of JAQVYB010000001.1, read as the reverse complement.
ATGCGCATCACTCTGACCAAAGACAGAAAACTGATGGACATCACCTACCTCAATCACCAGGAAACTCCCACCTATTTTGCCTTGGCTGAAAAAGCATCCCGACAACTCCTCGGCCAAACCATCCAAAACGGCACCCTTTCCTCCCTCGATGCCGTGACCGGCGCCACCATTTCTGCCAATGCCATACGCGAAACCATCCTCGCCGCAACCCAACGATTCTTTTACCTGCTCGAAGGAAAAACCACCTCATCCGACACCCCGCCCCCCACCTCCACCACCATGGAATGGGACATTCCATCCGACCCCCTCCCAGGCATTCCGCGCGAGGTCAACCTACGCATTATCCGCGCCATGATTGAGCGTGGAGAACTCTCCGACCATCCAGCCCTCTTCGGGGACGACCTGAATGCCCCGAAACTTAACCAGTGATGCGTTGTTTTCACGTCCGATATCCAACAGCAAGTGCGACAAGACCTGAAAAACGGTCAAAACGAGGGGAAAACCACTAATTCACACTATCTTCACTAATCCGGGAGCGGCATGGGCCTCCATGCCATGCAGAGCCAAAGAAAAATGCTGGGTGCGCAAAAAGGGAGAGGCAAGCAGAATCAACTGTTCATCAAAGCGTCTGCGCTCGACTTGTCGCTCGCGTTCTTTCATAATGACCATAAATCATACGCGGTGGCCCATCCACCATCCATAGGGACGCCGGAAAGGTTGACTATGATTCGACTGGGATTATGCTGTCTTTTTTCCGAGGAACCCATTCGCTTTCGCGTGACCACGGTGAAGGCCCTCTCCAGCCTCACCCAAACAGAGCAACACGAAAAATTATCCAGCCTGTGCAGACACAATGCAGAAGCCCTGCAACAGGCCTTGCGCTATTGCGCCGAACATCACATCGGGGCCTTTCGCGTAAACAGCCGAATTCTCCCCTGCTGCACACATCCCCGGGTAGGTTACCATTTAACCGATCTTCCCGAGGGACACGCCATTAAAAATCTTTTTCTGAAATGCGGCGACTATGTCCGGAAGCACCACCTACGCACCTCGTTTCACCCCGATCAGTTTGTCATTTTAAACTCACCGCGTCCCGAGGTAGTGAAATCCTCCCTGGCCGAATTAACGTATCAGGCGGAGGTGGCGGAATGGATCGGAGCGGATGTGATCAATCTTCACGGAGGAGGAGTCTATGGCGATAAAACAACGGCACTTCAGGCCCTGCGTCGAACAATAGACCTTCTGCCGCCCGCCATCCGCTCCCGTCTCACCCTCGAGAATGATGATCGTTCCTACACGCCTGCGGATTTGCTTCCCGTCTGCCGCGACATGGGGGTTCCACTCGTCTACGACGTGCATCACCACCGATGCCTTCCCGACGGCGGCAGCATCCGAAAAACCACTCAAATGGCCCTCTCCAGTTGGGAAAAGCGTGAGCCGCATTTTCACCTTTCAAGCCCTCTGACGGCCTGGACAAAGAGCGGAAACCACAGACCCCATCACGACTATATAGACGTGGCGGATTTCCCGGATGAATGGCGGAACCTCAGCCTGACCGTGGATATTGAAGCCAAGGCCAAAGAACTGGCGATTGCCCGCCTACGAAAGGATTTGATTCGACGAGACTGGTCTCTTTGGCCCGCCCATGATTGAATTTCATTGATCCGGCATGCAAACTCGAATAAACACGGGGCATGCTTGATTTCATCAACGTCTCCAAACACTTCGGTACGCAGGATGTCCTGCGCAACGCCTCTTTTCGCGTAAACAAAAATGAGCGGGTCGGTATTGTTGGTCCGAACGGTTCCGGCAAAAGCACGGTATTCAGTCTGATCTGCGGGGAAATCAGCCCGGATCAGGGAGAGGTCGTCCTCCCGAAGAACTGCCGCCTCGGTTATCTGCGCCAACAACTCAATGCACACGAACTGACCGATGTCCCTCTCATCGACTATACCTCCAACGCCATCCCCGAACTCACCCGCCTCCATGCGGAAATACACGTCTTGGAGCAACGCCTCGCCGCCGATCCATCTCTAAAAGAGGAACTCCTGCCCCGCATCGGCTCAAAGCAGACCGACTTTGAAAATCGGGGCGGGTACCGTCTGGTTCCACTGGCGGAAAAGACGCTTTGCGCGCTGGGATTTCAACCCGACGATCTCCATCGCCCCTTCGCCTCCTTCAGTGGCGGCTGGCAAATGCGTGCCGAACTCGCACGCACCCTGATCAGCGACCCGGACATCCTGCTGCTCGATGAACCCTCCAACTATCTGGATCTGCCCGCCGTGGAATGGCTCGACGGCTTTCTCCGCTCCTACCAGGGAACACTGCTGCTTATATCGCATGACCGCTATCTGCTGGAAACACTCACCGGCGTCACCGTGGAATGCTCCGGCGGCTTGCTCACCCGTTATGCCGGGAACTACGCCTGGTATCAGACGGAACGCGAAAACCGCACACGAACCCTCGAAGCAGCCAAGGCCAATCAGGACAAGCGGCGCGAACAGATCGAACGATTTGTCGAACGCTTCCGTGCCAAAAACACGAAAGCCACGCAGGTCCAAAGTCGCATCAAACTGCTCGACAAAATGGAAAACATCGAGCTGCCGACCAGCCTCTTTTCCAATCGGCGCATTGATTTCCCGGCGCCCCCGCACAGCGGTGCGGAAACGGCACGCCTCGCCCACGTCGGACTGACCTACGATCATCAGCGTTGGATATTCCGCCATCTCGACTGGAGCGTCAACCGGGGCGACAAGGTCGCACTGATCGGCTTCAACGGCGTCGGCAAGACCACCCTGCTGCGCATTCTGGCCCAGGCCATTCCGCCTTCCGAAGGCAACGCCACACTGGGTCATCAGGTAGTGGTCGGCTATCAATCGCAGGAATTTGCGGAAACCATGCCGCCGGAGAGCACGCTGTTCACCATTCTTAAAGAAGCCAACCCTTCTGTTTCGGACGGTGCCGTACGTGCGCTGCTCGGGAGTTTCGGGTTTCCCGGCCAGGCGGCCGGCAAGCAGGTTCGCGTACTGTCCGGGGGCGAAAAAATACGTCTGGCCTTTGCGCGTATTTTCATCAACCCGCCCAATTTTCTGATACTTGACGAACCGACCACGCATCTGGACATCGCCACGCGCGAGGCCCTGGAAAAAGCACTGCAGGAGTATGAAGGAACCGTCTGTTTTGTAAGCCATGACGTGGAATTTGTCCGCCGCAGCGCCACCGGAATTCTGGAAATGACCCCTTCCGGCGTTCACTACTGCCCCGGCGGATATGATTACTACCAGGAAAAACGCGCATCACGGCCCGCCGCCGCAGCCACCACCCCCTCCGACCGCGAAACGCGGGTCGCAGCCCGACGCGAAAAACAGGAACAACTCAAGGAATGGAAACGCGAATCGCTCTCGCTTAAAAAGCAGGTTCGTGAAGCGGAGACCGGCATTGAACGCCTGGAATCCGAACAGGCCGACCTGCTGGAGCAGCTTGCCGGAGGAAGCGCCGTAAACTATGCGACGCTCAACCAGCGCCTGGCCGCCATCCAGCAGGAACTCCAGCAATACCACCAGAGCTGGGAAACCGCCTATCGGAAGCTCGATGAGATAGAACAACAAAGCACCTCATAAAGGAGTATATTTTTCCTGCAATTTCATGTACACTATACCAATTGATTCGATCGTTTCTTCAAGCCAGAGGATCAACCCATTCGGGAGAACTAAAAAATGAGTCGTACAACAAGATCAAATGCCCTCCGTTTCGGTGTGCTGTCCGTATCCATAGGCCTCGTGCTTTTAATGGCCGGCTGTGCCACCCCGCCGCCCCCGCCCAATCTGGGCGCCTTGAAAAATGATATCACGGAATACTACAAAAACGGACGCTACGAAAAAGACTGTGCCCGCGTGACCCGGGAAGCCCGGCGCACCCTGTCCGCCTGGGAAGGGAAAAAGAAAACGGCCATTGTACTCGACGTGGACGACACCGCCATTTCCACCCTCCCTTACCTCCAAACCACGGATTTCGGCTACATCCCGAGCTTGTGGATGCCCTGGGCCGAGCAGGCCGATGCCCCGGCCATTCCAGGCACGTTGGAACTGGCCAAACAGGCCGCAGAACAACAAACGGCCATTTTCTTCATCACCTCTCGTCAGGAGGCTTGGCGTGCCTGCACCGAGCAAAATCTGCGTAATGCCGGATACCCAAACTGGACCTCACTCATCATGAAACAAGCCGGCGACCGCCGAAACACAGAAAAATACAAGACCGCCGAGCGCGAGAAAATCATCGACATGGGCTATACCATTGTTCTTAACCTGGGCGACCAGGAAAGCGATTTGGCCGGGGGGTATGCCGAATACACCTTCAAACTTCCCAATCCGTGTTACTGGCTCCCCTAACCTAAGCGGCGGGACACCCCCGCCGGGACCTTCCGCCCTTCAGCGCATAGAAAGAA
>JAQVYB010000188.1 GCA_028708815.1 Kiritimatiellia bacterium | reverse complement strand
AATCCGACCCGATTTGGACATCCGAACGGTCAAATTATGCCACAGGAACTCCTCTTTACGCCTTCACCGAGCTCGATCCCGCCTTCACCAACTGGCTCGATACCAATTCCTACGTCCAAACCGAATCCGATCCCGTCTGGGCATCGGAAAAAGCCAACTACGCCACGGGCACCCCGCTCTACGTCTACACCGAATCCGACCCTGTTTTCCTCGCACAAAAAGCCCAATTTGCCACAGGAACACCCCTTTACGTCTAATCCGACCCCGTTTGGACCTCCGAACGGTCAAATTACGCCACCGGAACCCCCATTTACGCGGAATCCGACCCCATTTGGACATCCGAACGGTCAAATTATGCCACAGGAACTCCTCTTTACGCCTTCACCGAGCTCGATCCCGCCTTCACCAACTGGCTAAATACCAATACCTACATCCAAACCGAGTCCGATCCCATCTGGGCATCGGAAAAAGCCAACTACGCCACGGGCACCCCGCTGTACGTCTACACAGAAACCGATCCCGTTTTCCTCGCACAAAAAGCCCAATTTGCCACAGGAACACCCCTTTACGTCGAATCCGACCCCGTTTGGACATCCGAACGGTCGAATTACGCCACCGGAACCCCCATTTACGCAGAATCCGACCCGATTTGGACCTCCGAACGCGCCAATTATGCCACCGGAACACCGCTTTACGCCTTTACCGAGCTCGACCCGGCCTTCACTACCTGGCTCGATACCAACACCTACATCCAAACCGAGACCGACCCCGTATGGACCGCTGAAAAGTCAAACTACGCCACAGGCACCCCGCTCTACGTCTACACCGAATCCGACCCCGTTTTCCTCGCTGAAAAGGCCCATTTTGCCACGGGAACACCCCTTTACGTCGAATCCGACCCCGTTTTCCTTGCTGAAAAATCATCTTTTGCCACAGGAACACCCCTTTACGCGGAATCCGATCCCATTTGGACCTCCGAACGGTCAAATTATGCCACGGGCACCCCGCTGTACGTCTACACCGAAACCGACCCCGTCTTCCTCGCTGAAAAGGCCAATTTTGCCACAGGAACACCCCTTTACGCGGAATCTGACCCCGTTTTCCTCGCGGAAAAAGCCAATTTTGCCACAGGAACACCCCTTTACGTCGAATCAGACCCCGTTTGGACATCCGAACGGTCAAATTACGCCACCGGAACCCCCATTTACGCGGAATCCGACCCGATTTGGACCTCCGAACGGTCGAATTATGCCACGGGCACCCCGCTTTACGCCTTCACCGAGCTCGATCCCGCCTTCACCAACTGGCTAAATACCAATTCCTACATCAAAACCGAGACCGACCCCGTCTGGGCATCGGAAAAAGCCAACTACGCCACGGGCACCCCGCTCTACGTCTACACCGAAACCGACCCCGTTTTCCTCGCTCAAAAAGCCCAATTTGCCACGGGAACGCCCCTTTACGTTGAATCCGACCCCGTTTGGACCTCCGAACGGTCGAATTACGCCACCGGAACCCCCCTTTACGTCGAATCCGACCCCGTTTGGACATCCGAACGGTCGAATTACGCCACGGGAACACCGCTTTACGCCTTCACCGAGCTCGATCCCGCCTTCACCAACTGGCTCGATACCAATTCCTACGTCCAAACCGAATCCGATCCCGTCTGGGCATCGGAAAAAGCCAACTACGCCACGGGCACCCCGCTGTACGTCTACACAGAAACCGACCCTGTTTTCCTCGCACAAAAAGCCCAATTTGCCACAGGAACACCCCTTTACGTCGAATCCGACCCCGTTTGGACCTCCGAACGGTCAAATTACGCCACAGGAACCCCCATTTACGCAGAATCCGACCCGATTTGGACATCCGAACGGTCGAATTACGCCACGGGAACACCTCTTTACGCCTTCACCGAGGTGGACCCCGCCTTCACCGATTGGCTCGACACCAATTCCTACATCCAAACCGAGTCCGACCCCGTTTTTACCAATTGGCTGGATACCACGTATCTGAGTGCGGCTGATCTGGACGTTTTTTTCTATCATGAAGCGGCGGTGGATGGAAACAGTGCCATCGTGGTAGCCGATTTCGGCGACTATTCTTCCACGCCCCCTAAAATGGCCTTTGGAGGCTACTCCACCGCCACCAATGCCCTCCAAAGCATGGTTCGGGGCGCCATCCTCCGCATCCCCTCATTTATCACGCACGCCACCAACATACGCATCCAGGTATTCGGCTCTTCAACCAATGCCGCCGAAACAAAACTCGATGTCACCCTCTACCATCCCGACACCACCGACACCGCTTCATTCACCGACCTTCGAACCTCAACGGCCGGCGGATGGACCACCCACAATCTGCCGACTTCAGGAACCTTCCTGACCAACAATCTGGCCGGAAAAGCCGTGCGTGTCCGCTGCCGCCCGTACTGTTGGAAAGGGCACACTTCTGCCGTGGAGCGCATATGGCGCATCATGCAATAAACACGCACCGGGCATCGCTTGATTCGGCGGGCCATGCCGTACGCATTCTGCTGCTCGCGGGCTTTTTTCTCTGCCCCCCCTCCGGCTATGCCTGGTACTACGCGGCAGAGCCCTTCCGCTTCCCCGCGGCCGTTGTCAATGCCACCACACAAACCCCCACCAATCAACCCGTCCTGCTCCTGCTCGACACCGCCGCCCTTATCACCGCCGAACAACTGCGTGCCGACGGGGCCGACCTGCGCATCACCTCTCACACCGACACCCCCCTCCCATTCTGGATCGAACCCAACACCATCAACACCACCAACACACGCGTCTGGATCGGACTGAACTCCCTGCCCTCCAACGACACCGCCACCGTTTATCTTTATCACGGAGAAACCAACGCCGCCGCCGCGGGCAACATCACCAACACCTTCACTGCCCTGCTTGAAGGGGACTCCCCGCTGGTCTTATCATGGCCACTCGATGAGAGCTCCGGCACCGGGGCCCTCGACTACTCGGGCCTGAACCATCACGCCACCCTGCAAAACGACCCCGAGCGTATCACCGGAAAATACCTCAACGCCATTCGCTTTTCCGGAACCAACCAGCTCCTTTCCGCTTCCTCAGCCGCCTCGCTCAACCTCACCAACGGCTTCACCCTCGAAGGCTGGATATATGCCACCCCACTCCCCCTGCCGGTCACCAATGATCTCCTTATGCACTTCGATGCGTCAACCATCACCGGCCTGGCTCACAACGCCGCCGTCCCCCTCTGGAACGATCTCTCCGGGAACGCCTACCACGCCACACAAACCACCAATGCCGCACGCCCTGTCTACCAAACCAACGCCATCAACGGAAAACCGGCCGTCCTCTTTCAGGGCGCACAAACCCTCATCACCCCACTCAAACCCGGAGCCTCCGATCTCGCCACAGGCTTCACGCTCTTTATCCTATGCACGCCCACCGACAACGGGTTCGCCCTCGGTTCCTGGGGAGATATCCGGTTCTATTTCGGCGTATGGACCGACGCCCTCCAGTCCGGCTACGGCGATGCCTGGGTGCGTGTCGGCGCTCCCAACCTCGACACCACCCGCCTCTTCCGACTTCAGCACAACGGAACCGACACCCGCCTCTATGCCAACGGCACAATCATTCACACCAACGAAGGCGTATTCACCGGAACAAACGACGCCGTCATCACCCTCGGAAATGCCCACGGAACCGATCGCTGGTTCAACGGGCACCTCGCCGAAATCGTCCTCTACCGACGCTCCCTCTCCGCCGCTGAAATCAGCAATGTCGAACAATTCCTCAATCACAAATGGCTCGGGCAACCCGCCACACGCACCGCCCCCATCCTGGCCAAAGGAACCAATGCCTACCGACTGGAATGGAACCTCGACAGCCAATGCATTCAGGGCGGCGTCAACACCAACTCAATCAACGCAACCCCCGCCACGGGACGCTGGCAGCACGTCGCCTTCACCTACAACCGAACCAACATGGTCCTCTATCTCGATGGTATCCCACGAACCTCATCCGCTCTCAGCGCCGCCATCAACCCAAACGCCTCCACTCTCATCGCCGGGCTCGTTTTCCCAGGCGCCCTGGATGAACTGCGAATCTATCAGCGCGCCCTGACCTCCAACGAAATCGCCCTCTCTGCCGCCCTCTACGGCTATGCCACCACCAACGATCCCGGAAACATGCTCCTGGGCACCACCCCCTACTATCAATTCGCCCTCACCCGAGGCGCCGCCGAAACCGTATCCCGCCCCGACTCCATGCCACCCGCAAGAAACCCACAACGACTCGACCCCGCAACCGCCCTCTACATCTCCTTCCTGCACGGCCCCGGCGCCGCCGATGCATCTCGCCATGCGCATACCGTCACCGAACGCGGCACCTGGCTCGCACCGGGGCGTCACCAACTCAACGGCAACGGAGATTACCTGACCATTCCCGATGCCCCTTCCCTCGACGACTCCCCCGCCATGACCTTCTCCATCTGGATCAACCTCCACACGCTCCCCGCAACCAACGTCGGCATCCTCGCCAAAGAAAATGCCTACGCCCTATCCCTCACCCCCGCAGGTACCATCACCATCGACCTCGCCGGAGACGCCATCCCCATCTCCTCCAACTCCGCCCTCGAAACCAACCAGCTTTATCAGCTAACCATCGTCTTTGATGGATCCCTCCCCGAAGCCCAGCGCCTACGCATCCACCTCAATGGCAGACTCGATAAAACCGCCGCCGCCTCACACCAAACCATCCCGCGGGCCGCAGGCGCCGATCTGCTCATCGGCGCGCTTCTTCCCTCCGACAGCGAAACACTGAACGCAACCATCGGACCCGTCACCCTGCTCAGAAGAGCGCTTGGATTATCCGAAATCAACGCCGCCCATCAAACAGCCCTGGTTGGCATCGAAGGATTGCAACCATGACAATACACGATCGAAACCAGACCCGTCCAAAAGGGCCGCTTCAGCCCTTAACACGCGCGCTGATATGGAGCATTCCGCCCCTGCTCCTCCTGGCCTGGCACTACCCGGAATGGCTCTGCCGAACACCCATCGCCATCGTAAACGCCACCGAGGCCACCCTCACCAATCAACCCGCCCTGCTCCTGCTCGATACCGCGTCCCTCATCGCGAACGCGCAACTACGCGCCGACTGCGCCGACCTGCGCATCACCTCGCGCACCGATTCCCCCCTCCCATTCTGGATCGAACCCAACACCCTCAATTCCACCCACACCCGCCTCTGGATCAACCAGCCACTCCTCTCCCCCAACACCACCGAAACCTGCTTCCTCTACAGCGACATGAACACCGCCGCCTCCGAAGCCTCCCTCACCAATACCTTCCCAGCCCGCATCAATACCTTCTCCTACCTCATGGCCGCCTGGCTCGCAGATGAAGCCGAAGGCTCCACCGCACACGACACCTCCGGAAACGCCAACCACGCCACCCTGAACAACGTCTCCTGGACCACCGGACGCACCGACGCCGCATCCGCCCTGCTCTTCAACGGAAGCAACGCCTACCTCTCCGTTCCTCACGCCGCCTCCCTCAATCCAACCAACGCCTTCGCCGCCGAAATGTGGGTCAAACCCAACGCCGAATTCCCCGGCTGGCTCTCCCCCTGGCTTTACCGACGCAAACTCTCCGTCAGCAACACCCTCATCACCGCCGACCTCACTAACTTCCCCGTACTCGTCAAACTCACCAACACCACCTTCACCTTCACCAACGCCCTCGCCACCGGATACGACATCCGCTTCGCCGCCGCCGACGGCCAGACCCTCCTCTCCTTCGAACGCGAACGCCACACCGCCGCCGGGGCCGAATACTGGGTACGCCTACCCCTCGTCGCCGCCTCCACCAATACCACCTTCTACCTCTACTACGGCAACACCAACGCCGCCAACGCCGCAGCCGCCTCCAACGTCTGGGACTCCCAATTCGCCATGGTTCATCACCTCGCGCAATCCTCCTCACCCGTCTACGATTCCACCTCCAACGCCAATCACGGCGTCAGCAACCGCACCGCCCTCGGTCAGACCGGCCTTATCGGAAACGGCATTTATCTTGCCGCCACCGGGGCCTATATCGAATGCGGAACCACCGCCATGCCGGATACCGACGCCGCGCAAACACTGGAAGCCTGGGCCTACTACTCCTCCGCACCCACCAGCCCGAACAATCAGAACCTCCTACTCTCCGCCGATACCACCAGTGAAAGCGGAATCCAACTCGGGTTCCGCGGAGGAAAAACAACCGCCTGGCTATGGGGAGCCGTTCTTGCCGCCACCTCCGCAGCCCCCTCTTCCAGCCAATGGCACCAATACGTCTTCGCTACCGAGGGAAACGCCGACTCACACGCACTCTACATCGACGGAGTCCGTCAGACGGCCCTAACCAAAGAACTTCAGGCCGGAACCCCCAATCAGGTACGTATCAGCACCAGCTCCTGGGGTGAATACTTCCTTGGCCGAATCGACGAAGTACGCCTCTCCCGCGGCGCCCGCTCCACCGCCTGGATTACCGCCAACTATCAGTCTACCCGCAACGCACTCCTGCAATACGGCGCCCAGGAAACACGCGCCGCCATCCTCGCCGGCAAAGGACGCAACGCCTGGCAACTCGAAACCGACCCCGCCCGTCGACTCCACTTCCACCTCAACAACACCCTCCTCCTCTCTTCCTCTCCCATCGAAACCAACTGGATCCACCTCGTATTCAACTACGACGGCGCCACGCGAAGCATCCTCCTCAACGGCACCTCCCTCACCTCCGCCTCCTACTCCGCCACCCTCACCGCCAACACCTCCAACCTTCTCATCGGGACCAATTTTCCCGGAATGATTTCAGAAATGCGCCTCTTCCAACGCGCCCTCTCCACCCAGGAAATCGACACC
>JAQVYB010000187.1 GCA_028708815.1 Kiritimatiellia bacterium | reverse complement strand
AAAACCCATGGACACAGGGACTTGCCGCGGCTGCGTTCAACAACGTTTTATCCAGAATGCCGCCGGCAACACCCCTCGCAAAAACAACGCAATGGACGGCGTCACTCTGGATAAAACGCTAAGTGTTCGTAGGATAAAAAATGGATGACCCTCGACTAATGCGTGCAGGAAGAAACTCGTTCATCGAGCGCAGCTTCCGCGACACAGCCGACAGGGACTACATTTCGGCGCGCCTTCTGCACCGACATCAACTGACGGAGCAATTCCTTTGGATGTCGCTCCAAGCCATCGAGAAGTATTTGAAGGCCATCCTCCTGTTCGCTGACATTTCCACGCGTCACCTGAGACATGACATCGTTGCCGCCCTGAAAGAGGCGTGTGAGATCAGTGCATTAGGTCTGAAGGTGACGCCCCGTGCGGAGAAGTTCATAAGGTACCTACGAGACCAAGGTGAGAACCGCTACTTCACATACCCCAGGTTCACCGAAGGTGATGAGCTGTTCCATCTTGACCATACCGTCTGGCAGGTGCGCCGGTTCTGCGATGATTTTTTCTTCCCTCACGATCACGCGCGGCAACGTGAGTTCGATCAAGCACGCCTCAGATACGTGCAAGGTGACAAGATACACGAGAACAGGATAAAGTTTAGACTGGATCGTCGCGGTTTTCTCGAGGTCGTACTGGACGGGAAGAAGCACGAAACTTTGCGAGCAGCACTCATATGGAAGAACTTCTACTTCGCTGGCCGAAGCAGAGGGCGCGTGAGCTATACGCACTCGAAGACATGGACCCAGCCGAGCAACCTGATTCATACAGAGATCGTTGACTGGGCCGTCGAGAGAGTCATTCTACCGAAGGACGTGGTGGAAGAGATGAGAAAGAGACTGCGAACCAACAGGTCTACCGTACCCCGTAAGGTGTGTAGATGTGCCGGTCAGCACCCTGATTCGGCCACTAGGCAAAACAAAGAAAATAAGAAACAAGAAGGCTTGGATGAACAAGCGGAAGGTTAAAGCACCGCATCACGCTCAGGATGCGGCGTTGGCATCGGAATCTCCAATCGTTGAAGAGTATCTTCCACTTAAATACGTTCATTATCCAAATCATTACGGCGTATTCATGGCGTTCTCTCATGACAAGTCAGAAAATCCTTTATTATGCTCCTGCTGCGAGTCAGCAATCGCCAATTATATTCGCCTTAAAAAACTAATGCCGCGGGTATTGTGTTCGATTCCACTTTCCATGGCTCCACTTGATTCAGGCATGTTCCCGGATTCTATTGCCAAACAATCGCTAGACCATCATGACAATCCAATGAGTGCCTTGCGATTTCAACCGAAGCTATGTCATCGCTGTAATATGGCCGTTCCGAGTATGCGATATTGCACTCCAATGTATGGCGGTGAATTCAAGCAAGCATTTGGATGGTATATAAAACAAAATTTCTTGCGAGCCGGGGTCGGATCATACTTGAAGTATATACCAGATGTCTGTCCTCATGATATTCAAGATATTATGGATGAATTGCGTGAATTGACTGATCGGAGTAATAAACTTTCAGGAATGCTTTATGATGAAGAATGGCCAGAAGCACAAAAGAAAGAACTCCAGCACTTGGAAAAGGTAATACCTAAATATCATAGAAAATTGTGGAATATATTTGAAAATGAGACTCGTACTGAGTTTGGAATGCGCAAAATTGGAGAAGCATGGGTAGGTGAAAATATTCTTTACCAGATTGTTGTTCGTCTCTTCCCCCAAAAGAACTGTATTCGGCATCTACGTCCAGCATGGCTTGAGGGACTTGAGCTTGATATATTCATCGAGGAAGAAAGCATTGCTTTTGAATATCAGGGACAGCAACATTACTACCCCGTGGAACACTGGGGTGGTCAAAAAGCTCTTGATGAATTACGTGCGCGTGACGAGAGGAAGGCAGAACTCTGCCTTAAGGAAAAGATTCTGCTGGTCACGATAGATTATACAGAACCGTTAACGGAAATTCATATTCAGTCTAGGATACGAGAAGAAAGAGATAAGAAGTAAATGTAGTTTCACAGGGGGGGGGCCTTGCATTGTCGCATTTTGTTTTTCAAGAAATTGGGATAGATTGTCGAACAATCGCCTGCTCCGTACGCTTCGCGCCGGAGAGGCGTAACGTTCGAATCAGAAAGAAATACCTTACCTGTTGACGCAAGGTATACCCAAGGTATAATATCAGCATCATGACGTTCGAGTTTGATTCTGAGAAAAGTGAAGCGAACAAGGCCAAGCACGGCATCGACTTTGTCGAAGCCCAAGCATTGTGGAACGATCCAGATCGCCTGCAAGTGCCTGCACAGACGCAGGGTGAGCCACGTTTGATGCTGATTGGACGTATAGGTACCAAGAACTGGTCTGCGATCTTCACAATGCGAGACAACAATACACGAATAATCTCAGTCCGGCGATCCCGGACAAAGGAGGTTGAACGGTATGAAGAGTGAAGCTTTTGACAAAAAATTCGATGATGGCGAGGATGTCACCAAATATCTCGATTTCGCGAATGCTACCCGCCCCGGTCGGGAACAGAAGCGAGTCAACGTAGACTTTCCTGTCTGGATGATTCAGTCTCTTGACCGCGAAGCTAAAAGACTTGGTGTTCCAAGGCAGTCGGTGATCAAAGTGTGGATTGCCGATCGCCTTGAGCACGCACATGCGTGATCGCCACCTGGCCCGCTGAATCGGCCCTGATTCGGTGGCGATGGGGAGAAAATGCGGGATTGCACAGGGTGGAGAGATTGCACAGGATGTTGAAAAGACCAAAAACTGAACCGAAGGAATGATTTTCGAACCATCGCCTGCTCCGTACGCTTCGCGCCGGAGAGGCGTGACGTTCGATCTAAAATAAATAACGCCTTGACGTTGTGGCGTTATAGCACTATCTTTCTGAAAAAGCAGGAGAGACCTATGAGCACAATGACAAAACGAGCAACCGTTTATCTCGACCCTGCCCTGCACAAAGCACTTCGCTTACAGTCCATAGAAACTTCACAATCGGTTTCAGAGCTGATTAACGCAGCTGTACGCGATGAACTCGCGGAAGACATTGGCGATCTCGCAATATTCGATGAACGGGAAAGCGAACCCGTTGTCGAATTTGAAACCTTCGTGAAAGGACTGAAACGCGATGGCATCCTATAAGATCGTCGTTAAAAAATCAGTTGCGAAGGATTTGAAAAACATTCCGAAAACGGATGTTCAGCGGATACTTTCCGCCATCGAACAACTAGCCGACAATCCCCGGCCTCCACAATCAAAGAAGCTCTCCGGCCAGGAACGTTTTCGCATCCGTCAGGGGAACTACCGTATCCTTTACACCATTGAGGACACCCAGCTTATTGTGTGCGTGGTTAAAGTGGGAAATCGCCGAGACGTATACAGATAAAATGGTTCGAACCCTCCAAGCGAGCTTACGGGCTGCGCCCGACGTTCGAATAACGTATGAAGAGAATGGCCACCTGGTCCGCTGAAGCGGCCCTGATTCGGTGGCGATGAGGGGAAATCCGGGATAGCACCCGACGGGGAGATTGCACGGGATGTTGAAAAGGCATAAAACACAAGCGAAAGAATCATTTTCGAACCATCGCCTGCTCCGTACGCTTCGCGCCGGAGAGGCGTGACGTTCGCTTTCTCTACAGTTTTGACAATGTTGGCGTGATGTCATATACTGTTGCGCTAATAGTAGATTTTAGAAAAGGAGCACGATGCCATCAATAGCCATGTTTTACGGTATCATTATTAGGATGTATTTTGCCCCCGGGGAACATAACCCACCACATTTTCATGCATACTATAATGAATATAAAGCATCATTCAGCATTGATACGCTTGAATTGATGGAAGGTGATTTTCCAAGAAAGCAAATGCGCTTGGTTCAGGCATGGGCGGAACTTCACCAGGAGGAAATCAAAGCCGACTGGGCACTCGCTATGAATGGCGAAACTCCCTATAAAATTGCGCCATTAGTGTGAAAGGAGGAGATAATGTATTCGGCAGTCACTTCAGTAGAGGCTACAGACGATTTCAGGCTTGTCTTGGAATTCGATAATGCTGAAAAGAGAATTTTCAATGCGCTGCCAATTCTGGATTTTGGACGGTTCATAGAACTCAAGGACATTAATCAATTTAAACGAGTCCACATTTCGTTTGATACAATTGAATGGGAAAATGAGTTGGATTTAGATCCGGAATACTTGTATGCAAAAAGCGAACCAGCAACTGAACCGTACGATGGTTCCGCTACCGCGTCACCATCGCCGGTTAGTTGAGACGTTCGGCCAAAAACAAGCGCAAGACAGGTGTTGCCATAGCGCACACACGGTACTATATTTGCTTCATGAAACCGTACGACTGGAACGATGAAAAGAACGAGCGGTTGAGACAAGAGCGTGGCATCATGTTCGAAGACATTGTCTTCCATCTGAGCCACGGGGGATTGCTCGACACCATCGAGCACCCCAATCAGCGCCAGTATCCTGGTCAACGCATCTTTATCGTCAATGTAGAAGGCTACGCCTGTCTCGTGCCGTTCGTGGAGGGCGATGAGGATATCTTCCTTAAGACGATCATTCCGAGTCGTAAGATGACAAAATTATATTTGGGAGGTAATTCGCAATGAAACTGTCACAGGAAGAAAAGAACCTGCTCGACTCCGTTGAGGGAGGCGAATGGAAAAGGATTCCAAACTTTAAGCAAGAGGCAGCTCGCTACCGCGAGGCGGCTCGAGCCACCTTGCGCAAGGATAAGCGAGTGAATATACGCATGGCGGAGCGCGATCTAGTCCGATTCCAGAAGACCGCTGTTCACGAGGGATTGCCATACCAAACACTTATTTCCAGCATTCTGCACAAGTATATCAACGGACGATTGGTCGAAAAGACATAATAACGGGCAGAACAATCGCCTGCTCCGTTCGCTTCGCGCCGGAGAGGCGTGACGTTCGGCCAAAAGCATCTTTACATGGTCATCTATAATGACTATATATGGCGTGAAAACATGAGGTATAATCATGAAAACTATGACCATTACTGATTTTAAAACACATGCACTACGAATTTTCAATCAAGTTACAGATCATCAAGAAACGATTATTGTAACAAAACGGGGACGCCCAATCGCGGAAGTGATTCCATACACAAATGCGACGTCGTCTCCTGGTAAATTATCAGAGACGCTCCTCTTTGAAACGGATATTGTGTCCCCACTTGGGGAGAGTTTATGGAACGCTTGCAAATGAAATATTTATTGGATACGCATGTTTGGGTTTGGTGGAACATGCACCCCGACAATTTATCGAGCAAGGTGTATTCTCTTCTGGAAAGCCCTGAGAATTATGATGAAATATTGATATCAGCCATTTCGCCATGGGAATTCAGCAAACTAATCGAAAAGAAAAGAATCGGTATTTCCTGTAACCCAGAAGAATGGATAGCAGAGGCTTTGCGAATGCCAAAGCTGCGCTTGGTACCATTAACTCCGCGCATTTCTTATCATTCAACAGTCCTCCCGCAGCCATTTCATGATGATCCAGCCGATCAAATTATTGTAGCTACTGGACGTGAAGAAAATGTAACTCTTATCACCAAAGACAAGTTCATCCAAGATTACAAACACATCAGAACACTTTGGTAATGGAATAGATAGCCGAACAAAAGAAGGATTAGTCCTGACTCGTAGCGCAGCGGAGTGGTCCGGTCTAATTCCTGGTTCAAGAGGGATTCGCGCGGTGTTTCACAGGCCTCACCCCAAGCGGGTGACGGACAAAGGATCTGTGAGTTCGATGCGGAGATTCTTGAAAGAAGCGGAGGTGATATCATGATGGAATACAAAGGATATATTGGAAACGTCGAGTTTGATGTCAGCGGTCGGTTAAAGTGTACCACCCCGGGTCGAATCAAAGTGTACCACCTTAAGGAATAAATCTGCTTAGATTTTTGCTTTCAATAAAACGAAAGCGAGGATCATGAGCAATACCCTTAAGGCAAGTATGATAGAAACCATAACGGCCTTGGTCCTGTGCCCATCGAATATGGCAATTCATTTTGGTGCAGGAGGCGATCCGAACTGCTGGGCTCCTGCCTACGTCAATGCCCTCATTATGTCAGGGACTAACATATTGATTTTTGCATCGTTCTGGATTGTGAAGTTCATGTTGGTCTTTCGGGTGCCCAAAGAGCCGTTTCGCTAATCAGCCCGAGCCCGGCACGGTGTGCCGCCGCCCGTGACGGCATCATTAGTCGCGCGAGAATATATGAAAGCAATCCAAGCCGACATTACGACACTGGCTGTGGACGCGATAGTCAACGCGGCCAATGAATCTCTTCTTGGCGGAGGAGGGGTCGATGGTGCGATACACGACGCAGCCGGCCCCAAACTGCTTGAAGAATGCCGGCACCTCCACGGTTGTAAGACTGGAGACGCCAAGATCACGAGGGCATATAAACTCCCTGCAAAACATATCATTCATACGGTTGGTCCCGTCTGGCACGGGGGAGCGCACGGTGAAAGTGAATCTCTCGCGAATTGTTACCACCGGTCTCTGCAAATCGCCTGTGAACATGGCCTCAGGACGATCGCATTCCCATGTATCAGCACTGGTGTTTATGGATATCCCGCTGATCAAGCGGCCGAGATTGCGGTTCGCACGGTCCGAGACACGCAGCGTTCTTTACCGTGCAACGTGGACGTGATATTCTGTTGTTTCTCCCGGAGAGCCCTGGAAAGTTACCTCCGACTTATTCAAAATAATGCCCAACCAGCGCCTGCGCCGAATTCCTCACCCGCGACGGGTTCGGAATCCGGAGAGGCGTGACGTTCATATGGCTGAAGATTTGTCAATAGGGCAGAGTTCATGCGTCCTGTTTTTTTGCGAGTTAAAATCAGGCGTGAAGAATCGGAGATGGAGGGAGTGGGGAGAGCGAGCAGGGTGAGCGGTTTA
>JAQVYB010000186.1 GCA_028708815.1 Kiritimatiellia bacterium | reverse complement strand
AGAGCAATGAATCCCAAAGTCAGTGTAGTAACCAGCACCTATAATCGGGCCGACGTGATTTCGCGGGCGATTAACTCTGTTTTGGCCCAGACGTTTGAAAACTGGGAGATGTGTATTGTAGGAGATAGCACGCCGGATCACACAGCAAAGGTGGTGAATAGTTTTCAGAATGAACGGATTCGATTTCATAATCTGGCCGAGAAGTCTCCAGCAGGAGCGCATGGAGCCATCGCCAAAAATTATGCCATTCAGCAGATGGCGAGGGGAAAATATGTCGCCTATCTGGATGATGATGATGTCTATCGCCTGCGGTTTTTGGAGACGATGATTGGATACTTGGGATCTCATCCTGATTGTGAAGTGGCCTATTGTCGCGGTGCGTACAGGGACCAGAAAACGGGCAAAAAGATATGGGGGAATCCATTCCAGCGCTGGTTGCATGGGTATTCGCATGAAAAACTGTTGCGTTACAATTTTATAAACACCAACTGGGTGGTTCATACCAAGACGTTGATCGGCAAGACAAACGGGTGGAATGCGAAGACATATTTTGATGATTATGATCTGTGGATTCAAATGAGTAATTTGACGGAGTTTCACTATGTCAACAAGGTGCTTGTCGATAATTATATTAACGAAGAGCCATTCTTTGTTCGCGCTTGGAACAAGGGATTGAAGATGCTGAAAGCCGGCGGAAAGAGAATGCCTCTGCCGTATGACGGGGATTATGAGGATGGGGTGAGGAAGAGGGGGGGGTAGATAGACAAAAGACCATAGACTATAGACTTTTTGGGACGGACGGAGGCCGGAGACCTTTATGACGAGACCTTTTGGGGGAACCTCAGAGGAGGCCGGGGGCCATAGGCGAGAGACGATGGACCACATACCGGAGGCTATAGACCTTTTGGAGAGGGGAGGTTGGAGGCCATGGGAGGGGTAGCGTGAGAGATTATAAGAAAATAAGGGCATGGGCGCTGGCAGATGATTTGACTGTCGCCGTTTATCAGGCCACGAAGTCATTCCCTGCTACAGAGATATATGCGCTGACTAGTCAGGTCAGGCGTGCCGCCTATTCTGTGCCAGCGAATATTGCAGAAGGAGCTTCTCGGAAAACAAAGAAAGACTATTTGCATTTCTTATACATTGCGCGGGGGTCACTTAGTGAGGCGGAATACTTTTTGCATCTGAGTGAGCGTTTGTTATATTTATCCGCAACGGATTGTGGGGTCTTTAACGATAGGGTCATAGAAACACAGAAGTGCTTATTCGGCTTGATAAAAGCGGTTGAAGAGGAATTAATATGCGAGGAAAATGACTAACAGTCTAAGCTCCACAGCCTCTGGTCTATCGTCTACAGTCTATTTTCCAGTCTATTCTCCGTCGCCCATCGTCTACGGGCTAAACTCCCCCTCCCCCCTGTCTATAGTCATTCCCCAAAGGTCTGTCGTCTATGGTCTTTCCAAATGGTCTTCAGTCTAAATTCCAACCCCATTAGTGGTTGAACGATTGTCAGGAAAATGCCGTCCGGGAGACCAGGCGGCATTTTCTTTTCCATGGGCATAAAAACTTTGCTTATTTTGCTGAAGTTGGCTATTATCTATAGACAAAACCATACTAATCAGGGGTAAAACCCTTTTGAGTTGAAATTAACGTAGGGACTATTTCATGAAAACAGAACAAAGAAGTATCCTGGCTATTCTGATTCTGCTGCTTGCCCGGGGGCCTGCCCTTTATGCAGCGGATTATTTCGTAAACGACACGAGTACCAATGGGGATGTGTATTGCACCGCAATTGGCAATGATGCCCATGCCGGAACGAATGCTGCGGCGCCCAAGCTGACGATTGCGAATCTCCTGGCGCAGGTGGATTTAGAACCGGGGGACGTGGTGTATGTGGATACGGGGAGTTATTCGAACTTCACGGCCAGTATTACCACCAATTCATCCGGAGCAAGTGGCAATCCCGTCTCGTTTATTGGAAGTACCAATACGGCAACGGGCACACGCCTCTATCCGCCGTATGGAAGCACCGGACTTACTCTGCGGGATGGGGTCCAATGGCTCGTCTTTGAACACTTGTCTATTGTGGGTGGCGGGACGGGGCTCCGAATTGACAGTGGATGCGACAATTTGGTGTTTCGTGCGTTGGTTGTGAGAGATACAACAGGCAGCCCATCTGTGGGATATCGTGCCGGGATATCCATCAACAACGTAGGTGCTGTGCTGTTTGAGCAATGTGGCCTGATCGGGAATCAATACGGTTTATATGTTCAGAGTGGCTTTGCGGCCGCTATTGTTTTTAAAAACGGGGTGATTTATAACAATGGAAGCGCGGGGGTGTCCAATCCTGGTGGAATGAATTTCAGGAATACGGTGTTTGGTGGCGGGGTGCTCTTTTCGGGTACGGGCCCCTCGGGTTCCGGTGAATATAATGTTTTCTGGAATGCGGTGTTTGGCGACAGCACGGCATACGGGACGCTGTCGGAATTTGAGGCGGCCGTTGGCTGGTCGAATAATGTGTATGCCAATCCTCAGTTTGCGGATCCGGGCAATGCTGATTTTCACCCGAAGAGCGTGGTGGGGCGGTATGAACCGGGATCGGGGCTGTGGACGACGGATGCCGTACACTCGGTGCTGATTGATTTGGGGGACCCGGCGGATTCCTGGTCGACAGAGCCGTCGCCCAACGGGGGGCGCGTTAATGCCGGGATGTATGGCGATACCCCTTGGGCGAGTATGAGCAGGGCCGACCTTTGGTTTTTAGCGAAATCGTTTAATGATGGCGGCGTTCTAACAGGCAGCGTGAATCGACTGGCGTGGGATGGTGGGAATTGGGCCGGCGTGCAGGTTGATGTTCAATATGCCCCGTCCCTCTCGGGGCCTTGGTCGAATATTGCAACGGCTGTGCAGGCGACGGATCGTGAGGTGAACTGGGATGTCGGCAGCTTGAGTGCGACGGCTGTTTTCTGGCGGGTAGTGAACGCGGCGAATCCCGCGCAATATGATGTCAGTGATCAGCGGGTTTCCGTGAATAACGCTCCGGTTTACTACTATGTGAATGGTGATTCGCTGGATAACCCAGTGTATTGCACGGCCGTTGGAGATGATGGTAATGATGGATTAACGCCTGGGACTCCAAAGAGAACGGTTACCTCTATTCTGACCAATTATTCGCTTTTCGGCTGTTCGGTGGTCCTTATTGACGCCGGGGCTTATTCAGAAAATCAGATTGCAATCACCGGCGAAGATTCAGGTTCCGAAGAGGTGGGTGCGTGCCGGTTTCAGGGTGCGGGGAGTGACTTGTCCGTTTTTACGGTCGGGAGCGGACGGCGTGGGGTACTTTTAACGCAGAATGCCTCCTTTATTGATATCTCGGGAATTGCGTTGGATGGGGGTAATAGTTCGGTATATCTGTCGAATGGCCAGAGGTTGAGTCTATGTAGTAATATATTTAAAAACTCTGTGGGTTCTCCGGGAGTTGGATATAATGCAGCGGTTTCGGTCCTTAGGTCGGGCAGCAACTCCGTTGCAAATTGTGTGTTCCGTAACAATCGAACCGCCTTGTATCGTGGAAGCAGTGCAACCATATCGTTGGATAAGAATACTTTTTTCGGGAATACAACGGTGTTCAGTGCCTTTGACGGGCAAATTTACAATTCCGTCATCAGCGGGGGTGTCTTGTTTGAGAATGGGCAGCCGTCCGCCTTATCCGACTACAACCTGTTTTATGGGGTGGATATTCCGGGGTATCGTTCGTTGCGTGAGTATCAGAAGGCGGTGGGGGGATGGTGGCATAGTTCCGTCGCGGACCCGCTTTTTGCGGATGCGGCGAATGGGGATTTTCATCCGAAAAGTCAAAAAGGGCGGTGGGACCCGGCGGCACTTTCATGGGTGTATGATCCGGAGACGTCGCCGCTGGTGGATTTTGGCGATCCAACGGCGGATTATGCGAATGAGTCGCCGCCGAATGGCAGCAATGTGAATGCGGGGGCGTATGGGAATACGTGGCAGGCGAGCCGGACGCCGACGAATGCACGGTTGCTGGTGCTTTCGCTCACGGATGGCGGAACGCTCGAGGTGCCGGGTGACAAGGTGTACTGGCGGGCGTATAATATGCCGCCGGGGGCAACGGTTCGGATTGAGTTGTCGCAGGATTCGGGCAATACGTGGCTGCCGGTGGTGACGAATATTTCGGCATCGGCGGGTGAATATGCCTGGATGAATACGAATTACCCCAGTACGTTTGAGGCACGCTGGCGGGTGGTGTATGAGGCGGATACGGGTGTTTCGGATGCGACGGATGCGGACTTTGCGTTTCATAATGGTCCGTACACTTATTATTTGAATGACGAGAGTCAGGACAATGATGTGTATTGCACGGCGGCGGGGAATGATGGGAACAGCGGGACGCGGGATGATGACCCGATGTACAGTTTGAAGGCGTTGCTGGATGCGTATGAATTGGTGCCGGGGGACATTATCTACGTGGATACGGGGCATTACGTGCAATCGGCTAATGCAACATTTACGGCCTTGGATTCGGGTTCAACGAATGAGCCGATTCGCGTGATTGGGAGCCCTCAGGGAACGGTGTTTGATCGGGGTTCTTCTTCGAGTACGGCGTATGGGTTGAGCTTCAACGGTACGAAGCATGTAGAAGTCTCGTATCTGATGGTTTCAGGGGGAGGGGTTGGCTATCAGTTGAACAGCGCGACGGGTATTGTGCTGCGGAATTGTGCGGCGCAGAACCAGGCGTATGACGGGATTGCTTCGACGAATTCGTATCTGGATGTGATGAATGGCGTGTTCTGGGCGAATACGGGGGTGGCGGTTCGGGTCAGCTCGGGGCATGTGAGTGTGACCAATTCGATCCTGGGGGCATTCGGGTCGGCGGCGTATGGATATTATGTGAGTTCGACGAATGTGTTGTCGGCCAATTACAATGATATTTACACGTCCGATGAAGGCGTTGCGGGGTATGTGGTGTCCTTGCAGCGCAATCTGGACAGTCTTTCGGTATGGAGCAAGTTGACGGGGCTTGATGCGTTCAGTTTGAGCGTGGATCCGCAGTTTGCGAGTGTGACGAACAGTGATTTTCACCTGAAAACGGAGGTGGAAGACGGGCGTTATATTTGGGGTGGGGGCTATTCGGCGGAGGATACCGTGACTTCGCCGCTGATCGATGCGGGCGACCCGGCATCCACTTTCACCAATGAGCCGGATTACAACGGTGGCCGCATCAATATGGGTATGTGGGGCAATACGGTGCAGGCCAGTAAGCGGGAACGGGTGGATTTGGCCCTGGAGGCGGGGAGTCCATCGGGCGGTGGCGGTTTGAGCGGAAACGGAGCCTTTCACTGGGTGGCGTATGGAGAGAACCGGAGCGTCGAGACGGTGAAAATTGAATTTTCGGGGGATGCGGGGCGCACGTGGCAACAGATTGCTTCGGGGGTGCCGGCGACGGATGAGCGGTATGTTTGGGATACGACCCTGGTGAGCAATACGCCGGCGGCGCTTTGGCAGGTGATCGGTGAAAGTGATACCAATATTTCCAGCGCGGTATCGAATTTTTTCGGGATACGCAATGCCCCGCTGACCTGGTATGTGAATGACGGGAATCTGGTGGGGGACATGTATTGTTCGGCAGTGGGCAATGCGACCAACTGGCCGGCGACGGCAGATGCGCCGCTGGATTCATTGGCGCAGGTGCTGGCGTATTACGACGTGGAGCCGGGGGACCGGATTTATGTGGATACGGGGGTCTATACGAATGAGGCCAATGTGGTGATCGGTCGTTTGGCCGGCGGCGCGGTGAGTTCGAGCGTGGTCATTGCGGGCAGCACCAATCTGCCGGCCGGGGGCACACAGTTTATCCGGTCGGACAGTTCATCGAACAACGTTGGCTTGACGATTGCGTCGGCCTCGTATCTCTCGGGCTCGAATCTGGTGCTGTATGCGGGGTATCACGGGTTGCTTGTGAGCAATGCCGTGGGGATTTCCTGGGATGGCCTGACCGTGATGAGTAATGCCTCGGACGGGGTGGTGGTGAATGTTTCGAGCAATGTGCAGCTTTCCCGCGTACTCGTGTCGGGGGGCGGGGGTTGCGGCGTACAGCTTTCCGGTTCCAAGGCGGTCAGGTTGGAACGCAGTATCCTGTGGTCGAACGCCCTGAGTGCCGTGGTGATCAGCAATGCGCAGTTGAGCGTGCGCAGCAGTGTGCTGACGGTGGCTGATTACGGGTATTATCTCTATCAATTGATCGGTGCGCAGAGCGCCTTGGATGCGGATCAAAACGATCTGATTTTATGGGGTTTGGCGCAGGCGGCGGATGTGCGCGGCAGTCGCGCACGCACCATTCTCGACTGGCAGACCAAGTTCACGAACGATGTGCGCAGTCTGTCGCATGATCCGCTGTTTGCGGACTATGGGCTGACGGGTTTTCATCCGTGTTCGCAGGCGGGGCGTTATGAGCCGGGTACGGGATCTTTGACCAATGATGTGGTGACATCGCCGCTGATTGATACGGGCGATCCCCTGGCGGTATACGCGGCGGAGCCGACGCCGAACGGAAGTCGGGTGAACATCGGGCTGTATGGCAATACGGCGGAGGCGAGCAAGAGCCGCACCAATGGGTGGTATCTGGCGCTGACGTGCAACGATGGCGGGATGCTGCGCGGGACGAACTGGATATACTGGGTGGCCGGCGGGGCGGCCACGGGGGATACGGTGAAGCTGGAATATCTGGATGACGGCAGCAACTGGGTGACGTTTGCCTCGGGATTGCCGGCCTCGCCGGCGGAGTATCAGTGGAACACCACGGAGCCGGGTATTCCGCTGGTGATCAATCGTACCCGTTGGCGGGTGGTGAGCGAGTCCGACACCAATATCGTGGGTGAGACACAGAATGATTTCACGCTGAATAACGGCAAATTGACGTTTTATGTGAATGATTCATTCACCGTGGACGATGTCTACTGCGGCGTGCCCGGAGCGG
>JAQVYB010000185.1 GCA_028708815.1 Kiritimatiellia bacterium | reverse complement strand
ATTATTCCTGTTTCAATTGTTGCACACCCGCCACGCTCTCGGCATTGTAAGCACATACAACGATGTATAGGCCGCCGCTTTTTTTTTGTTAAATGGAATCGCGCTTCTATAGTAAACACCCTCATGGTGCGCAATCACTAATCTCTCTTTTTTTCTTATTCCATACCCCGCACAAGTGATTGCTCAGGCGTGCGGAACGTGTATATTGTATAATTCATTGAGCGGAAGGTATTTAGCAAGTGTTTTATACCGATCGCGAACAATCAAATCCATATTCAGCACCCGGTGGCGCACATGCATCACCGCCCCTTCTGTTTTATCGTTGATCCGCTCATACAAACAATTGGCCGCTTCCTTTCCGAGCCGCTCCATCGGCATACATAACGTGGTCAGTCCAACAATATTGGCAGCGGCTTCATCATCGCACCCGGTCACATAAATGCGTGCCAGCTCATCCGGCATTTTTTCATGCAGGGCCTCAATCACCCCAAAGGCCGTCGCATCATTGAAACAAACAAAGGCGTCGGGAACATTCTTCCCGGCGTTGTCTTCAAAGTATTCCAAGGTGGCGTAGTAGCCCCAATTGTCATAAATTTTACTGCGGATGGTTTTTCCTTTCATCTCAGGCTTGGAGGCCACGTATTCATGAAAGGTCTCTTCGCGAACCCGCGCATCATAGACATCGTTGTTCGCAGCCACATAAATCATGTTACGGCAGTTCTTGCGGTAAAGATATTCCATAACCTCCCGAATCGCCGCCGCATTATCCACCGTCACACTCGACACGGCAGCCCAGCCCCGATCATTATCCTCTACCCGGCTTGAACAAAGCACCACCGGCTTCTCCTCCAACAACACCTTGCGCTCAAAAATCGACATCGGCGGAGCAATGGCAATCACCCCGTCCACCTGATGACCATTCACATAGTCCGTTAAAATATTGAAATAATCATCATCCGAATGCGCAAAGGTCGTCATCAGATGCCCATCGAATCGCGTCGCCACCAAATCGATCCCGCGGATCACCGAGGCATAAAACCCGCTCTCAATCCAGGGTGAAAGCACCGCGATCAAACCTGTACGGGCCCCGGTCAGACCACGGGCAAACATGTTCGGACGATACTGATGTTTGCGTATGACCGCCTCCACATGTGCCCGGATATCCGGAGAAACACTGGGATGATTGGTCAGCACGCGACTGACCGTACTCTTCGAAGTCCCGGCAATACGGGCCACTTCACGCAACGTCAACGGTTTTTCTTTTCTCATAAATTTCCTACCCATCCATTACGGCAAAACGACACCGAATAATTTAAAAAAACTCTTGCTCCCGCAAGGAAATAGTACTACTTCTGACCGCTATCGTATGGGACCGATACCCGATGTCAATCCTATTCAAAATAAACCAAAACAACAACAGACAAGGAGATGCATAAAATGACTCGATTCAAGCTGCTGCTCATTGGGAGCGTGCTTTCTCTGGTTATCCAGGCCGGCGCACAAACCCTTCAGAATCCCTCGTTCGAACAGGAAGGCGTGGGCGCAGATCAAGCCGAATCCTGGGAACGCTGGGGCGACTGGATCAACCGCGAAACCGAATGGACCCCCGTGCGCGATGGATCATGCATGATCGGTTACCACCACTGGAAAATTGAAAACAGTAACTCCTCCGGCCTCTACCAGGACATTGAAAATGTCACGCCGGGAAAGGAATACACCTTCAAGGTATACGCCATGCGCGACGACCCCTACAATGCCGACGAGTGCCCTCCCTCCTCCATCGAACTTCGACTGGAAAGCACGGTAGACGGTCAACAGGTGACCGTGGGAAGCAAAGTGTATAAGTTCAATGACATTTCCACCACCCTGAGCGGCACCTGGACCCCCCTGCGCGTCAGCGCCAAGCCACGGAACAGCACGCTGAGACCCGTGATTATTGTTGAACCCTGCATAGAAGGAAAACGCGGAGGAACGCTCAAACTCGATGATGCCGCACTGATCAGCGAGTAATGCTCGTTTTCTTTTCTGTAGATTCTTCCCTGGAGCCGCAGCACCCGCTGCGGCTCTTTTCTGTTTAAATTCCGTTGTATCCACAAATGACGCAGCTGGTGCAGATGGTGGCGGGAAGGATAGTTGCCTCGTGTCTCCGCGGCTTCATGCGATCTATGCTATCTTTGTGCTGAAGTTCATCCACTCGTGAAGAATGGCAAGCAATGCCAAACAGGCGGTATCGCTTCGCAGAATGCGTTCCCCCGCCGAAACGGATGCAAAACCATGTTTCTCAAAAAGCGCCAGCTCATACTCCGTCCAGCCGCCTTCCGGCCCGACGGCCAGCAGGGCACGCTCCGGATGACGCAGAGGAATATACTCACTCAGACACACCCCGCCGGCGGGATGGGCCACCAATCGCTCGCAGCCCTCCTTCTCCGCACTCCAGTCACCCTCGAGAAGCACTTTCAAACGGCGGTGCACCGAAACCCGCGGCAAACGGGTATCGCCACATTGCTGCAGGCCTTCGATCAACCGACCCCGGATAAACGACTCCTTCAGCACGTGTGTATCGAAATAATTCCGCTCCACTCTTTCCGCGTTGGTTATATATACCCGACCCACCCCCAACGCCGCCAATTGCGCCCACAACCTCTTCAGCACCTTGGGACGCGGAAGCGCCAGCAGCAAATCCACACGGGGAACCTCCGGTACAACGGGCTCCCATCGGCATCGTAAAAGCACTCCCTCCGCCTCTATCCGCACCACCTCGCCCACCCCCAGCGGCCCGTCCAACAGGCCCACACGCACGGTTTGACCGGGGACCACGTTCAGGACGCGGCGAAGATGCGCCGCACGGGCATCGGTCAGCAGGACTTCACAGCCATCCGCCTCCAGTTCTTTCGGTTCCAGAATAATTCGGTTCATGTCTTTTTTTCATAAACGAATCTTTTGACTTAATAAACTGAAAACCGTTGCTATACTGTATCGCTCAATACAGGACCTGCGCGCAACGACAAGCAGAAGAGGAGCCAATCAATGAGTATCCATCCATTGGCCGGAAAGCCGGCGCCAAAAACGATGCTGACCAATATCCCCCGCCTGATCAGCGCCTACTACGCCATCCAGCCCGATCCCACCGAACCCGCGCAACAGGTTTCCTTCGGCACCTCCGGACATCGCGGCTCCTCCTTCAAAACAACCTTCAACGAAAACCACATCCTGGCCATTACACAGGCCATCTGCGAATACCGCGCCGAAAAAGGCATCAACGGCCCGCTCTTCCTCGGCATGGATACGCACGCCCTCTCCGAACCCGCCCTTATCACCGCGCTCGAAGTACTTGCCGCAAACCACGTCGAAACAATGATTCAGGAAGGCCTCACCTACACACCGACCCCCGCCGTCTCGCATGCCATTCTCGCCTTCAACCGAAACCATACCGACGCGCCCGCCGACGGCATTGTCATCACCCCCTCCCACAACCCGCCCGACAACGGGGGAATCAAATACAACCCACCCGATGGCGGCCCCGCGGGAAACGACATCACCGACCAAATCGCCCGACGCGCCAACGAACTGCTCGCCAACGGCAACCGCGATGTGCGCCGCATCCCCTATGAGCGTGCCCTCAAAACCCCCTGTATCCACGCCTTTGATTATCTCCATCCCTATGTCAACGATCTCGCAAACATGGTCGACATGGACGCCATCCGCTCCGCCGGACTCCGTATCGGCGCCGACCCCATGGGCGGCGCCGCCATCTACTACTGGAAGGTCATTGCCGAAACCTACGGACTGAACATCGACGTCCTGCACGACTGGCCCGACCCCACCTTCAGCTTCATGTGCCTCGATCACGATGGGAAAATCCGCATGGATTGCTCCTCCCCCTATGCCATGGCCGGACTCATCGGACTCAAAGACCACTACGACATCGCCTTCGGAAACGACGCCGACTACGATCGCCACGGCATTGTCACCCCCACGGCCGGCCTGATGAATCCCAATCACTTCCTCTCCGTCGCCATTCATTATCTCTTCCAGAACCGACCCGGCTGGGCCGCCAACGCCGCCATCGGAAAAACGCTGGTCAGCAGCTCGATGATCGACCGTATCGCCACCGCACTTGGCCGCACACTCTGCGAAGTACCCGTCGGCTTCAAGTGGTTTGTCTCCGGCCTGCTCGACGGCTCCTTCGGATTCGGCGGAGAGGAAAGCGCCGGAGCCTCCTACCTGCGGCGCGACGGAACCGTCTGGACCACCGACAAGGACGGCATTATCATGGACCTGCTCGCCGTGGAAATCACCGCCAAAACAAAGAAAGACCCCGGCATACATTACCGCGAACTGACCGAACGCTTCGGCGACCCCGTCTACGAACGCATGGACGCCCCTGCCTCCGGACCTCAAAAAAGTATCCTGAAAAAACTCTCGCCCGAACAGGTCACGGCTCATACCCTTGCCGGCGAAACCAT
This sequence comes from Kiritimatiellia bacterium, assembly GCA_028708815.1. Taxonomy (GTDB): domain Bacteria; phylum Verrucomicrobiota; class Kiritimatiellia; order RZYC01; family RZYC01; genus JAQVYB01. The sequence goes on along the minus strand of JAQVYB010000185.1, from coordinate 2,531 downwards.
TCACGCCAAACTCACCCGCGCACCGGGCAATCAGGCGGAAATCGGCGGGCTCAAAGTGGTGACCGATAATGGCTGGTTCGCCGCGCGACCCTCCGGAACCGAAGACATCTATAAAATTTACGCGGAAAGCTTCAACGGCACCGACCATCTGAAACAAATACAGCGGGAAGCACAGGAAATCGTCGCGGCCACCTTTCGCGAAGCCGGACTCTGATTCAACCACTTCACGCACGGCATAAACCAGGAGCAGTAATAGACATGGCAGGCATATTTAAAGCATACGACATACGCGGCATCTACGGCAAAGATCTCACCGAAGAACTCGCTTACCGCATCGGGCGCGCCTACGTCACCTTTCTGAAACCACGCACCGTCGTGGTCGGCCATGACATGCGCCCGCACTCCGCCCCCCTCTTCGAGGCCCTCGCACGCGGCATCACCGAACAGGGCGCCGATGTCATAAGTCTCGGCCTCTGCTCCACACCCATGTCCTACTTCGCCAACGGCTTCCTGAAGGCCGACGGCTCCATCATCATCACCGCCTCCCACAACACCGGCGAATGGAACGGATTCAAACTCTGCCGCGACCGGGCCATACCCATCAGCGGCGCCAACGGCATATACGACATCGAAGCCATGGCCCTCAACCAGACCTTCCCCCCTCCTCCCGCCCAACCCGGCACCATCACCCCGCACGACATACTCCCCGAATACAAACGCCACATCCGCCAATTCGCCCGCCTGAAAAAACCCGTGAAAGTCGCCATCGATATGGCCAACGCCATGGGCATCATGGAATCCAAAGTCCTCGAAGGTCTTATCGATATTGACCCGCTCTACGGCGAGTACGATGGATCCTTCCCCCATCACGAGGCCAATCCCCTCGTGACTGAAACCCTCGAAGATTTGCAGCACATGGTGAAAAACGGACACTACGACTTCGGCATCGCCTTCGACGGCGACGCCGACCGCGCCGGATTCGTCGACGAAAAAGGCCGCGTCATCCCCATGGACATTATCACCGCCCTCATCGCACAGGAAATCCTTCAAGAGGAAAATGGCCCCATCTTCTATGACCTGCGCAGCAGTTGGGCCGTCCGCGAAACCATCGAGCAGGCCGGCGGCGAGGCCCTCATGTCGCGCGTGGGTCATGCCTTCATCAAACAGCAGATGCGCGATAAAAACGCCCGATTCGCTGGCGAACTCTCGGGCCATTATTACTTCAAAGACAACTTTTTCGCCGAAAGCTCCTCCCTGGCCGCACTCTACGTCGCCAACCTCGTAAGCGAATCCGACGTCCCGCTCTCTGAACTGATCAAACCCATCCAGCGCTACTTCGCCAGCGGTGAAATCAACTCCAGGATCCAGACCAAAAAAGAAGACCTCTTTCGACGCCTGAAAGATCAATATCCAAACGCACGCATTACGGAACTCGACGGACTCTCCATGGAACTGGATACCTGGTGGTTCAACGTGCGCGCCTCCAACACCGAACCACTTATCCGCCTCAACCTCGAAGCCGTCACACAAGAACAAATGGAGACCAGGCGCGACGAAGTGCTGAATCTGATCCGCACCTGATCGCCCAAACGGGAGTGAATTTATGGCAAAAAAACTGATGGTCTTACTGATCGTGCTCGCGGTAACGGGTGGTGCTCTTTTCTCCTGGCTGTACCTGCAGCACTGGCGCACGATGCAGCAAGCCGAAAACCAACACCAGGAAATCGTGGCCGCCTACGAACAGATCACCGCATTTCAGCAAACCAATCCCGACCTTCGCGAAGAAATCATTCGACGTTATGAATCCTTCATTGAAACCTATCCCGACGCCGAAGAAGCCCTCCTGGCACGCGCCCAAATCGAGCAGTTCCAACAAACACGCGAACAGGAACTCCAAACCGCCGAACAGCAATTCCTCCAGTCCATCCAGCGCCTTCTGCAAGCCGACCAACTCGAAGAAGCCGCCGTCGCCACCGAACAGTACGATGGACCATACGCCAACGAATTGAAAAAAGTACGCGACAACACCCTTCGCGACATCCGCAAACAAATCAAGGAACGCGACCAGGCAGAAACCGAAAAAAACCGGGCCGCTCAGGCCGCACTCGACGAAGTCATGAAAAACTCCGCCGACGCCCTCTACCATTTTCAGTTTTCCAATGCGCAAGCCATCCTGGCCGAGGCCATGAACAACCCCGTCCTGACGCCCGAAATCTCCGCCCTCCAGGCCTTCGCGTCAAGCACCGAAGCCGTATGCGCCATGCCCAGCCAAATCTGCTATTCCTTCCTGGAAAATATGGACGAACCGGTCAGCGTTTCCCTGAAAAGCGGAGATAAAATAGTCCGTATCAACGACGTGGAAGAAACCCGCATCCTCGCCGGCCGGGTCCTCTACGCCGGCGGAAACGAAGTCGGAACCACACCGGACCCCTTCACCTTTCAGGATCTTTCCCTACGCGAAATGGCCTCCCGCATCAGCAAAGAGAAGAACGACAAAAACTTCACCATGGTCACCCTCCTATTCATCCAGG
>JAQVYB010000184.1 GCA_028708815.1 Kiritimatiellia bacterium | reverse complement strand
TTCTTTCATTCTCGAGTTCCTCCAACCTGTGACGTTTTGTTGCTATATAAACTATAACGGCATGACTCGTAAAGCAATCATTGTCATATCATCATATTGCGGCGTTTCCCCGACAAATCGCATCAACCGCTGCCGTACATTATTCAACACGCTGTGCGCTCCTTCGCGCGCAGCCACCCGAATGGCCTCTTTGAACGAATCAATGCCCCACTCCTGATGCTCAGCATTCAACGCCTCGGTAACTCCATCGGTGTAAGCCACCAGAACCGATCCGGGATTCAACTGAATCCGCTCCTCGTTGAGTAATCGGTCAAAATCAGCCTGAAGGACCAAGCCGAGGGCGGCGCCCGCCGACTGGATGTCTGTCACGCCATCCATTTCCTGCCTTACAAGAAGCGGGCGTTCGTGCCCGGCGCGCGCAAGCGTCAGTTCGCGCGTCCTGGTATTGAACACCATATAAAGCATGGTAATAAACATATCCTCGGCCACATCCTCCTGCATGATATGGTTAACCTCCCGGAGAACCTCGGACGGACTGCGCCGATTTCGGGCTTGGGCACGCAAAACACTTCGACAGAGTGCCGTCATAATGGCACCGCTGATCCCCTTGCCCGAGACATCGGCAATGGCAATCCCCAAACACTCTTCATCCACCGAAAACACATCGTAATAATCCCCTCCCACCTCCTGAGCGGGGACATTAAACGCAGCCAGTTCCAATCCTTCGATATGAGGCAGTTCCTTGGGCAGCAGCGATGCCTGAATGCTGCGGGCCAGATTCAAATCATGGTCAATACGCTGTTTTTCATTCAGCTCTTCACGCAATCTCACGAAATGAATGGAGACGGTCGCCTGGTCCGCCAGGGCCTGCAGCAGATTCAGGTCGGCCTCGCAGAAGGGCTTCCCGTCCACGCGATTGGCCACCACCAGCACACCCAGCACCTCCTGATGAAACCGCATGGGAATCAGCATCAGCGAGCGCATCTTCAGAAATTCGGCATCATACTGCGGCAAGCGGGCATCGCGCTCTCCATCTTCAATCAGAATGGCCGTACCCAGATCGGCCACTTCCCCCACCAAACCTTCCCCACGCCGGATCGGGCGGCTCCGCAAATGTTGAACAATGTGTTCCGCCTTGCGGGTCACCTGATTCAAATCCAGACTTGCATCCGGCATCAACGGCGGAAGCAGGCCCGACACCGTGGCCGCCTGCAGCGTTTCCCCGTCGGCTCCGACCATATAAATGGCCCCGGCCCCGGCCTGGCCGGTCCTCAATGCATAAAAGAGGACCCGTTTAAGCATCTGTGGAAGCTCAATGCTGTCGGCACCCGCAAAGACCTCCGCCACATCGTGCACAAAACCGTAGATCAGCTCCTTTTCCTGCAGCATGGCTGCACAGCGTTGCCGAAGAACGCGTAGACGGCGCGACACCCGAATAAACAAAACCAGCAGAATCGTCGGCGCAACGGAAAACAAACAAACCTGGATCATGGTTCCGGTCACGAGGTCACCGTAGCATCGCCGCCATCGGAAGAGGAAGAAGAGGAGGAGGAGGAGGAGGAATTATTCGGCGGGGTCAACTCCTCCCGCAAATACTTCAGAACATCCCTGAATTTTTCTTCATTTTCAGGCAGCAGCCGGGCCAGCGTCTCGTGTGCATCCAACATGGTCCTGGCACTGACGTCCCGTGCGGAGGAAGAGATCTCCGTGGGGATCGGCTTGCACTGGGCGACCAGTTCCTTCACATCAATCTGATCGTGTATATTTCCAGCGCAATGTGCCTCCACCAGCGTATCCAACCCCAGCGTGGCAATCAACCCGCGCAGATAAGGAGAGAGATGGATCATGATCACGGAACCATTACTGGGTTTCAAGCGAATGGCCTGCCCTGCGACAACGCCCATGAACGTACTGTCCATGCCGGGACAATCCGACATATCCAGAATGAACTGCTGAATCCCCTTCTCCGCGAGACTGGTGAACAGCGTTTTCACCCCCGGGCTGATTTTGAAGGTCGCGCGCCCGCGAACCACAAGGTACGCCGTATCGCCCGTTACGGCGGCAAGTAATTTATCGTCTTGTGCTCCATCACTCATACGCGCTGCCAACCCCGCAAATTATGCAAGCCAACATGATCCGTCCACAACGACTTCCGAAACGTGGGCAACGTATCACATGCACCGCTCATGCACAGCTAAAAAAAGAAGTTTTGAAGATCACGGGCTGGAAGTCCGTGCGGCGTTTCCGCCAAAACACAACAGCGCATCCTCGGAATCAACGGGCAGGCCAACAGCCTGCTAAAAACCCTCGAACAGGCTCATCTGGCCCGGGGGCGTCTTGTCTTTGCGCGCCCGTTTCTGCGCCAGTTGCGGCTGTCCGGTTTCGCTGTATTCCTCCTCCTCCAGATTCGCCAGGATTTCCTTCGCACGCTCGATCACCCGATCCGGCAGGCCGGCCAAACGCGCCACCTGAATGCCGTAACTCTTGTCGGCGGCACCCGGAACAATCTTGCGCAGGAAGGCAATCGTATCGTTTTTTTCGCGCACCAGTACATTGTAATTTTGCACACCGCGCATGGTAAGCGCCAGATCGGTCAGCTCGTGATAATGGGTGGCGAAAAGCGTTTTGGCCTTCACGGTTTTCTGCTCGTGAAGATATTCCGCCACGGCCCAGGCAATGCTGATTCCGTCATACGTACTGGTGCCCCGCCCGATTTCATCCAGCACAATCAGACTGCGCGTGGTGGCATTGTTGAGGATGTTGGCGGTTTCCTGCATCTCGACCATAAACGTGCTGCGCCCGCGCGCGAGATCATCGCTCGCGCCCACCCGTGTGAACACCCGGTCCACCACGCCCACTTCCGCCTCATACGCCGGGACAAAAGAACCCATTTGAGCCATAATCACCAGCAGAGCCACCTGACGGATATAGGTGGATTTCCCTGCCATGTTCGGACCCGTAATGACGATTAACTGGTTCCGGTCGGCATCCAGATGTGCATCGTTGGGCACGAACCGTTCGGCATCGGGCATCTGTTCAATCACGGGATGGCGGCCATCCCGAATGATCAGGTTGGTTCCGTTGTTCAGGACGGGTCGGGTATAGCGCAGAGCGCGGGCCCGTTCCGCCAGGGCCGCCAGCACATCGAGCGACGCCACCTGCGAGGCCGTCTGCTGAATGGAATCCATGTGCGCCACCACCGCGGCACGCACCTCCAGAAAAAGTTCATACTCCAAATCCACCGCCCGATCCTGCGCGCCGAGAATACGGTTCTCGTATTCCTTCAGCTCCGGCGTGATAAAACGCTCCGCGTTCACCAGCGTCTGCTTTCGGATGTAGTCCTCCGGCGCCAGGTCCAGATTGCTCTTCGTGATCTCGATGTAATAACCAAAGACCTTGTTGTGACGAACCTTCAGCGACTTGATCCCCGTGCGCTCCTGCTCCCGCGTCTGATAATCGGCCAGCCACTGACGCCCCAGCGACGCCGCTTCGCGCAGCTCATCCAGTTCCTGATGATACCCCTTGCGCAGCAATCCGCCCTCCTTGATGGTGATCGGCGGTTCATCCACCAGCGCGCGTTCAATCCAGTCCATCACATCCGGCAGCGGCTCAATACCTTCGCGGATGGCGCAAAGCAGCGGAGTCTCCCGCCCGGCCAAACACTCCCGCAGCGCCGGAAGGGCCGCCAGCGAAGACCCCACCGCACGCAAATCGCGACCATTACCTCCCCCCGCGCTCAACCTGGAAATGAGGCGCTCCATATCCTTCACCCCGCTCAGCAGCCCGCGCAATTCCTCCAGCAGGCGCCAATCGTTTACCAGCACATCCACCGCATCGTGACGCTCCACAATCCGTTCCGCCGTCGCCAACGGACGCAGCAGCCACTCGCGCAGCAGGCGCCCTCCCATCGGGGTTTTGGTGGAATCCAGCACACCCAGCAGAGTCACCGCCACACCGCGACGCCCCGCGCCCCGCGTGCTCACCAAATCCAGATTCTGAATCGTCGAATCATCCAACAGCATGTAATCCGCAGGATTCACCACCTGCAACCGCCGGATATGATCTGTGTTTCGGCGCAGCTCCTGCTTCACATAATGCAGCACACCACCGGCCGCGCCCACCCCCGCACGAAAGGCCTCACAACCAAATCCCTGCAGCGAATGCACCTGAAAATGCCGCGTGAGCAGATCGTTGGCCGGGGTATACTCAAACGTCCAATCCTCGTGCGAGGTAAGCACGGTTTGCGGGGCCGAAGCCAGCAGTCCGGAAATTTCCGGATCATCGCACAGCGACTCCGGAATCAGGCATTCCGATGGGCTGTAGCGCATCAGATTATCGCGAATGGCATCTGCATGCCCCGTTTCCTCCAGCCAGAAAGAGCCGGTGGAAAGGTCCAGCAGGGCCAATCCGAAAGCCGCACCCTGCCGGCAGAGGCCGGCCAGATAGTTATGCCGATTCGAGTCCAGCACCTGTTCTTCGAGGATCGTTCCCGGCGTCACCACGCGCGTAATTTCCCGGCGCACAATGCCCTTGGCCTGCGAAGGATCCTCCATCTGGTCGCAAATGGCCACCTTCTTGCCGGCACGAATGAATTTGGCCAGATACCCTTCCGAGGCGTGAAACGGCACCCCGCACATCGGCACATTGCTGCGCTTGGTCAACGCAATGTCCAGAATTTGCGACGCCTCGCGGGCGTCATCGAAAAACATCTCGTAGAAATCCCCCATCCGAAAGAACAGGATTGTATCCTCCGGAATGCTTTTCCGGAGGGCGCGATATTGCTGCATCATCGGGGTGTCCTGCTTGCTCATGATGCGCGGCATGTTACCCGCCGGCACTCATCCATGCAAAAGGAAACGCCCAAATAGTGCATCAATAGCTGTAGATCAGGCTGAGACCCATCTTGGTGAAATCAGACACTTCGTCGCCCGAATACGTGTTATAGGAGGCGTAGGCTTTGGCCTGCAGGCTCTTGGTAAGATCCACGGTCAACACCGCATCCACCTCGTGTGACTTCACATCAATGGCATCATTCACCCCATAACCATAAGCCAGCGTGAGATCAAACGGATCGAAATTCCACGCCGCATCGGTGTAATAGAGCTGGGCGTTGTTCTGATCATTATACGGAATGGTATCGTCCTCTTCCAACGGATCAAACGTATCGAAAAGCCCCGCCGCAATATCGCCGCGATCATCGCTGACGCCGTACCAGCCCAAACCCAGCATAAGGTTCGTGTTCAGATTGACATACCCGTGAACAAGCCAGGAAAAAACGTCCTCGTAGTCCGGCTGCACCTCGCGTGGCGTTTCATTGCCATACACCACCATCGTGGCATCCACCCCGACGGCCCGGCCGCCATCCAGTTTATGCACGACATACAGGTCCGCCCCGTACATCGCCATCACCTCTTCCTGGTAACCGATGAACGGCGTGATACCGGCCTGCTCATTCCAATCAAAAGCCGCCGATCCCAACCAGTATTCACGGCCCGAACCCTCGCGCACGTCATTCGCATCCACCCATCCGGTGATCCCTTTATAAAACATGTCCACCCGGTCATTATTGATCCAGCGGTCAATCACCGCCGCACGCAGGACCAGATGCGGAATATCCTCGTTCATCACTTGCACGCCCTGGTGCGAGTTGCCGTCCAGCGCGGTCATGGTCATCCCAAAGCGCCCCGCCTGAATACTGCTCTTGGTGAAAGGGGTATTCCACTTGGCATAGAGCTCGCGCAAATCGCTGTCCTTACTGTAAATCGCATCGTAATCATTCGGATGATTCTGCCAGATTTTCTTGGCTGCCAGCCACCAGGCGCCGAACTGAAGCCCCGCCCGTTCCGGCGTGGCATACTGCATCTGCAACAAACCAAACATGAATTCCGGACAGCTCTCCGCTTCGTCCCGGTATTCCAAAAAAGAGGCCGCCACGCCGGCCTGCAACGTGAACTCACCCGCCTGAAAATAATCCGCCACCACATCCGGCACCGACTCCGCAGCCGAAGCCCACCCCGCCAGCATCACGGCAAACAAAACCGACAGCTTCATCATGCTTCTCATTGCATCACTCCTTATCGTGTTCTTTTTTCGCCCTGCCATCTGTCACGCCAGACTGCGCCTGCAATAACAGCGAGCGCAGTATGAACAGAAAAAGTATTGCCGCAAGCGCAATTTTTCATCAATGGGCATGCCCTTTTTCATCCCTTCAGGCGCCGGGCATGCAATGCATTTGCAAGCGCAATCCACGCCATCCGCTCCACCGTTTCCGGACGCGCCATCGGCGGTATGCCCGCACCCTCCAGCAGAGCCCGCGCCTCCTCCGCACTCAGCTCCGTGTGCGCGTGCTTATGCAGAATGACCTGCATCTGCTTGCGCCGGCACGAAAAACAGTCGCGCACAAGAAGCCGATACTCCGAGATGCTGCGCAACCCCGCATCGTTACCCGAATTCCGCCGCAAACTCACCACACTCGACCACACGCGCGGCTCCGGGACAAAACACGACGGGCTGACGTGCCGAACCAGACTCACATCATATCGCAACTGAAGAAACAGCGATAGCACTCCGAATTCCTTCCCTCCCGGCCCGGCCATCATGCGTTCGGCCACATCACGCTGCACCATCACCGTGATCCGCTCCGGGGCCACCGCTCCAAGCGCCGCATTCACCAGAATCCGGTTCCCCACCCCATACGGCAGGTTCGAGATCATGTGCGTACGGCCCGACTCCGCCATCGCCGACCAATCCACATCCAGCGCATCCGCCTCCATCAACTGCAACTGACCCGAGGCCACCGCCCCCTCAAACCGTTGTTGCAAATGCCGGCACAACACCGCATCCTTTTCAATGGCCAGCAAATCATCCGTACGCTCCAGCAGACCCTCCGTCAGCATACCAAGCCCCGGTCCAATCTCCACCACCCGCTCGCCGGCCACACCGGCCGATTGCAGAATCTGGTCGCGGATATTCCCGTCTACCAGAAAATTCTGTCCCATGGTTTTACTGGGCGTGAAGCCGCATTGCTTCAGGTAGCGCCTCA
>JAQVYB010000183.1 GCA_028708815.1 Kiritimatiellia bacterium | reverse complement strand
AGTTCGGTGCGGGCGGCGTTCAACCAGGCGTCCTCTTCTTTGGATTTATTGTAGCTCTCCCGGTAGATCCGTTCGAGTTCCTCGATCGGATCCCGCTCCAGAGCTTCCGGCTGAACGAAGTGTTTATACCCAAGAATCATCAGGCCGAACTGGGTCCCCCAGTCGCCCACATGGTTGTCGGCAATGACGTGATACCCTAAACAACGGTATATGCGGTCAAGGGCATTGCCAATCACCGTGGACCGAATATGTCCGATATGCATCGGTTTGGCCACGTTCGGACTGGAATAATCAATGACCACGGTTTTCCCTGCGCCCACATCCGGCACAAGCGGAACGGATTCCTTCTCCGTCTCCGCCAGGGCGGAAGCCAGCCAATCGGTGCGCAAGCGCATGTTGATGAATCCCGGGCCCGCAACTTCAACCCGCTCCAGACAGTCGGGCAAGGGCTGAGACAACACCTGCTGCGCAATTTCGCGCGGCGGCTTGCGCATACGCCCGGCCAGTGCCATCGCGGCATTGCACTGATAATCGCCGAAACGATCATCGGCGGTCGGCACCACCTGCGTATTGATATCGGAAAAATCCGCCTCGGGGTATAGCGCGCAGAGAACCTGCTCCATCCACGCAGTCAACTGTTGCTCCAAGGTTCCTGGTTCGCTCATCATGCCTCTTAACCTGCCTTCCGAAAAAATGGTTTGGTTCGCGTGCACTCCCCCCGTGGAAATTGTATTCTTCGTCCGTATTCAAACGGGGCCTGTTGATAGCGACTGAGGAGGCGCTTGTCAATCCAGGCCGCTGAATTTGTAATAATAGTGGGCACTCTCGTTGACATACACCAACGAAACAAGTAGGCTTCCAGTGTCGGTTCGCGTAAGGTAATAAATTCACAATACGTAGAGGGGCTTCTCAGGACATGAGCAACTACAAACCTGGCATTGATTCGGACCGCAGAAAACGGGCGCCTGACACGCTTGCTCAGGCCCTTTCCTTCCTCTCCGGCTTTTGCTGGCTGCTGCTGTTTTTTTGCGTTTTATTGCTTGATCAAGCACAACCCAAACTGCTATCAGCCGAGACCGAATGGAACGAACAACTCTTAAGCGCGCTATATTATCTTATGCTGATCGTCTTCGGTTTTTCTCTGACCGGAATAATGATGAACCGCAAGCGGCACCGTCGAAAAGGCGATTTCTACCGGATTTCACTGGTGTTGAGCTTAGTCATTTCACTGATTGGCTTGATTCTTTTGCTGTTTCGCTAGGGAGCCGCCGGGTTCAGCTCCTTCTGGTTTCCGCTCTCTGCCTGCCTTCGTTGCTGCACGCGGCCACGGATGTTCCAAGCGGCACGAATGAGGTGCCGCAGCTCGCCGTCGTATCAAATGCCGCACCGGCCTATACCCTCACCGACTGCATCCGCATGGGCCTTGATCGCTCTCTTTCGTTGCAGAACAAGATGCGGGACCAGGCCATTGCCGAATCCAAAATCAAAGAAGTCCGCTCGCAGTTGCTGCCTGGAATCCTGGCGAGTGCAGGCTATAATCGGCTGGATGAAGCACCCATACTCGAAGACACCCAAGGATCACATGATCAATACAGCGCTTCTGCCGGCCTCTCGCAACTGCTCTACTCGGGCGGATCCGTTTCCGCCGCCCTGAAAGCCGCGCGTGAATACCGCCGCTATGCGCTCTATGATACCGAACAACGAAACAATGCCATCATTCGGGACATCACAACTTCTTTTTATGATCTCCTCTATACCGCCGACGCCCTGAGGGTGGCGCAGGAATCGCTGGACCAGTGGAAACGATTTGAAGAACAAACCCAGGTGAAATTTCAGAATGGAACCAGCAGCGAGTTCGATCTGTTGAGCGCCCAGGTCAAGGTGGCCAATGAAAAGCCCCAGGTGATTGCTGCGCAGAATCAACACGACCTGGCCAGAGAACGCTTCAAAAATCTTATCTATGAAGACGACACAGACTTCACGGTTCAGGGCGAGTTGCGCTACGACCCCGTCCATGTGGAATTGGAACTGCTGTATCGGCTCGCACTGGAAAACCGACCGGAACTTCAGTCCATGCAGTCCCTGATCGGCATGCAGATGCAGGATATACGCGCCACGCAAGGAGAATATTTTCCCCGCTTGTATGCAACCGCCTCCTATCAGGGCAGCAACCCCCCATCGGATGCGCCGGTGGATGACGAGTGGAAATGGCATTGGAATGCGGGCCTGGCCCTGAGCTGGGATATTCTCGACGGTGGATTGCGGAGCAGCCAGGTCGCCCAGAAAAAGCTGGCGGTGGAGAACTCCCGATCCGATCAAATCGATCTCGTGCGGGCGATCAAACTCGAAGTCAACAGTGCTTATCTGACGCTGATGCACTCCAGAGAAGTCGTCCTCGGGGCGAAAGACAGCGTGCATCTGGCGCAAAAGGCCATGGACATTGCCGACGTACGGTACAAAAACGGCCTGTTCACCTACCTGGAATACACCGACAGCAATCTTTCTCTGACTCAAGCCAAATTGATTCACTACCAGGCCCTGAAGGCCTACATGCAGGCGGTGGCCCAACTTCAGTATGCCTGCGGAACGGAGAACCTTACCCGTGACTGAACCAAAAACAAAAAGCAGACTGTTTCTACGGATATTCCTCCTTCTTATTGCGATGGGAATCGTTGCCCTGGTGGCTCGGAAGGCCTTACAGAAACCACCGGAGGTCAAACCGGTGGAGGAAAAACCGGTGCCGGTGACAATACAGCGCATTCAACCCGACTCGCTGGCCAACCGCATCAACCTGCCAGGCAAACTGCAGGCGGTTGAAGATCTGATGATCCCCATCGAAAAAGCGGGCACCCTCGTCGACGTACCCGTGGATCGAGGCGCATCCGTCACGCAGGGACAACTCCTCTGTCGAATGGATGCCCGCATCTGGAAAGACGCGCTGAAACAGGCGGAAATCAATGACCGCGAAGCCTCCAAGGAATGGAAACGCTGGGAGGAAATACACAAGTCCGGCGCCATATCCGTCTCCGATTACGATCTCTATAAAACACGCGCTGAAGCCGCAGAAATCGCCCTGAACAACGCCCGGATCAACCTGGAGAAATGCACCGTTTCAAGCCCCGTGGATGGCTACATCAACAACCGCTTCATCGATCGGGGAGAATACGTGAACGAAGGGCAGCAGATTTTTCAGATTCTCCGGCTCGATCGGATGAAGTTACAGGTGGAGGTGCCCGAACGCCATATCACCTCGCTTCGCATCGCCCAACCCCTGCCCTTTCAGGTCGCAGCGCTGCCGGACCTCACCTTTACCGGTAGCGTCAACTTCATTGCCGCGCAAACCACCGGGGCAGGCAACTCCTTCACGGTGGAAGCCGTCGTGGATAATCCAAACGCTCTCCTGAAGGCCGGCATGATTGCCGATGTCCAGGTATCAATAGGGCAACTGGAAGAGGTCATTTCCATCCCTTTGGCCGCGATCATTCCGGACAAGGGGGAATATGTGGTTTATATCCACCGCAACGGCGCCGCCGAGCGCCGAATTGTACGCATCGCCGAGATTCGCGGCACCCGGGTGGTCATTCAGTTCGGACTGGAAGAAGGCGACGAGCTGATTGTGGAAGGACACCGGGCCCTCGCCGACGGAATGCCCGTGGAAATCCTGCAACAAATGGAAAACTGAAGGCCATTTTATGCTCCTATCCAACTACGCCATTCGCTTTAGAACCGCCGTCTTTGTCTTTCTGCTGGTCCTGATCACCGCCGGAATCAGCAGCTACCTCTCCCTCCCCCGCGAAGGCTCCCCGGACATCACCATCCCCTACGTCTTCGTCACCTCCATCTACGAAGGCACCGCCCCCGAGGAAATGGAAAAACTCATCACCACACAGCTCGAGAAAAAACTCAAAGACGTCGAAAATGTGGAAGAAATCACCAGCACCTCCTCGGAAAGTGTTTCGACCATTGTACTCAAATTCAGCGCCGGCGAAGATATTGATCGGGCCCTTCAGCGGGTCAAGGACAAAGTCGACATGGCCAAGCCCGACCTGCCGGACGACCTGGACGAACCGCTTGTTCAATCGCTGAACTTCAGCTCGGACATGCCCGTCTACACCTTCACCCTTTCAGGAAACACCCCGTTGCTTCGGCTTAAAAAAATGGCCGAAGACCTCCAGGACCGCATCGAGCTTCTTCCCGGCGTCAAAGAAGTCACCATTTCGGGGGTCCGCGAACGGGAAATCCGCATCGAACTCGACCTGCCCCGCCTGATTGCCTGCAATATACCCGTATCCCTGGTCATGCAACGCCTGGCCGAAGAAAACAAAACCACCTCCGCAGGCAATATTGAAATGGAGGGCGATAAATTCCAGGTACGCGTACCCGCCGAATTCGGACAGGTCTATGAACTCAGCGACATCCTGCTCACCGAGCGCGACGGTGCACCCATTTATCTGACGGACGTCGCCACCATCAGCGATACCTTTAAAGATCTCGAATCCATCAGCCGAATCAACGGACGCCCAGCCGTTACCATAGGCATCAAAAAACGGACCGGCGAAAATTCGAGCCTATTGATCAATGGAATCAAGACGGCCATTCTGGATTCCTTCATCCTCCCCGAAGGCATCGTCCGCACAGATGTATACGATGAATCGACCTATGTGGCCGACATGATCATCGAACTGGAAAACAACATCTTCACCGGCTTTCTCTTTGTCATCGTTATCCTCCTGCTCTTCATGGGCGGGAGAAACAGTCTCTTCGTGGCCCTCGCGATCCCCTTTTCCATGCTCTTGGCCTTTGTGATCATCACCGCCCTGGGCATGACACTGAACATGATCGTACTCTTCAGCCTGGTGCTTTCGGTGGGCATGCTGGTGGACAACGCCATTGTGATTGTGGAAAACATCTACCGACATCGTTCACTCGGGCTTTCCAAAATCGAGGCGGCCCGAATCGGTGCGGCGGAAGTGGCCTGGCCGGTCATCACCTCCACGCTGACCACGGTCGCCGCCTTCGCCCCCCTCCTTTTCTGGCCCGACATCATGGGACAATTCATGGCCTTTCTCCCCAAAACACTGATCATCACCTTGTCCTCCTCGCTCTTTGTGGCCATTGTGATCAACCCGGCCATCTGTTCGGCATTCATCAAGGCCAAACCGGTCAAAAAACACGCCGACACGGGAAACCGGGAGTATCATCCCATCGTCAACACCTATGAACGCCTCCTCCGCACCGCCCTGCAGAACCGACTAACCGTCCTCTCCTGCGCCTTCGCCTTTCTGATCTTCTCCTTTCTGTTTTACGCCCAGTTCGGACTCGGCGTGGAACTCTTCCCCACCACCGATCCGCGAAATGCAACCGTTGAATTGAAATTCCCTCAGGGGGCCGGTATCGACCGAACCGACGCCGTACTCCGCCACTTCGAAGAAGCGCTCAAGGAATTCGGAGACATTAAATTCTACATGACCGGCGTCGGATCGAGCGGCGGGCAAATCGGCGGCGGAAGCGGTACTCACGTTGGAAATATTTACCTTGAATTCAAGGATATTCATGAACGCGAAGGAAACAGCCTGGAACTCATCACCCGTATCCGGGAAAAAACAGGTCAAGTCGCGGGCGCCGACTTAAAGGTGGAAAAACAGGAAGAAGGCCCGCCCATGGACGCCCCGGTGGCCGTGGAAATTTCCGGCGATGACTTTGAGACGCTCGCCCGCCTCAGCGCGGAGATCAAACGGAAGATACGCACCATCCCCGGACTGGTGGACCTGCAGGACGACCTGGAAGACGCCCTGCCTGAAATCCAGTTCACCGTGAACCGTAAGAAAGCCGCGCTCCTCGGTCTGACCCCGCAGTCCATCGGCCTTTTTTTACGCGCCTCCATCTATGGAATCGAGGTCGGCAAATTCCGCTCCGGGCAGGAAGAATACGACATCACCATCCGCCTGCCGGAAGACCAGCGCAACACCTATGACCTCATCGACCAGATATTCATCCCGACTCCGGCGGGCCACTCCGTAGCGCTTTCCGCCCTGGGACAGGCAACCTATACCGGCGGACGCGGTGCCATCAAACACAAGAATCACAAACGTCTGGTTACACTCACAGCCAACAATCAGAACCGAGGGGTGGAGGAAATCATCCAGGATATTCAAACCATCATCGACCGGGATGTGCCCATCCCGAACGGCTACCAAGTCCACTTCGCGGGCGACACCGAAGAAATGCAGAAATCAGGCAGTTTTCTCAGCAAGGCGTTTCTGATGGCGCTCGGCCTGATTCTCGTGGTGCTGGTCATCCAGTTCAATTCAGCCATTCTGCCGCTCATCATCCTGGTTTCAGTACTGCTCTCGCTGATTGGCGTGATGTGGGGACTGTTGATCGGACAGCAGCGTTTCAGTATCATCATGACCGGGGTCGGCGTGATCAGTCTCGCCGGTATTGTGGTCAACAACGCCATTGTACTCATTGACTGTATTGTTCAGCGCAAGCGCGAAGGATTGCCCAGCCTGGAAGCCATTGTAGATGCCGGGCGAACCCGCCTGCGGCCCGTCATGCTGACCGCCATCACCACCATCCTGGGACTTATTCCGATGGCCGTCGGCTACAGTCTCGAAGTGCATTCCTGGCCCCCGAGGATCGTATCCGGCGCCGAATCCAGCCAGTGGTGGGCCCCCATGGCCTGGGCGGTTATTTTCGGACTGCTTGTGGCCACCCTCCTGACCCTTGTGCTCGTCCCGGTCATGTTCAGCCTGGCCGACTCCACGGCAGCCTGGTTCAAACGCCACTTCGGCATTACCGACGACTAGCCCTCCTTCACACTTCAGGCTGCTTATTGCAAAAGACACCGGCTCCTGGCGCAGGCGGCTCGTGTGATTATTTTTTGCCTTCGGAAGGTCCTTCGAATCAGCGGGGTTCCGAATTTAACCCGTTACCCATAAAGGTAGATTGTAAAGTGAAGTTTCGCGTTTGATGGTCTCTTGATTTATTATTTTTAGGCATTGGCGAAGGTCTCGTAGAGCTCTGTTGGAGTGCAGTAGTCGAGTATCTTTCGCGGGTAGTTATTAAT
>JAQVYB010000182.1 GCA_028708815.1 Kiritimatiellia bacterium | reverse complement strand
GGGATCCCTGCGTTTTCAATATGATTATAAAAGAGTCGATACGCGTCGGCGCGGCTCTCGAAGGTGTATTCAGGTGTACGCGTCAGTTGCACCTGACCATACGATCCATTGAATACCCAGCCGATGCCATGCAGTCCGAATTCCTCCAGGATCATCGGCTTCTCGATCACTTTATGCGCATCATACCAGTGATCGTTAATCCATTCCAAACGCTGGTCGGCATCATTGTTATTCGTGCGCCAGATATTGTATTCCTTTTGATCGATATAGATACGGGCCGTACAGAAATTGACATTCGAGACCCCCGACCGCAACTCGCGCTGCTCAGGCTCACGAGTGGTATAGAATCCGCCCTGCGATGTGACATAAGTATCTTCACTGCTCATATCACTGATATAATCGACCCCATGGCCGCGACCGCATCCGTACAGGTTACAGGTGGAACAACCGGTCGCATACGTACCGTAATGATAATAATTGTCCGGGTAGATCTCCCAGGGAATCTCATCCGCATCATCATAGGTGCGGACGTAGCCCCCCTCTTCCCCCGGACCCAGCATATGATGTGTATCGATCGATCGCACAAAATCGCTCATCTCCAGCAGCCAGGCATGAATGGTACCGCCGCCGAAATCCGATTCACAACGCGGCTCATTCACAATCTCCCAGGCAAAAATCGTCGGATCATCCTTATAGGTCCGCCCGGTAATCGTATTCGTACGGGTAAGCAGCTTCGTGACATAATCCTTGTACCACTGCTTGCAGTACTGGTTCGTCCAGAACTGATCATGATACAAAACCCCTTCCTTCGGCAGATTGGTATTCACCGTTTCGGGATGCTCTTTTACCACCCAGTGAACATACTGAAAAACACCCCCGTTATGCGCCCAGTTATCGACCACATCCAGCATCAACCGTATCCCGCGATGCCCGGCCTCCGCCACAATACGATCCAGATGTTCAAACATCACCTCATTCCAAACACCGCGTTCCGGCTGAAAACTGTAGACCTGTCCCTCCTGCATGGCCCAGGTTCGAACGACAAGGATACCATTGGAAGCCGCCCAATCCAGACATTCGCGCACCGTGGTATCCGATACCGTCTGCAAATATTCGATGTTTGCGCCGCAATGGTAAAAATTGGTTCCGTCCAGAACAAACTTGTGTCCCGCCGGCTGCACAAATCCACTGTTGATCAGCGTATAATTCGTTCGCGTTTCCGAACCGGCCACCACCACATCATCCAGGTAAACCGTCCCCGTCCAGGGCTCCCTCGCATAAAGCAGAACATCAACGAAACCGATTTCCGAAGCATCCATCGGCCCCGGCGGCGAAGGATACTCCGCGAGATTGGTGGCGTATTGTGTCGGATCATCAAGGTCAAACTCCAGGAATATCCAATCCCCGCCGCAGACTTCCTTCACATTCAAATACCACTGGTCACTGATTTTGTCATACACATACATCTTGGCAATAAAATCATCCGCACCCACCGGCGGATCAAAGCGAACTTTTGCCTGTAACTGACGATGGTCCTTGGTACTCAGGTTCAGCGCCGGCTGATACGCAATCTCAAAAATGCCCTTTTGGAAGGTATATTCATTCGTAACGACCGCGCCGGCCTCATTGGTGACAATTTCACTGCTGTTATTGGTCACAAAAACGGCTTCCGCAGCCAGCGCCGTGGAATTGCTGTAGCCCTCGCCGGCACTGTAATAAACATTTGTCCAGGCCTTGGCATGCCACCCCTCCGGATTCGTGTCCCACTGCCACCACGCCTGCTGACAGGCCGTCTCCATATCATACCAATGTTCCGTATTGGTAATCGTCACAGGCGGCGGCGGAGGCGTATAAACGGCGCCGTACCCGGCGGCATCAATGTAAAGAGGACCATGATATTCACCCTCTCCACGCCAATAGACCTGCACCCCGAATTCTGTCACATTCGTAGAATCGAATCCGGAAGCCGCTGTAACCGTATGCGTCAACGTCTGCGTCGAAACCCCGGACGGTATCCGGCAGGCATCCCAAGCCGTTTCCTGGTAGTTATAGCTGGAATCCTTGACCCAGAGCCGCAACTGGGTATGCTGCCACGACTCCCCCGTTCCCGATGAACCCGCTGGACAATAAACCCGGATTGTAATCGTGGTCCCATGCAGAGTTTCCGGATCAAACGATATCCCGGTCCAGGCCTTATCCCCATCATCGACCAAATCAACATCCATGCGTAGCGAATTGCTCGAAGACCCGTATCCCCAGAAAGACGACTGCTCGACATTGGTGCAGCCCGGATTCCAGTTCAGCGCCTCCCAACCGTCCTCCCCGCTTTCAAATTCGTAAACAGCCGCCTGAACCGACAGCACGACCGGGAAAAACAGAAAACAGGACACAACAAACCGTATCACCTGATGTTGAATCTTATATGACTTTTTCATAATCGTCTCCTCACTTTTGACCGCTCCAGACTAACATTCCCATATTCATCCCGACCGTCGTCAGCGCCTTCGTTGCAGCACCCCCCTCCGACGTATCGGGTTCCAAAGAATTTTTCCCGGACGAATTCGTCCGCCGGTTAAACATCGGTTCACGTGCTTGACGTACCGTTGCCGAAGAAGGGACATCCACAACGGTTGCCGTAATCGGTATGAGAATATCCGGCTGAGTCGCGTCGGCGAATGAAATACAAATCCGTGTCCGCAACGCGCCCCGCGGAAGCGGCGGACAGGTGGCCAACCATATCCGGTACTCCCCGTCCACCCCCATCGCTTCCAGTTCAACATGAAAACACGGCGACGAACATTCGATTGCCGCCAGCTCTTTCGGTATACTGCGAATGGACAGCAAAGCGGTCCGTTGCACCTGCGCATCGCTGTGCAGTCGGCCCAAAGCAAATCGTTCGGGAACGGATTCAACGGGACGAACCGCCCGTCCCGTCAGCGTTAAAGCAAGCATTGAAGCATCGGAATAAACCCTAATCGTGTGACACTGATCGCCCGATTGTCCCGTCAACAAAAGTTCCGTTTGAAGAAGCACGGATTCCCCCGCCGCGATTACATAGCCGGACAGATGAGTCGCCGTACAACCGCAATCCGACTCCACCCGCTCAATATGCACGGTGGTGTCACTCCCATTATACAGAATAAAGTTATGACTAAGGGGCTGCGTATTGAGCACCTCGCCAAAATCATAATCCGGCTCCGAACAAAGCAGTACGGACCCCATCGAAACCCGAGCTGGCGCCAAACGCTCTGCCGGGCGGGCCGGCGCCGACGCAACCAGGAACAAAACCACCCACGTTACAGCCTGTCCTGTTGTCGCGCACGGCACCGACACCAACCCGGATTTCCGATGATGAAATGATCGTTTCATGCTCTTAAACGCCGGTTACTTCTCCTGGCGAAAACGCCTGCAAAACACGAACAATCCAGCCAGACCCAGCAGGATCATCGAGAGCGATGCCGGTTCCGGAACCTGTATCAAAGAGGCATCGTCCACCCGCAGCCCGCAATTCCCGGCTGCATTGCTTACGGCCTGTCCGTAACCGAAACACACCTCCACGGCGTTGGCCGCCAGCCAGGACGTATTCGTGACCGTCATCGAATACTGGTGCCACTCCGTATCTGCCGTAAAAGCGCTGTAAATGTTATCGGTGAAATAGCCCAGTTCGGTATCGTCGTGTTTAAAGCTGAACTTCATATACACTTCATTCCCGGATGAAGAGAAGTTCTCCTCGGCCATACCCCAGATACTGAAGGTATAGATATTGCTGGCGGCATTGTAGGCAGAGCTGACGGTCTGGGCGATGTATCCCCACTTCCCATCGGCGTCTCCGTAACCCGCCATGCCGTAACTGCCGCTGTGCTGCGCCCAGTCCATTCGTCCAATATCGCTCTCGTTGTTCCAATCAGCCGCATTCCATGAGGAAGCGCCTTCCGTCTCAAAACCCGGATTCTGCAACAGATCCGCCCCCGCCGACGCAGCCAGAAAAAGCCCCGCAACCATACAACACCCATGTATTTTTCTCATCCTGATCTCCTCTTTTTATCGAATTGCACTTACACCACCAAAACAAACGCAAACGCTTGCTTTTCTTTTTTCTATTACACCCCCCTTCAAACGTCAAGCTGTTTTTTTTCAAAAAATGTCGTCCCGCGCCCGTATTCGGATGAAATACCACTCTGTATATGGGCAGCGACTATTCACGCCCTGCGTTTCCCGCGTTTGTCCAATCGTCACGATCATGAATACAAGAGGCAATCGCTTGCTTTTGATGATCTTTTTTCTCGCAGAAATATCAAGCGGAAGTGAACAGGAAAACACCTGAACCCATACACGGCCTATTGGAATCAGCCCTTGAGTCCCGTCATGGAAATGCCCTCGATGAAACTCTTCTGGGTAAAGAAGAACAGGGCAATGATCGGAAGGGCCACGAGGGTGCTGGCGGCCATCAGGTAATTCCACTCGGTACCCCCATGCTGACTCTGAAAGAACTGCAGCCCAAGAGCCAGGGTGAAATCCTGCTGATCGGTCAGATAAATGAGCGGCCCGAGAAAATCATTCCAGGTCGCCATGAACTGGAAAAGCCCCACGACCATCAGGGCCGGTTTGCACAGCGGGAGAATAATCTGCCAGAATATGCGGAACTCGCTGCACCCGTCAATTCGCGCCGCCTCGCTCAGGTCGCGCGGAATGCTCCGGAAAAACTGGCGCAGCAGAAAAACATTGAACGCACCGGCAAAAAAAGAACCGACCCAAAGCGGACGAAGCGTCCCGATCCAACCCAGCCATTTGAACAGACAGTAGAGCGGGACCATGACCACCGGGAAGGGAACCATCATGGTGGCCAGAGCCAACACAAAGAGCTGGTCGCGCCCGCGCCACTCAATTCGTGAAAAACCATAAGCGGCCAGCGCGCTGGAACTGACGGTTCCGATCACCGTCAACACACAAAGCAACAGGGTGTTTTTCAGGTAGAGTCCAAAACACTTCATCGCCTTAACCGCTTTGTAGAAATTCCCCCAGCGCGGCGAGACGTTCCTGGACATGGAGGCCACGGGAACCACCTTCCATTCAGCCCCTGTTTCGCCTTCCGGGAAAACCTTGATCCAGGGCGCATCGGGGGTGGCGGGAATTTCCTCTATAACGATCACCGGGCGCCGACTTTCCTTCCCCGGCGAGGAAACAACGACCAGCTGCCCCTCCCGGATCAGCCCGACCGGTACAATCCGCTTCTGCCCTGCGCCCTGCTCCTGAACAACCAGCGAGGGCTGCTCGATCCGCTCACCGGGACGCACCGGTTCTTTTACGCCGTTGTGATCGGTATACAGCTGATAGGGTACCCAGGTGGGCGGCATGGTCATGGTTTGTTCAATGGGTTTGAGAGCCGTCGAAATCATCCAGACCAATGGAATGATGAAGACAACGGCCCCGATAATCAACAGGGCATAAATGCATAAACGACGGATTATAACCATGCTCATTCCCCCCCGTAATAGATATGTTTACGCGTCACCACCGTGGCCAACCAGGTCAGACACAAAATAATCAGAAACAAAATCCAGGCCATCGCACAGGCGTACCCCATCTGCCGATACTTGAATGCATTTTGGAACAGATAGACCGCATAGAATAAAGCCGAACGATTCGGACCGCCGCCACCCAGCATGATAAAGGCCTGCGCAAAGACCTGCAACGATCCGATGATGCCCATGATCAGATTGAAATAGATCACCGGAGAAATAATCGGAATGGTGATATGCCAGAGTTTCTGCCGAAAGGAGGCGCCGTCGATTTCGGCCGACTCATAGAGCGCCCGGGGAACATCCTGCAAAGCCGCCAGGTAGATGACGATGGTGTTGCCCACGCCCCAGAGCGCCATCAGAACCAGCGACGGCTTCGTCCAGAGCGGATCGCTGAGCCACTGCGGTCCCTTCAGCCCCAGAAAACTCAACCCGTAGTTGAGCAGGCCGAATTCCCCGTTCAAAATCCAAAGCCAGATCATGCAGGTGGCCACAATCGGCACCAGCGAAGGAATAAAATAAACCGTACGGAATACACTGCGCCCCTTCACCGGCTGATTCAGCAGGACGGCAATCAGCAGCGAGATCACCAGTCCGAGCGGCAGAGAAACAGCCGCAAAACAAAAGGTGTTTTTCAACGAAATCCAGAATACCTTGTCGGTGAACATATCGCGATAGTTGAGCGACCCGATCCAGACCGGTTCGGTCAGGACGTCATAATCGCAGAAGGAATAATAGATGGAGGCGATGAGCGGGTAGGCTGTAAAGGCCAGAAACCCGATCACCCATGGACTGACGAATGCCAACCCCAGGAGAAGACGGCGTCGTTCATTCCGGGTCATAGCGGCTCCATTCGTTGAGACGTTTATCCTTAACCTTGTTCCAGCGCCGAAGGATGCGGTCGAATTTCCACTGCACTCGTTCCTGCACTTCACCCAACGCTTCGCGAGGCGTGGTCAGCTCGGCGTCCAACCGACTTGCCGAAACGCCCATCTCGTCCTTGTACTCCTGCCAAACGGTGATTTTCGGCACGTGGCAGGCATTGGAACTCCCGGCCAGATCCATGAAAACGGAGATATACGGATTCGGATGACGGACCGTGAATTCATCCGACACCTCCCTCAACGGGCTGAACTTGCGCTGCCCGAGATTCAGTTTTTCAATGGCCGCCGGGGAATTGACATACTCCATGAATTCAAAGGCTTCGCGCGGATGCCGCGCACCGCGCGGAATCACCAGAATATCGCTCTCCACAATACAGACGTTGGGCAGCCGCTCCGGATCCACCGACGGAAACGGCGCGACACCCCATTCCATGCCGGGCGCAAACTTCTCGATAAAATTATACAGCCAAACCCCCTGAAGGACCATCGCCACTTTCCCCGCCATAAACGGACTCTGCGGAGAAGCGAAATTGCCGAAGGTCTGCCCGAAGGTGCGCAGATTGTTCACCCCCAGCTTCTCGGCATGGCTCTGATACCACGTAAAGGCCTCGATGTTCTCCGGGCTGTTGGCCGTGATACGGCTGTCCCCGTCCCACATCCTTCCTCCGAACCAACAGCCCCACATTTCGCTGTACCATCCCGGAAC
>JAQVYB010000028.1 GCA_028708815.1 Kiritimatiellia bacterium | reverse complement strand
TTCCCAGCAGAGCTCGCCTCCGTTTCTCCAAGCCCTTTTATGGTGACGGAAGCACAACGGATGACCAGCAATTATTCCTCCGTTTTCCCTGCTTTTTCGTTCACTGCCAAATGGCACAACTATAGCGATGGCAGTATTTCAGCCAATGTCGCTCCACACAAAACTCCGAAGAACCCCAAAACACATGGAATAGATGCCGTTTTGGACCGCGGAACACCCGAAAACAGCGAAAAGGAGCCGGGGAATGAACGAAAATCCCGGGAGGGACATTCTCCTCAAGGGTCCTTTTTTATTGCTCTGCGTTTCCTGTAATCTTTCGGGGGTGACTTCCCGCCATATTTTCTTCGCTTTCTGCGTGAGTATATTTTGCTTCTGGACAGGCTGTTGAGGGGTGTAAATAGGCTGCAAATTTTCTTTGCAGTGTGTTCCCGGTGTGTTAGTAATGGCAGATATTCGCAGTAACTTATGCGGGGTGTGTCCGCTTTTATAGTGTTGGAGGAGCCGTTATGAAGCTAAAGGCCTTACCGGTCGTCGCTTGCGTTCTGTTGTGTGCGTCCTGGGTGTGCGCGCAGAATATACTGACCAATCCGGGGTTTGAGAGTGGCACAACCGGATGGGGCACGTACGAGAGATCGGAAATTGTGGGGTGGGCAAAGCAGACCGGCGATATGGGGTGTGCCTTGCAGGGTTGGGAGACGGTTTCTCCGAACTGGGGCGGCGCCTACCAGAATCTGGATGTGAATCTGGCGAATGGCCATATTTTTACCTTTTCAATCAACGCGCTGGCTGAGCCGGGCTTTGTATCGTCAGGCGATGAGTTGTGGATCAAGATAGAGTTTAAGTCGGGTGATACGACGGTTTACAGTGTAGAGCAAAGTATTTATGCGGCTGCAACGGCTGCTCCGGATGCATGGAACCTCTACACCCTCTCGCATACAAACACGGATATGTCCATTAACAGGCTGGCTGTTGTATTCGGAGGTGGAGGTTTCGCCGGTACAACGGGGAATCGTGCCGTCAAGTTCGACAACGCGATTCTCACGCAGGAAAAAGCGGGACCCTCCGTTACGATTACCAATCCGGCATCTGATATTTCCGTAAGCAATTCCGTCACGAGCTACACGATCAAGGGCACGGCAGCCGAGGCACAGGGGACCATGACCTGGACGAATGCGGGCGTGGCCGGCGGGAGCTTTTCAGCAACCACCAATTGGACATTTAATCCCTCTTTGGTGCTTGGCCGAAACGAGTTCTCAGTGGTTGCGACGAACAGCTTTGGCACGGCTACCGGCGCGGTAACCATCATTCGGCATGCGCTGCCGCCGTCCATTCAGATCACCTCGCCCTCGATCCCGTCCGGCACGCAGGTGGGCAAGTCGGTTAATTCATACAACGTGATCGGCACGTGCAATGGGAATACCCTGGGCGTACGTTGGGATAACGGGCGTGGAAGCAGTGGGGCGGGTAGTCTTTCGGGCGGGAATTGGACTTCCGTGGTGGAGTTGGCGTTCGGGCTGAATCGGATCACGATCACGGGAACGAACAGCACGGGGCTGTCGGCAAGCAACGTGGTGGAAATCACGCGCGAATCCAATCCGCCGCAGATTATTATCACGTATCCACCATCGAACGTTTCCGTGTCGAATGAGGTGTTGACGGGAGTGGTCACCGGGGCCTGTATAAACGGAGCGGAAGGAGTAGTGACCTGGGTGAATCAATTGACCAGCGACACGGGCACCGTTCCGTGCACGTCACCGTGGTCGGTCACGAATATTGCGCTGGACGTGGGCAGAAACACCATTGAGGCGTCGTGTACGAATTCGGCCGGAGAAAAGGTGAGCACCTCCGTGGTGATTACCCGGCTTGCGGAACTTCCGGAAATCGTCATCGAACTTCCGGCGTCGAATATCAACGTGCCCCATTCGGTTTCCAACTATACGATCATGGGGTCGTCGGAAAATGCGTATGGCGACATTCTGATTCAGAACAGTGCATCGGGCGAGTCGGCAGATACGCCGGCGCCTGCGCCGGGTTCCTGGTGGTCTTTTATGAATATGGCGTTACGCGAAGGCGCGAACGTGATCACGGTCTACGGTTCGAATATCACGGGTCAGGCGTCATCGGATACGGTGACGATTTACCGGGATTACGTGAAGGCGGACCTGTGGATCAATGAGATGCATTACGCGAACGTGAATTGGCCGGATTATAACGAAGGGATAGAGATTGCGGGTCCGTCGGGTTCGGTGTTGGATCAGTATTCTCTTTATCTCTACGGCCCGAGCGGATGGGTCTACAACTCCAATCAGTTGTCGGGGGTGATTGATGAGGAGACCAACGGGTACGGTGCAGTTTGGTTTGCTTATGATGACGGGACCGGCGATGCCATTTCCAACGGGCCGTCCTGCGGCATTGCCCTGGCTTACAAAGGTGAGCTGATGGAATTTATCAGTTACGGGCTGAACACCATCTACGGGAATGACGGTCCGGCTGCGGGGCATACGAGTGTGGATATCGGCAATGCCGAAAGCCGCGACACCCCGATGTGGTATTCGCTGCAGTTGCAGGGCATCGGCACGAACGGTTTGACCATGAAATGGGATGGACCGATGACCAATTCCTACGGCTATCTGAACCCGGGGCAGATCATTTCAGGAGACCGGGACGGCAACGGCATTCCGGATGTGTGGCAGGACCAGTATTGGCCGCCGTATCTGACGATTGACCCGAATGCGGATGCGGACGGGGATACGTTCAGCAATATTGAAGAATTTTACGCCGATACGGACCCGACCAGCGCGTCGTCGCTGCCGGAGTTGTCAAAGATGTGGATGTTTTTGGGCTATCCGATTCTGGGATTCCCGTCGTCTGCGCAGCGGAGTTATCTGGTGGAGCAGCGCACGGATCTGATGAGCGGCGGCTGGACAAACGTCGGCGAGGCCTTCATGGGCAGTGGCGGAACCAATTATTTTGTGGTTCCTCAGACGGGCACCAAGGGGTTCTACCGCTATAAAGTCTGGTTGCCGGGAATGGAGTAGGGCGGGGGGGAGAGAGAGGAGTGGGAGGCTATAGACTACAGACCGTAGACCGTAGACCGTAGACGGGAGACAGAAGGCGGAAGACAGAAGACAGAAGACAGAAGACCGAAGACGGGAGACTATTGACGGGAGACCGTAGACTGTAGACGGGGGACAGGAGACTGAAGACAGAAGGCGGAAGACGGGAGACCGTAGACAGAAGACAGAAGACAGAAGACAGAAGACAGGAGACGGGAGAGAGAAGGCAGGAGACGGGAGACTGTAGACAGAAGACTGAAGACGGGAGACCGTAGACAGAAGACAGAAGACAGGAGACGGGAGAGAGAAGGCAGGAGACTGGAGACTATAGACCTTAGACTATAGACCAAAGGCGGGATAGAGAAGAATTTTGACGGGATGGACAGGATATACAGGATGCAGGTTGGCAGTAGGTGTGGCCTAATCTGTGGACAAAAAACGATTTTAGTGAAATGAACGAATTACGAAATGAAGTGAAACGGGGACAATGAATATGCAAAGAATAAGAAAAACCCTGGCAACAGCAGTCATTCTTTCAACCATGCTCGCGGGCCTCGCCCATGCGGATGTGCCCGAGGTGACGAATGTCACGTCATCTGTGGCGAATGGCAGCTATGATGTGGGTGCTTATATCACCATTCTTGTGCAGTTCGATACGGGCATTGGTGTAACCACGACGGGCGGTGTGCCTTCGTTGGATTTGAATACGAGTCCTGCGCGTACGGCAGATTATACAGGAATTGGATCGGCTACGAATGAACTTGAATTCCTGTATACTGTTCAGGCAGGTGATTCTGCGGCCGACTTGGGGTATCCGGGCATTTCTTCTCTAAAGGCCGATGGCGCGGTTTTCTATGACACGGCCAATCCAGGCGACACGGCTACATCGCTGATGCTGCCCAGCCCCGCATCGGCCAGAGCCCTGCAGGGCAATAAAGACATACGTATCGAGACGGAAGCACTGGTGCTTACCCCGTCCACCACGAATCTTTACGCGGGCCAGACGATTTCGTGGACGGTGGGTTGTGCATCGACCAACGGGATTACGGTGACGCTGGTGAATACCAATTCGTCGGCGGTGACGGTGCCCGGTTCGGTGATCATTCCGCCGGGCAGCACGGAAAAAACATTTGAGTTAACCGGTGTTTCGCAGGGTGGTTCGATGATTGTTGCCTCGGCCTATGGGTACAAGTCGGCCTCGAACGGGTTGATGGTGGGGAATGCCAACTTCACGATGAGCGGGACGCCTTCGGAGGTTTATGCGGGTGGTGGAGAAGTGACCTGGTATCTGGTACGCGGCGGGTCGACGGTCAATGCCATGACGGCCACCTTGTCAACGGCGAACGGAAATGCCACGGTTCCCTCCAATGTGGTGTTTAACGCCGGATCGGCTTCCAATGCGTTTATTATTACGGGTGTGACGGCCGGGTCGGATTCCATTACGGCAGAAGCCGCCGGATACAACCCCTATAGCGCTCCGATAACGGTGACCCCTGTGTCGCTGGATTTGACCCTGCTTGCGACGAATAACAACGTGGATGTGGGATCTTTTGTGACGTGGACGCTCTACCGCTCCGGCCCGTCGTCCAGTGCGATTACGGCGACGGTCACGGCGGCGCAGGGGACGAATATTGTCACCGTGAGTTCGAACGTGGTGATCAATGCGGGCGCCACTTCGCGCACCTTCAACGTGACCGGTGCCGCGCCGGGTTCGGACACGATTACCGCCTCCGCCCTGGGCTTCAGCGAAGCCAGTGCGCAGATTTATGTGAATGCGATTCAGCTTTCACTGACCGGCAATTCGAATGTGAAGGAAGGCGAGAGTGTAACGTGGAAGGTGCAGCGTTCGGGCAGTACGGTGTCGGCACTGACCGTCGCTCTGACCAGCAGTGTGCCCGAGCGTGCCGCCGCACCGTTTTCCGTGATGATTTCCGCCGGGGACGATTCGGTGGAGTTTGATGTGGAAGGTGTGGATGGTACGAACGTGATTCAGGCGGCCCAGATTTGGGCCGTTGCTCCGAACTACGCGCCGGCCTACCGTACGATCAACGTGGCGAACGTGGCGCCGGTGATTACGGAGGACGGGGTGAGCGTGCCGGAGAACGGGGTGAAGTGTCAGACGATCAATTTCAGCGGGGAAGCGACGGATGTGGAGGCCGATCAGGCCTCGCTTTTGTATGCGTGGGATTTTGGAGACGGAACGACGACGAGCGGAAAAACGGCCTCGCATGAATATACGAATGCAGGCAATTTTACGGTGGTGTTGACGGTGACGGATAAGGATGGCGGACGGTCCAGTCTGGACACTGAAATTACGATCGAGGCCGGCTTTGTGTTGACGGTGAATATTATTCCGTCGGGGTACGAGGGGCTGGGGGGCGTGGGGGATGGCACGTATACTCTCAGCGTGGCGCCGAATGCCTGCGGCGAATACGCGGCCGATACCAAGGTGACGATTACGGCGATTCCCCAGATGGTCGGTACGCGGGACAGCTATTTCTACGAGTGGGGCGGAGATGTGCCGTCCGGCGAACCGAGCCCGGCCGACTTCAACCCGCTTGTGGTGACGATGGACTCCGATAAAAACATCACCCTGCTCTTCAGCATGGAGTTTTACTGGTATGATAATGTAGGCGATCTGGACGGGGATGAGCTCCCCGATGTGTGGGAGAAAAAATGGGACCTGGACCCGAAGTCGAAGGCTAACGATATTGATAACGGGGCGAGGGGTAACACGGACGACGATTTCATACCGTCGGCCAATCCGAATGGGGGTGATTATCCCTTGGAAGGCAAACGGCTGCTGAAGGGGTATTGCTTCGGTTTGCCGTTCAATAATCTGCTCGAGTGCCGCGGGTTGGATGGCTACTACAAGACCAATGGCGTATCCGGCCCGGCGCCGGATGACGATCCCCGTACCGATCCGAAGGATGATGATACGGACCGCGATACGCTGACCGATGGCTGGGAATACTATTTCTGGCGCTGGCGCTCCGCTGATGCCTATACTAATCGGGCGCTGACCGGTTCGGCGAATCTGCCTTGGGTGACGTTCCATCCGGAGAAACCTAACGATCCCAGCTATGATACGGATGGCGATGATCTGGAAGACGGTGAAGAACACGGGTTTAACTGTACGGAACCCGATCCGGGGACGGACCCGACCCATTGCGATACCGATCGCGACGGGATGGACGATGCCTGGGAGGTCTGGAATGAATTCAATCCGCTGGATCTGGATGACTACGATGACAATCCGGACAACGATCACATGGCCCGAAACGGGCGCCATTATCACAGCGGGGTGTACCAGTTGGCCTATGAACTCATGGAAGCGGGCGGTACGGCCTTTGATCCGCGTACGGCCTGGGACGGCGGCGGAACGGATCACCCGAACACCGAAGGCTACAATAATGTGGATGAATACCTCGGCGTCGACCGCATGCCCCGTATTTCCTGGGGGTCCTACGGCGCAACGGACGGTCTGCGGTTGGCCTATAACGCCGATGATGCCACGAATCCCAACAGTTGGGATACCGATGAAGACAAGATTCCCGATGGATGGGAACTCTATGTGGGCATGAATCCGACGGATGGCGGAGACGCCGGCACGGACAATGACGGGGATGGGTTGGACAACTTTGAGGAATGGCAGAACATGCGTTCCGAGTACGGTGATGGCGAAGGCCTGGGAAGCTGGGTGAACAAGCTCTGGCCGACCGATCCGGGACATATTCAATACGGCGTGGACAACTCCGGAGAGCGTCTGTTTGTGTGGCGCAACGTGTGGTATGATCTGCGTTCCACACAGGCGACTTTCCGAGCAGAGGTGGATACGCGCGTGTTTGCAGGGGGTATTTCTGTTTCCTGGTCCGCCACGAACGGCGCGTTGGGTTTCCATCATGACCTGTATTACAACGACAACAACGATAACTTTATGTGGGATTTCGGCGAAGATATCTGGGCGCGTACGGCCTCCTTCAGTGAAACGGCGTCCATAAGGGTCTATGATGGTGGCGATGCGTGGACCGCAGGAGAAGGCACGGCGGGTATTCAGGACGGCCTGTACTACGAAGATGTGACCGGGAATTCCCGCTATGATATGGGTGAGTGCATCTGGCGCATCAATCCCGAAGTCTACAACACGAATTATTCGTTGCAGGTCTGGGACGGCGGCTGGGGCGCGGCGAGCACCACGCTCAAGGGTTGGCGCGTGAAAGATGGTTGCGTGGGACGCGCGGTGCCCATGTATTATGACACCTTCATTGAGCGATTTGTGACGGTGGCGTATGGAACGCCCGGTTTGACAACAAGCAGCCCGACCTTCTTCGATCCGACGCGCGATGCTGTGTGGATAGACTACGATGGCGGAACGATTTTCTCGGGTGAGCGGGTGCTGGCGGGTGCTCCGACCATTGATCAGCAGGGCTACGGATGGAGTCAGATATTCTATTTTACGACGAATGCCTCGTATACAACGGGTGATCCGGTGTGGCGGGATATCACGGGGGATGGTATTTACGGGCCGGGAGATCTGGACATTGTGTCCGGTGCTTTGGCCGGTGATGTGGGGCAGATCATGGGCAATGTGGTTGGTTCTTCACCGGAGTTTCAGCCCGGGGATGATGTCTGGCTGGACACCATTGTGCGGGATGGGCTGTATACGCACGACAGGCAGATCTACCCGACGAATGCGGTGATCCTGACCGGGAACGAAGGCGCCTCCTATGCCGGGCTGTATTACTATCACAACGATGCGCATCCGATTGATACCGACTACGATGGGCTGGAAGATGGCGATGGCGATACCGTATATCCGAACATTCCCTTCGGCGAACGCAATATCGCCAGCAGCTACGAAAGCACCGTAACCACCTATGAAACGGCCACCAACGTGGCTGATGGTGTGACAAACATCGTGACCAATGCCGTGACGACAGCCGTGACCACCACCGTCGTTGGATCGAACCCCACGACGATTGATACCGATGACGATGCTTTGCCGGACGGATGGGAAGTCTACGCGGGTACGGATGTATTCAAAAAGGATGCCTCCCCGGGGCAAACCCAGGGCGCGGAGGAACAAGACCCGGATGACCCGGATGAAGAGGACGAAATATCCAAACTGCTCGCGGGCCCGGAGTCGGATCCGGATGGAGATGGCCTGGTCAACAATCTGGAATACTGGACGGGCACGGTGTATGAATGGATGCATCTGGACATTCAGAAATTCCCGAACACGAAACTGTGTTCGCGCCTGCCGATGAGTTGGGACTGCCGGAACGACGGGGGCTACTCCTCCATGCGCGGGGATTGGGTTGGTTTGATTATCCCGCCGGACTTCATTTCCTGTCCGTCGTTTGATGTGTCGGTTGGGCAAATGGCCCGCACGGCGCAACCGTATGTCTTCTATCATACCACCAAGGCGGATCAGCCGGATACCGATGGCGATGGGATGGATGATTTCTGGGAAATATTCCATGGCTTGAATCCGTTGAAAGGCGCGGCAGACTACATGGCGACGCCGAAAACGGACGGCAGCCGCAGTGGCGGAACGGGCGGACAGACCGCCCCGTTCAGCGCAGGCAGTGATTTCAGCGAAGCGCCCTACTTTAAGTTCGGCACGGTGGGCGCGGAGTGGGGCACTTGGAACGAGATGATGCTGGCTCTGCAGAGCGGCCCGAGCGGGCATGCGGGCCCCTTTAATCTGGGCCTCGAATTGATGGACCCGGACAGCGACGGCGTGCCGAATCTGGAGGAGTATTCCTACGAAAGTGAAGATGGAGGCCGCACGTTCCATCATACCGATCCTTCGCCATACCAACGCACCGCCGTGGGACAGATCAATCCGTGTTCCCGCATGTGGTACTACTCGTTCACTTCGCGTAACTTCACCTATGATGCCCTTGGCGGATTCTCGTGTTGTTGGAAGTGGCAGAAGAATGGGAGCTACCCCTTCAAGTTCGAGGTAAACGAAGGGGCGGATACCGATAGTGACCTGATCAGCGATTACTCGGAGCTGAATTCCGGCATTCCCAACGCCTCGGGTGGTTCGGATCCGGTGGATGATCTCAGCCCGATCCGCAACCGCGCGCTGAAGCTGACCGCCGGTTCGCAGGGATTTGTGCGCATTCAAGACGCGGTTTCCACCACCATGGAACCCAATTTTATGGAGCATTTCACGGTGGAAGCGTGGGTGATGCCGACGACGACCAATGGCGAACTCACCGTAGTGGAGCGCGCGTGCCAGTTGCCGAATAATACCGCAGAGTATCTGTATCGGGCCCGCTACAACTTCCGTTTGGTGGTAAGCAACGGGGTGCCCTACGGGATGTATAACGGACGAGATAATTTCACCCCCTATTATGCCAATCCGGGATCTCCCTATCAGTTGCCGCTGAACCGATGGAGTCATCTCGCGCTGACGTGTAACGGGAGCAATCTCATTCTGTATGTGAACGGAGAAGTCGCCACGAACCAGCCGACAGCAATCGCACCGGCCACGGAATATAATTCGGCAAACGGGCAACGGGCCATGAGCACGACCATCATCGGCGCGAATGAAGGAAACTGGCCGCTCAGCCAGACCAATCCGGCTACCGGAGACAACTCCTGGTTCATGGATGATTTCATGGGCGGAGGCCCCCGCTACAGTACGGTGGGATACAGCCTGAACCAACTCACCTACCAGTGGCGCCGTCCCGTCCCGCTCTATGTGACGAATTTCTTCGAGGGCTATATTGACGAAGTGCGCATCTGGAACGGCGTCAAAACTGCTTCCGAACTCAGTACCGATATGCGCCAGAAAATTTCACGCACCAAGACGATCGGCAATGCCACGCTCTGGAATTACTACACCTTCGATGCCTGCCCGGACGTGGATATTCATTGGGCGAATTCACTCGGCGTCGCCGTGCAGAGCGAACCGCGCTTCCCACACAACGTGGATTTGGATCTCCTGCAAGGGCCGGGTCTCCCGTTCCAGCGGTCGCAGGACTTGTGGAGTAAGACGCCGCAGCGATCTACGGTCTATTACGGTTCGACCAACGATGCCGCGTCGGACATTGCCTGGAATTATCTGGTGCGTGCGCAGGATTTGGTCAAGCACGCGCCGTTGATCCCGCCGGAGGATGATCGCTATCACCCCTATAAAGACGCTGACGGGGCCTATACCGGCGAACTGCCCACCAACTACAAAAATTCCAGCAATCCGTATCACTATCAATACGGTATGACGCGTTGGGCGTGGGAACGGCCCAACCACGACATGCTCTTCTTCAACGGAGCAGAGGCCGATGGTGATGTGTTCAGTTCTGTGGATGCCTGGTTCTCTTCAGGCCCTGTGGCCGACCCGGATGGACGCGACAGCGATGGCGACGGTATGCCGGATGACTGGGAAACCGCCAATGGCCTGGATCCCTACAGCGCCGTCGGTATGAACGGGGCGGATGGTGACCCGGATGCCGATGGCCTAAGTAACTATTATGAATATCTGGCGCATCTGAGCCCTCGTTCGCCGGTCTCGAATCCTTCGGGTATGCCGGACGGCGAATACGACAGCGATGGCGACGGCCTGCCGAATGCCGCCGAACAACGCGAATCCTCGCATCCGCTGCTGCCGGATACCGATGATGATGGCCTGAGCGATGGCGAGGAAGTCACCGGGGTCAACAACATCGGCGGCTATGTGACGGACCTGGCGCCGCAGGGGCTGACCAGCCCGGTCAATTCGCTGGAACCGGTGGTGCGCCGTTCGGTCTATTTCGATGGCAGCGCGACGCTTGACGTTCCGAGCAGCGACAAGCTGGTGGCGCAGTCCTGGACGCTTGAGGCGTGGGTGAATCCGGAAGCAGGCCAGGATGGCGTGATCATCCGCCGGCGGATTACCGATCTGGTGGATGGCCTGGGCGGCATCAATTATGAGATGGGCTTGAAATATGACGCCGCCACGCCCGGTTTCCTGGTGCCGTATGCGCGTTTTGAAACGAAAAGCGGTACGGAGCTCTATCTGTCCACAACCAATGGCATCAGTGAGCGCTGCCTGGATGTGATCCCGGCGGGCGAATGGTCGCATGTGGCGGCCACCTACAACGCCACGAATTACAAAATGGCGATCTATATCGATGGCGAGCTTTCCACGTATCTGCTGAATTCCGTGCAGTCGCCGCCGACCACCTACGGCTTCGGTGCCACGCATCTGGCCGACAGCGTGACGGTGGGCGAAGGCTACCGGGGCTATTTGGATGAGTTGCGCGTATGGACCGCCGCCCGGGTGGAAGATCAGATTCTGAATGCCTATAACGGCGTGATTATCATTCCGAAAGACCAGGAAACCCTGGGCGTGCCTTATGCCTCGCTGAGTGCGCGCGATATGGAAACCGTGGACGCTAAACTCGCCGTCGCCGAAGAGCGCGCCTGGCGAGATGGCGGAAGCTACACCGTTGGCTACAGCCCCGTCCTACTGCGCCCGGAATCGATGTTGTGCGGGGATGAAGGCGGCGATGTCCTGAAGGGCGCGGACCCGAAGCATGTGGACAACGAGCTGGGTGAGATGTCTGTGCCCTTGGCCTACAGTTGGCTGGATCAAAATGGTGTTACACCGGTAAAAGATCAGGCAAGCTGTGGTTCCTGCTGGGCATTCGCAACAGTGGCTCCCTTTGAATCGGCCATTCTGATTGCGGATGGGCGTGTTGTCGATCTTTCTGAACAGTTCCTTGTGAGCTGTAACCTGGACGGATGGGGGTGTAACGGCGGGGGAACCGCGCATAGCTATCATTACGATGAACCGGCCGCGGATAATGGTGTTGGTGCCGTATATGAGAACACGTTCCCGTATCAGGCTATCGATGCGGCCTGTGGCGGACCGTACAGCCGGCCATACGTACTGGAAAACTGGGCCTACATCGGGGCTGATGCCCCGGGCGTTATTCCGTCGGATGAAAAAATAAAAGAAGCCATATATAAGTACGGTCCTGTAAAGGTAAGCGTATATGCAGGACCGGCATTCCAGGCGTACGCCGGTGGTGTATTTAATACAGATGAAACCAGTCCTACAGGAAGCAGTAATCATGCTGTTACCATCGTGGGCTGGGATGATGACAACGGTTGTTGGATCATCAAGAATTCCTGGGGTAGCGGCTGGGGCGAGAACGGGTATATCCGGATGACGTACGGGATATCACTGATCGGACTGAATGCCTCATACGTTGTTTATGGGCAGGCGACCCGCGTGGCGCTGGATCTGCGCTTTGACGATGGCGGCGAGACGGCGGAAGACTTCACCGAGACGCAAAACTGGCTGGACGGCTGGTCCGCTGCCGCCGTACTCAACGGCGCGGTTTTCACCAATGTCGGCGCGCCCCTGATGCGGGATACGGAGGGCGACGGCATGCCGGACTGGTGGGAACAGGCCTATGGGCTGGACCCGCGCATCAACGATGCCGAAGGCGATCCGGATGCCGATGGGCTGCTGAACCTCTGGGAATATCAGGCCGGAACGAATCCGTTGGAACCGGATAGTGATTTGGACGGGACGTCGGACTTGCAGGAGGATTCCGATGGTGATGGCCTCTCCAACGGCAAAGAACAAAGCAATTATCTCTCCAATCCGGGCAGGATGGACACCGATGACGATGCCCTGACGGATAGCCTGGAAATCCAGGCCGGAACCGATCCGGCTTCCGCCGTCAGCCCGTATGTGGTGCGCGCGCTGGATTTCACGAATGGACTGGTGGAGGCGTCCGACAAAATCAATGGGCTTTATACCAGCCGTTTTGCTCAAACGAACTGGACGGTGGAATGTCTGGTGAATCCGCGCAAACGGACGGCGTCTCAGGACATTTCGCTCGTGCGAAACATTCTGGATTGCTCCGGACGGATGAATTTTGATCTGGGCATTACCTCGAACGGTTATCCGTATGTACTCTTTAATGAGTGGGCCGGTTACTCCACCGTCCGCGTGACGGGTGGTACGAAGCTGAATGTCGGAGAATGGACGCATCTGGCGGCCCGTTACGATGGTACCAAGCTGGACCTGCTCGTGAATGGAATCCTAATGCAGTCCAGCGGGACGGTTCGCTCCATCCCCGCTCACGGACATGCGAAAATACAGATGGGCGCCAATCGAAACTTCGATGGCCTCCTCAAAGAGGTACGCTTCTGGAAGATTGCGCGGACCAATGACGAGATCGATTCGTTCAGCCGCCGGACGGTCTTCTTCGACCGAAGCGCGGCGGACCCCGGACTGCTTCAGTTGAACGGAGACGGCTGCCTCCAGGTCAGCAGTACTACGATTGACGATACCGACGGGGAGTATATCGACGATCTGGAATACTGGACCCTCGAATGCTGGGTGAAAACCACCGGTTCCGGCGCGTTAATCAGCCGCTGGAATAATAGCATTGATCCGAACAATGCCGTTGATTTCAATTACTACCTCGGCATTACCGAAGAAGGGCGCCTGATCGGACGTTTCGCCGCCACGTGGCTTCGGTACAAGCTCAACAGCAACAATGTGCCGACGGACGTGGAGACTATCATTGATTACAGCGTGAATAACATCAATGGAATCTATCCGGTGAATGACGGACTCTGGCATCACGTGGCGTATGTGCGTGATGGTTCCAATGCGCTGCTCTATGTGGACGGAGTGGTGGATGCCAAGCAGGACAATGCTTACTGGAGACTGCCGGAAGCCGACTATTACCAAACGGGATGGGCCATCCGTTCCCTGGACGGACCGGTGGTGATCGGAAAGGGCCTCTCCGGCGAAATGGACGAAATCCGCATTTGGAACCGGGGTCTCTCCGAGGAGGAACTTAAAACCTACGGATGGGAAAATCTCACCGGCAAGGAATCAGGCCTGATTTCCTACTACAATTTTGATTATCAGCGCACGGTATACGCCTATGAGCGTTCTGCGATGCGGATCCCGGAACTGGAGTCGGCCCGCTATATCCCGAATGCGTCTCTGCTGCGCACCACGGAAGGGCCCCCGATTTCCTTCTATCCGCTGAGAGTCTATCGCGATATCGCCATGACAGCGTATTACTCGGCCGATGATGGCGGAACCAATGTGGAGGACTTTGTCTACGCCGGGGACTGCGCTTACGGCGGCACCATGAGCGGCAATGTGCGCTTCTGCGAACTGGATAACAGCAATCGCCCGTATACGGATGACAGCGATGGCGATGGCCTTCCGGACTGGTGGGAAACGCTGTTCGGCCTGGATCCGGGTTCCACGGAAGGCGCCAACGGCGCCTGGGGCGATCCGGACGGCGATGGCCTGAACAATCTGGGCGAGTATCTCACCTGGTTGAACGGGGATGGATACCTGAATCCGCATAAACCGGATACCTCCGGCAACGGGATCATGGATTTCTATTCAAAGAATACCAATGGCGTGGCGTGGGGCTGGCTCTATACCGATCGCGACGAGATCTTCGATGGATGGGAAGTGCTCTATCCCTCGGTGGTCAGTCCGTATGCCTTCGACGCACACCTGGATCCGGACGGAGATGGATGGAACAACTTCATCGAATACATGAAGGCGACCGATCCATCGGACAACCAGAGCAAGCCCAAGCCCACCATGTATATGAATGTGTATTATGATGGTGAACTGAACGGGCAGCTCCGGGTGAATGCCTACTCGGTGAATTCAATGGACGGGGTACCCGATGCCAAAGGCATTATTGGAACCCCGCAGGAGTATTCGAGGACGCACTTCACCTCCTTTGAGCCTCAGGGTGAGTCGTCGGCCACCTTCAGCGGCACGTTGCCGGTAACGCCGATTGTGCGCGGCAGTGCGGTGATTGAAGTCCGCTCGCTGATCTTTACGGATATGGGCAATGGTGTGCTGCGCAGTGCCAGTGTGTCGCCCAATCTGTACGGCACGATTGATTACAGCACCGGGGCGTGGACGGTTTATGTCTCTCCGTACGCCTACCTGAACCCGCCGGTCTATGTGACCTACACGAGTTATCGTCCGACAACGGATCTGCCGCTGCTGAACGGTTCGCTGGATATTACCTCCGGCGCGCTCAAGTACTCGACCAACACGCAATTCTTTGTATGGCTGGATGTGAATGCCGATGGCCAGTACACGGCGGATGAACCCATGGGCTACTCACGCGGGAACAATGTATCGTGGGGTGATCTGGCGGGTATTGATGTGAAGCTGACGGTGGAGCGCAAGGGATACCATCGGTTCACGTGGACGCCGGTGTCGGGCGTGAATACCTATTATGTGACGGTGCGCAAAAACGATACGGACGGCACGGTGATGGTCCAGAACTACCGGATACGCAACCGCACTTACTTCTATGACGTGGATTTCATGAATAACGGGGTGTACGGTATATACGGACTTTCGGACAATTCCGGATACCAGTATTTCGTGAGCACGGCGTCGGGTGCGCAGGCGTTTACCAATGCCGGCTTCACGGTGGACAGTCCGGTGCCGGGAACGCCGACGGCCACCTGGCCGGTGGGGGCGGAAATCGTGCATTCCAGAATGAGCCTGAAATGGATCATGAATACGGCCGCAACGGCATACGGCTTGCAGGTGTTCAACAGCAGCGGACAGATGGTTCATAATATCTATCTCCCCGCCGGCGTGATGCTGACGGATGGTGTCTACGAGTATGAACTACCGTTGCATGCCGGTCAGGCCCCGCTCGGTAATGGATATTACACGTGGAAAGTCTATGCGCAAAATGCCGATGGTTCGAGCGCGTGGTCCACGAACGGAAAATTCACCGTCAATGTGCAGCCGGCTCCGTTGGGTGCCGGGCACATTACGGGCGAGGTCTATTACTACGGACCTACGGCAATCAAGTCGACCTGCCCGATCTATATCCAGGCGTATGCCTCGGACGGTCTCAGCGGTCGGCCCGAGTCGCAGGCCAAGATCACGTCGATCAGTTCGTCGGATTATTCGGCTGACTTCTCCATCAAGGGTCTGCGCAATAATAATTACTACGTCTATGCCTTTGTGGATGTGAATAACAATGGGCTGCGTGATCCCTTTGAATCATTCGGCATGCTGAAGACGCCGGATCTGTATGCGGTGGATTATCTGATGAAGAAGGTGCCCGTGAGCGGTGCGGTGACCGGCCAGAAACTGGTGATCAACGATGTGGATACCGATGACAACGATCTGCTTCCGGATGCCTGGGAGTATCAGGTGTATGGTGCGTTGAATATCGCCAGTGCCCATGCCGATGAAGATGGCGACGGCCTGACCACCCTGCAGGAATGCTTCCTCGGCACTAATCCGAAGAAGAAGGACACCGATGGGGATGGCATTCCTGACGGGGAAGAATTCATTCAGGGCCTGAATCCCGGCGTTCAGGATTCCGATGGCGACGGGTTGACCGATGCGGAAGAAAGGGAACACGGCACCGACCCGACCAACCCGGATACGGATGGCGATGGCCTGAACGATGGGCTGGAAGTGAGTATCGGCAGCAATCCGCTAAGTCCCGATACGGATGGGGATGGCATTCCGGATGCCGTGGAATACTATTATGCGAAGTCCTCGCTGAGTCAGGTGGATACCGATGGCGATGGCTTCAGCGATATTCTGGAGTACGTAGGCGGGTCCTGTCCGACCAACAGCGCCAGTGTTCCTGGGGATAACGCACTGTATGAAATCTGGGACATCAGTATTGATGAAAATATTCTCTCTTTCGAATACAGTATTGATCCGAACAAATTCCCGAACGCCTTCACGGCCAATGCCGTGCAGCCGGGCGTGGAAGTGATTCTGCAAAGCCGGGACAGCCTGTTGGAAGAATGGCAGGATGTGCCGAATCAGCGGTCGGACGTGTCCGCTTCGAGTGCAGGCCTGGTGCGTGAACGGGTGGGCGCCGACTCGGATATCCGGTTCTACCGGCTTCGATGGAAGCTCCAGGATTGATTTTCGCCGGAATGAGTAGTAATGAAAAACGATACAATAAGCGTATCGAAAAGCAGGAGAAAAGTATGAGCGTGAAGGGGTATGTGGCGGGATTGACTTTGGCGGCAACACTGGTGATGATTACGGGATGCGAGTGGTCATCCGGTGGAGGCGCCAGCAGTTGGTCGGATTCGTATAACTGGGTGAATTTCAGCGGGACCTATCGCGGGATCGGTGGAGGTGTGCTTGTGACGGACTACACCACCACGCCGGGAACCTCGGGCACCACCAACAGTGTTTCGGAAGTGACCGGCTACACCCGGATTGGGTCGGACGGTAAGGCGTTGACGGTCTATTCCGGCAAACTCTCGCATGGCAACATTGTGCCGGGCTCGGTGACGATTACCATCGGTACGGTTATCTCCTTCCAGGATAACGGAAACAATGCCTTCTCTGGTGGAAACGGCGGAAGCATCAACTACGGAACAGGCGTTTGGACGGTGGACTGCGGCAGCGTGGTTCCTGCCGCCGGGATATCCATTGGCGCGGCTTATCAGTATGCCGTAGAGGGTTCTTCAGGCACCGGCGGCGCCGGGTCCGGAGCGTCGGGTGCAACCATCTACAGCTTTGTCGTCTGGCAGAATGGACAGGAACTTCAGATTACGGATAACAACGGACGTACGTACAGTGGTACCATGGGTTCGGTCAGCGGTACGCTGACATCCACCAACCAGACGGCCATCGTGGGCGATTCCATTGTGGCACAGTTCTCTGCGGAAGGCATCAGCGCGGCGAACTACCGCGTGACGATTGCCGGCAATCTGCAGGGCGTGGTCGGCGGAGCCGCCGGCGTGACCTATCTGAACAACCGCAAAATGTTCGGTACCTGGATCGAAGACGGTGGACGTACCGGGGATGTGAACGGCGAAGCCTCGCCGATCGCCGTGACGGCCTCAGAGACATCAACAGATACCACCACGACCACTGAATAATCCGGATACTTGTATCATTCCACAGAAAGCCGGGCCCCTCGCGGGCCCGGCTTTTTTTAGTCGAGCTTTCTTATTACCGATCAGGGCACCTGTCCGATGCCTTTAGTCGGAGACAATTCTTTTTCCGGCATGCAGTCGGCAGGGTGAACCGGGTCACCAACGAATAATATAAGCAACGAATCGTTGTCTTCTGGATTATCCGGATTGGGTGGGGGTCCAGGCTGCCGGAAGGCGAAAGATGCCTTCGGATCCGAGTTCGTTTTTCACGCCGAAGGGATACCAGTCTTCGCGTCGGTGGTATTGAGTGGCGTGATCCCAGGAATGGATCGAAAGGGAGAGGAAGAAGTTTCCCTGCATGAGGGTGAGCGGGTCGATGGTCAGGCGGATGGCGCCTTCGCCTTCCAGGGCGGGAATAGATTGTTTTTGAAGCTGGGTGTTGGTGCCGAATACGTAGAAGCCGTTTCCGGTTTTCAGGGAATAGCCGAAAACGGGGTTCTCGATGCGCTTGTGTGCATGGTAGCGAATGTCCACATGGAGGGGGCGTCCGCTTTGAAAGAGGGCGGTTTCTTCGCCGTGTTCGTTGCGGAGTTTGACGTCGGTCATTTCGACTTCGTGTGTGCCGAATTCCTGGGTGAAGAGATAGCCGCCTTCGCCCATGTAGGCGCGGATGTATTGAAGAATCACATCGGCGGGGTCGCCGCGGGCGACGAGACGCCCGTGATGAATCAGAAAGGCCTCATCGCAGAACTCTTCAACGGTTTGGAGGGCATGCGAGACGAACATGAGGGTTTTGCCCTGGCGCTGGAATTGCCGGATGCGGTCCAGGCATTTCAACTGAAAGGCAATGTCGCCCACCGCGAGCACTTCATCGATCAGCAGGATGTCCGGATTCATCTCGACGGCCACGGCAAAACCGAGGCGGACATACATGCCGCTGGAATAGTTCCGCACGGGCATGTCGATGAAATCGTGCAGGTTGGAAAATTCGATGATGTGGTCCATGCGTTTGCGGATGTCTTCGCGCGGAATGCCGAGGATGGCCGCATTGAGAAAGACATTTTCGCGTCCGGTCAGATCGGGGTGAAATCCTGCCCCGAGTTCGAGGAGCGAGGAGATGCGTCCGTGTGTTTTGACGTAGCCGGTGGTGGGATAGATCGTGCCGGTGACCAGTCCGAGTGTGGAGCTTTTCCCTGAGCCGTTCGGCCCGATTACGCCGATGGTTTTGCCTTTCTGAATGTCAAAATCCACCTCACGCAGGGCCCAGAATTCTTCTTTTTTCTGTCGGTAGAGGAGGCCCTTGAGCGCGCTCATGGCCTTGGGCGGCGCGTGGCCGCGTACATGGTAGCGCTTGCCGAGGGTTTTGGCTTCTTTGGCAAGATCCGTCATAACAAGTCCGCAAAATTTCGTTGAGCGCGTTGGAAAACGACGTGGGAAATCAGGAGGAGAAAGACGGGGATGCTTCCGCCGACGGCCACCGCCCAGGTAAGCGGGAAGACCGCGCCAGGCAGAATCAGGGCACGATAGGCGGTGATGATGATAGCCATGGGATTCAGGAGATACAGATCAAGCACGAGGGGCCATTTTGCGGCGACATTTTGTACGATGGAAAGATCATACATGGCCGGACTGGCGAAGAACCACGCGCTGAGCAGGACGCCCACCAGATGCTGGGCATCCCGGAAATATACATTAGCCGCCGAGAGCAGGTAGGCCAGTGAGAGCAGAAAAAGGGTATGATAGACCACCACCAGCGGCACGAAGATCGCGGTCCAGGCCATTGCCTCGCCCCGCCAGGCCAGTAGAATCGCCAGCAGAATGAACTGAACGATCAGCGACAGCAGATAATTCACCAGATTGCCCAGGGTGATGGCGGTGGGCAGAATCAGGCGAGGAAAAAACACCTTCTTCACGAGGTTGGCGTTCGAGGTGATTGAAACGAGTCCTTCATGCACGGCCTGTGCGGTAAACTGCCAGGCAAAAACGCCGATGATGATGCTCTCGAGCGGCACGCCGCGTGCCAGCAGACGAAGGAAAAACACGTAGATCACCGCCATGAAAAGGGGGGTCAGAATGCTCCACAGGAATCCAAGAACCGAATTTTTATATCGGCTCTTCAACTCACGGAGCGTCAGATTGAGCAGCATGTTGCGCCGCTGCCAAAGCATGGATAACGGATTCATCGTGATATATGTTGCCCTTAAACGCCGGTAACATAACGGGCGTACCCGGAATACTCAAAACAAAAAAACGGGTGGATGATTGCATTGGAGGGATTCGAAAGAGCGTTTGGAGCGGTGGCATGCAGGGAGCCATTACCCAAAAGGATTGAACACCACCACGCTTCCGTAGAATTGCCCGGGATTCAAATCCTCGGAGAGGATGCGTTCGCAGCCGGCCTG
This sequence comes from Kiritimatiellia bacterium, assembly GCA_028708815.1. GTDB lineage: Bacteria > Verrucomicrobiota > Kiritimatiellia > RZYC01 > RZYC01 > JAQVYB01. The sequence continues at coordinate 8,761 of JAQVYB010000028.1, read as the reverse complement.
TTCCGCTGCCGCCGCGATCGCGGAATCCCCAAAACTTATTCCATAGAGACCGTGAATTTCCACGGCGCGCTTAACGAGTGTTGGCGTTTGTGGAACGACCTGCAAGCGCTCCAGCAGAGTCAGTTGACGTAAAACAACATCCTGCCGCTGTCTCAGCTTTCCGAGGGCCACATTCGCATATTCCTGCAGTACCTGTGTGGAGATGACGCCGGTTCCGGAACGCATTGCTTCGCCAATCAGGGTCAGTGCGGTTTTCTGTTTTGCGGCATCCCGCCCGTCATTGGCATACACAATGATGTTTGAGTCTATGAAATCAAGACTCATTCCCGTTTCCCCTGACGGTGTCGGCATCTGCCGCAAGGGTGATATTCATGACCAGTACTCCTTTGATACATACCATTATTCACGTATGTGCGGCCTGTGTCAATTGCCGTTCTAAATTCTGCAGATGCGTTCGTTTGTTAGGGAGAAAAGCAGGGAAAGCCCATTGCGCGGCTGAGGGGGAGGCGCTATTATTCGGAGCATGACAGAGCAATGTTTGGCGGCTTTTATTCAAACCGTTCAGGAGATGTTCGCCCGTGCGGTGCGCGAGGCGCCGCCCAAGACGCCCGGAACCCTTTTTCCGCCCAGTGATCCGCCGATGCTGCTGGTCTATTTCGGCGAAGCATCGTTGTCTGCCATTCGACGGATTCGCGACCAGTTGCCCTCTTCCACGGTCCTGTTTTGGGTGTGTCCACCCGGCACGGGTGATTTGATGGCTTCGCTGAACGAACAGGCGGCACAGGCTCAGGAGCGCACGCTTCATGTGGTGGCTGAAGAGGTCGGGCAGTATGAAGAAAAGCTGGGGTTGCTCATTGCCCGCTTGCCGCATCGCACCGTCCGGCTCGTGATTCATCAATCTTTTCAGGGGCGCTATCCGGAAATCAGTGGGCGTTTGGCCCAGTGCATCAAGCGGACGCTGGCGAATCTGAGTATGGATGCGGGGCGGGGATTGATTTTTCTGCGGGCGTCGCTGTTGAATCTGGGCAACATGGCGATGCGTTCCGTGGCGGAGCTGCCGTTGGTCCCGCCGGGTACCGTGGCACTGGTCTGCGCGGCGGGACCATCGCTGAAGGGGCAGATCGAGGACATACGGGCCTTTCGGGAGATGGGTTTGCTGGTGGCGGTGGGGCACGCCGTCCGGACGCTGTATGAGGCCGGCATCCAACCGCATGTGGTGGTGGAGGATGACGCGCTCGCCGGGATCAACTGGCCGCCGGAAATTTCGATGGGCGAGACACTGCTGGTGGCGGCCACGACGGTGGATACGCGCGTGGCGCGTCGGTTTGATTCCATTTTCTGGTGTCAGGGATCGTCGCCGACGTTTAACGAATATCTCAGCGAGTCGGGAATTGGGCAGGCGCGGATGACGCTGTATAAAACGGTATCGGCGCATGCGGTGGAGACGGCGCTTCGCATGGGCTGTATGCATATTGCGATGGTTGGGCAGGATTTCAGTCTGGGCCCGTCGGGGATGCTTCATGCGGAGGGCGGCCGTCGAATCAGCGGGGCGGAACACCTGCTGGAGGTGCCCGCCAACGAGGGTGGTTCCGTCTATGCTACGAAGGACTTGGCGGTGCTGCGTGAAGCGCTGGAGGAATATCTTGAAATCATTCAGCGGGCGTTTGCGCAGGCGCCGGAAATGCCGCGGGTGGTGAATTGTACGGTGGGTGGCGCGGTGATTCGGGGCGCCGAGCGGATGAGCCTGCCCGGTTTTATGGGCGCGGTCCAATCTCCGGCTTTTGTTCCGCGCTGGAATTTGGAGAAGCGCGACGGAACGCGCTGTGCGGAGGTTTCGCGGGAGATGCTGGGGGATTCGGAGGAACTGATCGGGTTGACGGGGCGCGTGCTGGAGGCGGTTTGTCGGTTTTCGATGGAGCGGGGAAAGGGGATGCCGGCTGGCAAGCTCCCTGACTACGGAAGAGAGGCGCTTCAGCCATTGCTTTCCACCGAGCGGAAATGGTGGGCGCAGCACGAGAGGTCGCATTGGCTGATGCCGCTTGTGCGTCATGCCGAGCGGATTTCTGCGGAAACGCCGGGTCTGATGGTGGATGCCGAAGAACCCATGAGCCGTCTGTGCTGTTTGGAGCGGTATTATCAGATGCTGCACGATTTGGTTGAGGATGTGCGCGACGATCTGCGTGCGGCCACCACTCAGTCGGAGGGGTGTTATGCCGTTTCCGCGCGGGACTCTACAGCCTTTTTTGCCTTTAAGAGGTTGGGTGTGGCCTGCATTCGTCGCAGCAATCCGGCGTTGGCCGAATGGATGGCGGAGCAGAAAAAAGGGATGCTTTCCGATCGTTTTCGCTTCCGCTGGAAGAATCAGGTGGTTCCGGGGATGGAGGTGCGTGAAGAGCGGGGAGAGGACTATATTTCCGTGGCGGGAGAGTGGTCTATGCTGGAGGAGGTCCGAGAGGAGGTGAACACCTTTTTTTCGGTTTCCGGTTTTGATGCGGCGCGGTTCGGCATGGTGGTGGTTGCCCCGTGCAATTGGGTCCATGTGCTGGAGATGTTGAATCGTTGCCCGACCATGCGGTTGCTTGTGGTGGAGCCCTGGCTGGATGCGCTGCATGAACAGATGCTGCACGGTTGCTTTCTGCATCGCCTGCCGCGTGATGCTGTGTTGATTGGCGCGGATGAACGGTTTCCCGGCTGGAAGGCGCGGTGTCGCGAGGTGCTTTCGGTCTGGGGGCATGACGGATTTTCGCCCTGCTTTTTCACGCCGAAGCGTGTGGCGGAGTTCGAGGAATTGCGCGTGCTTCGTGCGGAGCTGGAGGGTTTCAAGGCGTAAGCGGGCGTTGTGTCTTTCCAACGAATGAAAGCTGATGGGGCAACGTTTCTGGTGCAAGAATATCATGATGAGAGATGGTGGTATAAATGGATGGAGACTTTACTATGAAAACACTGGCGATTATACCGGCGCGTGGCGGTTCGAAGGGGATTCCGCATAAGAACATTCATCCTTTGGCGGGCAGACCGCTTATTGCCTGGACGATTGATGCGGCTCTCGCAGCGAAACGCGTGGATCGAGTGGTGGTTTCGACGGATGATGCGGAGATTGCGGACGTGGCCCGGCAATGGGGTGCGGAGGTGGTGTTGCGTCCTGTGGAGATTGCCGGTGATACGGCATCGTCGGAAAGCGCACTGCTGCATGTGCTGGAGACCTTGCGGACGGATGAACAGTATGTGCCGGACATGCTGGTGTTTCTTCAATGTACCTCGCCGCTCACCAGCGCGGAGGATGTTGACGGCACGGTGGAGCGCCTGCTGGAGCGTGGCGGAGACACGGCGCTTAGCGTGACGCCGTTTCATTATTTTCTATGGCGCGAGGAGGGCGCCGGCCAGGCCGAGGGAATCAATCACGACAAGGCGCTGCGCCTGATGCGGCAGGAGCGGGAGGCGCAGTATCTGGAAACAGGGGCGGTCTATGTGATGCGCGCGCCGGGCTTTCTGAAGGCAAAACACCGTTTTTTCGGGAAGACGGTGATGTATGAAATGCCGCCGGAGCGGTGTTTGGAGATTGATGAGCCGTCGGATTTGGAGGTGGCGGAGGTGCGCTTGAATGTGCCAGGCCGGGCGCATTGTGCGGCATCCTTGCCCGAGCGGATTGGTGCGGTGGTGTTTGATTTCGACGGGGTGTTGACGGACGATCGGGTGATGGTTGGCGAGGATGGGTGTGAATCGGTGCGTTGCTCTCGGAGCGATGGCATGGGGATTTCTCTGTTGCGTCGTGCCCGCCCGGAGATTCGTCTGCTTGTGCTTTCTGCGGAAATTAATGGCGTGGTATCGGCCCGATGCAAAAAGCTCGGGATCGAATGTTTGCAGGGGATCGAGCAGAAGGCGGGTGCGTTGCAGGAGTGGTTGAGGGGGCAGGGGGTGGATGCCTCGGAGGTTGTTTATGTGGGCAACGATGTGAATGATTTGGAGTGTATGGGGTTGGTCGGCTGCGGGCTGGCGGTGAGCGATGCCCATCCCGACGTGTTGAATGCCGCAAACGGCGTACTGCCCGCACGCGGCGGGCGCGGCGCTGTGCGGACATTGACAGACCTGATATTGAAAAGGTAGGTTGTGTGCTTGTGCCCGGCATTCCGGGACGACTGCACAGGATCGAAATGAGGTGGAAACCGTGTACGACTGGCCGGAAAATCATCATGCCGTAAACAGGCAGGAGCAGCATCTGTCGGCGCTGCTTCGGCTTCGCTGCCTGCTGCGCAATCTCCCGGTGATTCGGTCGGTTCCGCTTTTTAAGCCGGCGTGTCTGCCGGAGGAAACCCCGGCGATCCTGTGTGATGCGGGGGCCTCTTTGGTTTCGCATTTGGACCTGTTGCGCGAGCTTTCCGACAAGGCACTGATCATTGCCACGGCGCGTGCGGCGCTGGTGATGCTGCAGGAAGGGGTGGTTCCGCGCGTTGTGGTGGCTACCTCGTCCTGGGCGGAGGATTCATGGAGTGCCATGGCGGATCAGGAGCAGTCCGCTCTCTTCGCACGGCCTGAAACGGATCCGGGGTTGACCCGCCATTTCCCGACCATTCTTTGGACGGCATCGGTGCAGGAGGAGGTCCGGCAGTTGTCGAATCGGTTTGAATTGCCGCTTTATCCAATGGAAACGGATGCCGTATGCGATGAGGACCTTTTGCCCTCGGTGGCGTTGGCGCTGGGTTGCGGGCGCCTGGTAATGCTTGGGTATGATTATTGTCTGGATGCCTACGGACGGTTTTATCCCGAGAAGGAACAACCGGAAAATGAACCGGTTCTGGAGGTTCCCGGCGTGGATGGGCGGGCTGTGAAAACCACCCATTTGCTTAATGCACGACGCCTGCACTTTCAAGAGGTTCTCCAGCGTGTGAGTAGGCGCCGTGAAAAAGGAAGCGTGGCCGTCTTCAATGCCGCCCGACGGGGCGCTCGTTTGGAGGGAACGGTGGCTCAGCCGCTGTCGGAATTCATGGCGGACGATTCTGCCTTTATTGGGCGTTGTCCTGTTTTGATTCCGGAAGAAAGCGGTGCTTCATCGCGACCGGAGGGCGTGCTGCTGGAGGAGCTTTCTCGGCTGCGTCAGGTCACGGCTTCGTTTATGAATCAGTTATCGCGGGAGGGGGGCGGACTAACGTATCTGAAGCAGGAATTTCAGAATATGCAGGGCTGCGGGCAGGTCCTGCTGGTGGAGGCGGCTTTGCTTCTTCAGCACGCGGCGGATTCGTTAGGGGAAGGGGATGCGGAGATTATTCGGCGTTTTGCCTGTGATCTTTCCGGGGAGATTGCGTCTGATCTGGAGCTGGCTATGAAGCGGGTTTTTCATTCCAAGGGGCTGGTTACTTCGGGGGATGTGCATGTTTTTCCGAGCTTAAAGGCGCTGAACACTTCATTGGTTGGGCGAAAGAATCCGGAGTTGGCGCATTGGCTTGAGGAGGCCGGGCCTCGGGATCTGACCACGGATATTCAATTGCAGTGGTCGGCGCAGAATCATCCGGAAATCTATCTGCCCGAGCAGGGGGATCTGACACCGCTGACGGACGTGTGCGATCGGCCCACCCGTGCTGCTCAGGATGTGGATCGTTTTGTAAAACGCAATGCGTTTGATCTCCGTCAGCATGGGCTGGTTCTTTTTGCACCGGCAGATTGGTATCACGCTGCCGCGTGGGCGGCGAAATATCCCGGAGCGGATGTCCTGGTTATTGAGCCGTGGATTACACTGTTTCACGCCCAGATTGAGCGGGCCGACCTCTTGAGCGGCTATGCGAGAGACTGGTTGATTCTGGCGCTGGATCCGCGCCTGCCTTCGTGGACGATTCGTTATTCGCAGCGTATCAATCAATGGCGTGCGGAAAGCCGCTATCCGCTGTTTTTCATTCCGCCGCCCCTGCGGAAATTAAGGGCGGTGCGTGCCTGGTATGAAATGCTGACGGAGACGTGCGGCTGATTCGGAACGGCAGGGGAGGAGTGAGCGCAGTTTTTCGGGGGGTGTGCTTTGGTGTGCGGCCGTGCGGGGATTTGCGCAAAGAACAACGCGTTGTTGGCTTCATTTTCGCCGCACCCCTGATACGATTAAAAGATCGTCTTCCGGGAACAGCGGCAATCCCTTCGGCGCGCTCGGAGCGCGCTGGGCTACCATTTGAGCGAAAAGAGTCGGATGGTATGGGCATCGGGGAGGTTTGCCGCAATTGTTCTGACGGGTTGGGAGGCGCCGGGAATGATCAGGTTGGGGCGCAGGTCGCTCAAGGGCTTCGCCACGAAGCTGCGTTCGGCCCAGCGCGGATGCGGTATGCACAGATCGGCGTCTTTGATGATGGTGGGCCCCACATACAGGATATCAATATCAATCGGGCGGGGCAGATTCGGGGCGGAACCGCGAATGCGTCCCATAGCTTCTTCGATGCCGTGTATTTGCGCGAGCAGCGCCTGTGCGGGCGCCTGCGAATCAATCAGAATGACGGCGTTCAGATACTTGAGGTGTTGATATTCCGGGGCGACGCCTACCGGTTCCGTTTCATAGATCGGCGAGCGCCCGCGGTCGGCCACGCCCGGTAAGGCGACAATTCGGCGTTGAGCCTCTCGCAGGCACGCCAGCCGATCTCCCATGTTGCTCCCCAAGCTGAGTCCCGCTTCCATATTTTCTCCGTTAAGGTCTTTTCATTCATGCGGTCAGGTGAGGTCGAGTACGTCCATCATAGAATAGAGTCCGGGTTTTTTCCCGGCTACCCAAAAGGCCGATTGCAGGGCTCCCATGGCAAAGGTGTCGCGCGTGGTGGCTCGGTGTGAAAGCTCAATGCACTCGCCTTCTGTGGCGAAGAGGACGGTATGGTCGCCCACGATGTCGCCTCCGCGAATGGCGTGAAATCCAATTTGTTCGACGGGGCGTTCCTCTTTGGCTACGCCCGTTCGGCCATCCACGGCTACTTTCGCAAGATTCCAATCAAATCCGGCAGCCACTGCTTTTCCGAGTCCTATGGCTGTACCACTGGGTGCATCTTTTTTGCGCCGATGGTGTCGCTCGATGATTTCCACATCGTACCCTTTGTTTTTGAGGGCGGCTGCTGCCTGGCGGACCAGCGAGAAGAGGAGGTTGACGCCCAGGCTCATGTTGGGGGCAAAGACCACGGGGATGCGGGTTGCCGCCTGTCGAATGAGGCCGATGTCTTCCTCGGAGAGCCCGGTGGTTCCGATCACCAGTGCTTTGCCGTTTTCGGATGCCCAGCGGCAGTTAGCCAGCGTGGAGGCAGGTGAGGTGAAGTCGATGATGACGTCGGCATGCTGGGCGCTTTTTTCGATGGAGTCGGCAAGAGGGATGCCGAGTTCTCCAATGCCGCAGAGGTGTCCGGCGTCTTTTCCGATGTCGGGATGTTCGCTGCGCTCAAAGGCGCCGCAGAGGGAAAGGTTTTCGAGGTGATCCAGCTGCATCCCGTGAATCAGGGCGCGGCCCATTCTGCCCGCCGCTCCGGCGATGGTGACTTTGATGTTCATGATAGTGCTCCCGTGTTTTGATTAGCGATCATTTAAACAGGGGAGAGCACTGGGGGTCAACACCGGATTGTTCGTATAAAAAAGAGGAGGTCCCGCCGACTGTTGGGGAGGGTATCGGACGGGACCGTGTTGGGGGAATGGGTTGTGGTTTCAGGGGGTTACACTCGCGAAATAGAGACCTCCTCGGCTGTTTACACAAAGCACATCATCCGGGCTGTAGGTTACACCGGGTTCAAAGAGCGGAGCGGTACGTGTATAGGATGCGCCGGTTGACGTACAGCCAACCAGCCCAAGTCCCATCAGCAGGACGCTAATCCACATCATGTACCGCATGTTTTTCACTAAAGCCGCTCCGGGGGTTACAAGTCATTTAAAGCACATAATGTTCCATTTTTCCCGGGAGAGGCCTGAAAATGGTAAAAAAATCAGAAAATAAGGAAATATTGGGCAAAAACGGGTCTTTTTTATGAGAAAAGTGGATTTCACAGGCGTTTGTTTTGTCAAAAATGCGTGAAATGTCATTTTTGAGACGCAGGAGGGAGAATCGGTTCAAAATACGGTTTGTCAGCTCATGCCGGAGCGGACGTCATGTTGCGCCGGATGCATCTCCCTGAAAACAGGGTTCCCTCCGCCCGGGGAGGGCGGAGGGAACTTGTGTGTGTGTGCCTTGCGGCGTATTATGGCTGTACGCGAACCCGGAAATACCGGTTGGTATCACCGGCGCCTTCTGTACCGCTCACCGTGGTGTCGGAGTTCAGGGCTGTGCGCAGCGGGCCATAAGTCTTCCAGTCTTCCTCCGAGTTCAGGAGGGAGTTTTTGTAGAGAATCTGATAGTTAATGTTGGGCTTGCTGGCCCAGGTAATGCTGAGTTGCGATCCGTTCAAGACCAGTTCTTCGATGCTCAGTGCGTCGCTGAAGTCGTTCGGGTTGGTTCCGGCGAGGAGTTCGGCGTTGTTGCTCATGCCGTCGCCATCCAGATCGCCCCAGGCCCCGTTCACGCCGGTGGCGCTGTTCGGGTTGAGGCCGTGCGCGATTTCCCAATCGTTGTTGAGGCCGTCCTGATCCCAGTCCCAGTCGCTGTATTTGGAGCCGGCATAGAGACCCTGCGCATTGGTGGGATAGGTGGCGGCGACATCCATGCGTTTGAGGTATTGCGCTTGTTTTCCCTGCCAGTTATCGCCGTTGAGCCCGATATAGATTCCGTTGGCGAGTATGTCGGCGCCGGTACGGTTTGGACTCCAGATGAATTGGGTCGGATTCGTGG